>CAJOFJ010000006.1 GCA_905233625.1 uncultured Bacteroidales bacterium | reverse complement strand
GTAATCAAGCAGGTGCAACGAAATAGTCTTCTGCATTCTGTACTTCAGGTCTCCTCGCTTCACACTCTTGCTGATGCTCCTCCCCATATAGTACAACATCCGGCTCTCGTAATACTCCTGTTCGGCTCGTTGCATCTCCACAATCATCCTGTTCATAATCTGGTCCTCACAATAAAGATCGAAAATGATTCTCTTCTCCTTATTCGAGAATCCAAGCACCTCTGTCTGCAGATAAACGACATCGGTAATCTTTCTCCCGATAACCTCGTGGAGGAATTCATTGAGCAGGTTCTTCAATATCTCTGGGTTTTCTCCAAACACACGCTTGAATCCGTAATCCGTTCGCAAATCAAGATAATACTCTGTCTTTTTAGACTGTCCCATAGTGTTTTAATTTTAACAAAGTCAAATTTTACAGCCAGATACCCTTGGGGCAGATTCGATTGAGCTAAAATTCTATCCAAATGGGCAATTATATTCTCTCAAACCTTATGAAAAGGGAAAAATTCATGGAGTGTGGTATACCTATAATTCAAATGGCACATTGAAATCTAATGTTGTATTTGAACAGGGACACCCTAAAGATCGTATTCAGATAGAATACGATATGTTTGGTTATATTCGTCAAATATCCTTTAGCATGAAAAGTTTAGGGAAGTGGTACCAATGTCTGACCTATTGCTTTTATGGGAAACCAAGTGTTTTACATGTTCGTATAAATGCAGACCAATATAGTTCAAAAATGGTTTCAGAATATTCCTACGATGATAAGAATGACAATTGGTATATTAACGGTTATCATACAAATCCCCCAAAAATAACTGCAAAACGATTATTAAGAGCTTATTTGAAAATATATAAGAGAAATAATCTGTCATACAAAATTGAAACAACAAAAATACTAAAAGGAATAGACTATTTGTAAGTTTTCCTCCGGGGCGGGAAGAATGGGGAAGTTCCCATCAAGCAGATGCGTTTCGAATGGAAGGAGTTAACCGAGTAACTCCTTCCATTTTTATACGTTAAACGATATTGGTTATGTAAACGTCGTTTTCCTTTTTTTGGCGACCGGACACGCTATCCGTTCAAACTTTGCAGCAAGCCGCTTGTAACCATTCCTATCGTTGTCGCAGAATTAAAGTGACAAAACCGCAGTCAATCAGCACGACTGCGTTTTTCTTATGCCGACCCTATCTGTGACGGGCGTTTAGGTCATCTCTGCCAAAACATCAGTTATGGCAAAGAACAGTACCCGCAGGGTAACCATCTATATCAACGGCAAGGAGGTGGAAGCCTCCGTCAAACAGATAAGGGTGGAAATGAAAAAAAAAGAAGTTTATAGTCCTCTCGTTCCTCTCGGAGCGGTGGAGATGACAGCGCTGCGGGGACGGACATTCCCGCCACCACTGGAGCTTCGGCTGCTTGTGGAGCTGGCAGTGCTGCTACTATGACTGCTTGAGGAAGTGCCGGTTGTGCTGGGACGACTGCTGGGACTGCTACTGCCAGAAGGTTTGCTGTTGCTGGGCGTTGAGGCACTGGGTTTGCTGCCCGAAGGGGCTGCCGTTCCTGATGGACGGCTTCCACTGGGAGCGCTGCTTGAGGGCTTGCCACTGCTGCTGGGACTGGCTCCGCTGGTGCTGGGCTTGGCGGTGCCGGAGGGTTCGTTGCCACTGCTTGGCTGTGAGGAAACAGGTTTGTTTTCTGCCAAAACCGGCTCGTTTCCGGCGGGTTTGTCATAGTCCTTTGGCACATAATTGCCCTTGCTCTGCTTGTAATGCGTCATGGAGTTCACTCGGCTGATTTTTGACGACAGGTTGTGCCCGCCAGTGGTCAGCAGGTCGTTGAAGGTGATGATGAGTGAGGAAGTCTTCAGGTAACGGCCGCTGTTGCCAGCCAGATTTCCAGCAAAGTAGTTCTTCACATTGATCAGATCCATACCAATAAGATCCAGATTGTTCTTCCCAATTTCGCGCATGATTTGGTTTACCTTGCGTGCCCGTAGCATGGTGTTGTATGTCTCACGGTCTCTGACGCTTACGCCGCGTGGGTAGGAGAGAAACTTGGCCAGCTTCTTGAACTGGTCCTCACTCAAACTGTTCAACATGCTCTTCAGTTCCAAAATGTCTTTGCTGATGCCCGCCTTGGTGTTGCGGTGCACATTCTGATAGATGAAGTCAATGTTCTCTTCCGTATACGACATGTTGTAGTTCTGCTCATTTTCCCGTATCTGCTTGTCTACATGTTCTTTAATATAATTTTTGAAACTGCGCTGCGACAGAGAGTCCGACAATCTGGCAATTTCGTCACTGCTTAGGTTCTTGAAAATGGTAAGCAACTCGCTGGTGGGCTTGTACAGCAAAAATGGTTTGTTTTTCGGGAAGGCAGGGTAGGTGTTGCCCGAATAACTGATATTGTTATCAATAAATAGCTGATACAAAGCGGTATATTGCACCACGCGGGCCAAGTCGGTGTTGCATAGGGTAGCGAAGTAATGATAGGCTTGGCTCTCATAGCGGTAGCCAATGGATTCGCTGCGTTCTTGTGAGTTGAAATAGCTGACAGGTAACGAGCCGGTACGGTTGAGGGTGTATATGGTATAGCCTTCATTGTCAATGGCATACATGGCTCCGGCGGTGTTCCAGTTATAGACCAGTTCCGACAGACCCAGCTTGCGGAATAGCGGCTTGTCGAAGGGGTAATAGCCTGGTTCGGGATAACGGTAGTAGCCTTCCTGGATGGTGCCGCGTTCCGACCAGTCCTTCAGCAGCACATCGGTGATGGTCATCAGGTCGCCAAATTCGGTGTTTTCCAGCTCACGGCTCAGATAAGTGGGACACCAGTCCCTGCCGTTGTTCATCTTGCCAGCCATCAGGTCGTTGATATCCAGACTCTGCGACAGCTCTTTCTCGGTGGTGGAGGCCAGTAGCAGGATGCTCTCGATTTGCAGTGGCGGCAGCTCGTTGAGGGGTGACTGCCGTTCCCTTCCGATGATGACCAAGGTGCTGCTGTCGGCCAAGGCGCCCAGTATCAGGTCGGCATCCAGTGTAAACTGCCGGATATGGTGCTTTTGCTCGCTGATGTCTGCATTTTTGGCCATGGCCCAGGCCACAAAACCGGGCAGCTGGCTGAAATACACGCCTCGGCTTTGCTGGGCAAACATGTCTGAAACCGTCAGGATAGTGCTGGTGTCTTCCAAGGTCATAAAGCCTTCGCTGTCTTCCATGAACCAGATGTTGAATTCATTCAGTGTGATTTGATAATCAATGTTTTCCTTGGCGAAATATTGTCTCTTTTGCTCCACCGGAAGGGGCGTTACCACGGGCTTGTAGTCGCTGAAAAACAGCTCTTGGTTGAGTCGTTTGATGAGATTGTCGCAGTTTTCTTGCGTGGCATTGCCTAACGAAATCATCAGGTCGGTCACATAGCCGTCGTAGCCAATTTGATGGCGGCGGGTTTCCACTTTGTGGGTGAATTTGCTGAAGATAACGGGAATGGAATCGGTTTCGAAGTGGGGTGGCAGGTCGCTTAGCAGTATCAGTCGGCTGCTGTCGGCAAAACTGGCCAGTCCAATGGTTTGATAATGAAAGCGATACTTCTTTCTGAAGTCTTTATAGATGGAATCTATGCTAGCAGTCACCATACAACTGTCCAACTGGATATTTTGGTTGGGAATGTATTCATACACAAATAGTTTGGCACTTTCCCTTTTGACCGTTTCCACAATAGAGGGTCTGGTCATCAGGAAAATGGCTCCCGCGGCAACTAAAACCACAGCGGCAATCCAGATAATGGCTTTTTTAGCGTTATTTTTCATTCTTTTTTCGCTCCTGAGGAATTGAGTTGGCAAAGGTAGCAAATTAATTTGTATTTTTGCCAAAAATTAAATCATGTTTCGATTTATTCAGTCAAAATTGATTGTGCAGGCAATGGTGGTGTTGACCTTGGTGGTGTGGGCAGCTGTTATGCTGATTACCTCCACTTCCATGTTGCAACCGCCGTTTCACTTGGGTTATTGGCAGTTTATTATGCCTTTGCAGCATCATTATGTGGCCATGTGTCTGATACTTGCTGTGGGCATCCTGATGCAAGTCACATTGACTGATGTTTATTATTTTCGTTGTGGCTTTGGCGATTCCCACCACCTGATGGTCGTGCTGTGGTATTTGTTGTTGTTGTGTTGTGGCGGCTATATTTCGGAATTTTCGCCAGTGTGTATGTCCAATTTGATTTTGGCCATCATCATCAGCCTGAATTTCGATTACGATAGCGGAAATCTGAAAAGTAAGGACCTGCTTTCCGGTTTGTTGACGGGTGTAGCCTCTCTCTTTTATCTGCCCATGCTTTTTGTGTCTTTTTTCGTTATCAGCTCTCTGATTATCAACAGATTCAGTAAGTATAAAGATATTGTGGTCTATCTGCTTGGCATTCTGACGGTTTATTTGTATATATTCTGTTATTATTTTTTCTGCGATAGCCTGCCGGTGCTGTATAAAATGCTTTCGGAACTGCAGTTTCACAATACTTTTGCGGTAACTACCGTCTATTCATGGCGCGAAATAGTGCTGATGTCTGCTGCCGGCGTTTCGTTATTGTATGTTTTCTTTATCCTGAAGTTACAATATGATAATAAACAGGTGCTTTTGCGTAAACGTTTGATGACCATCCATTTAATTACTATTTCAATGATTCTGATGATGGTTTTCTCTCCTTTTGATATTCATCAGGCGATGGGCTTTATGCTGATTCCGTTCACCTTGTATTATGCCTTGCTATCCCAGATGAAGGAGCATCCTGTGGTCAATGATGTGATGATGTTGATATTTGCGCTTGCATTATGCCTTTAAAAAGTCATTTTTCTGATACTGAACTGCTTGAATGTGGCTGCGATGAAGTCGGAAGGGGCTGTATTGCCGGTCCGGTCTTCGCGGCAGCGGTTATTCTGCCGTATCATTATGTTAATGAAGAAATCAACGATTCCAAACAGCTCTCCGCTGCCAAAAGAAATCAATTGCGTACGATGATAGAACGTGATGCCTTGGCTTGGGCGGTAGGGCAGGTGTCTGAAAAGGAAATCGACAATATCAATATTTTGCAGGCCTCGTTTCTGGCTATGACCCGGGCGGTGGAGCAACTTGCTGTAAAACCACAGCTGTTGCTGATCGACGGAAACCGTTTTGTCAACAGAACAGATATTCCATATAAAACAGTGGTGAAGGGCGATGCCACTTATCTGTCTATCGCAGCCGCCTCAATTCTGGCCAAATGCTATCGCGATGAGTTGATGGAACGTTTGCACGAGGAGTACCCGCAATATGGCTGGAAGGACAATAAAGGTTATCCAACTCCTTATCATCAGGAAGCGGTGCTGAAATATGGAAACAGTCCCTACCATCGCCGCAGTTTCCAGTTGAAACGGCAATTGAGACTGGAATTCACTTAGAGGGAAATTCTAATAAGGTAATTTATTCTCTCGTACAGAGAAAGATTCTGAGTTTTTCTTCCTTTGGCGTTGGCTGCGTATGGATGAAATGACGTCTATTTTTTGTTTTCAATAGATGCCAAGATTTCTTCATCAGACTTGCCTAATACCTGAAGATAGGAACGGATGTTGTCGCAAGCGCTGTCGTCAGGATATTTGTGCAAAAAATCGCGGTACTCATATTCTGCATCCAAGTATTGGTGCAAAATGTCGTCATAAATGAATGCTCTGTTCAGATAACAATTTCTAATGCCTTCGTAATCGGGATAAGTGGCTTGGATTTTCTCGAAGATGCCCAAGCCTTTGCGGGCGTATTCTTCCACAACTTCCTGATTTGGATTTTGCTCAATGGCGGCGTTTTTTGCTAAAATCATGCAGGCTACACCCGCTTTTGACAGCATGTCGGGGGTGATTTCGTTTTCGGGATAGCAGTCTGCGAATTTGACGGCTTTGGTGATGAAACTGTCAAATAATTCCTTGCTGATAATCGTTTGCTGATATAGCGAATCCGCCTTATTGTAGATCTGCATCAGCTCAGTCTGCTCAGCGCTTTCGTTTTGAATAGTGTTGAGAACTGGCTCTTGCGGAGAGTTGCAGGATGCCAATATCAGGACCAATATACAAATAAATAGTAGTTTGCGCATGCTATTTGTTTTTGGTTTTGTAATTCGGTTTCAGTTTGCCATTGGCAATGTCGTTGAACTTGCGTTTAAGCACCATTTTCTTGAGCTGCGACAGATGGTCGGTGAAAACGATGCCCTGTAGGTGGTCGTATTCGTGCTGGATGACACGGGCTACGTAGCCTTTAAAGTGCTCTTTTCGGCGCTGACCGTTTTCGTCGGTATATTCAATGTCAATCTCCGATTTGCGGGTTACATCCTCATGGATGTCGGGCAGACTGAGGCAGCCTTCGTTGAAGGTGAAATCTTCCCCCGACTCGTTGGTGATGACGGGGTTGATAAAGGCGCCTTTGTATATTTCGACATCGTCGTATGCTTCCTTAAATGGTTCTGTGTCAATGACAAATATAGATAGAGACTGTCCAATCTGGGGACCGGCCAAGCCGACACCCTGCGAATGGTACATGGTTTCGAACATGTCGGCAATCAGGGTGGAGTAGTCCTGTTTTTCATCGGCTTCTGCCGCTTTCTTTCTCAAAATGGGGTGTCCGAAGACGTAAACGGGAAGAATCATATCTCAATGTGCTAATTAGTTAATGTGTCAATGTGCTAATTAATTAAGAACTAAGAATTAAGAGTTGAAATTGTTTATTTGTTGAAGTGTTGAATTGTTGAATTGTTGAATTGTTGAATTGTTTAGTTTTTAGTTCTTAGTTCTTAGTTCTAAATTCTTAATTTTCAGTTTTCAGTTTTCAGTTTTCAGTTCTTTCATCATCAGGTAGCTTTGCAGGATAATCGTGGCACTGATTTTGTCCACCAACTCTTTGTTTTGACGGGCTTTCTTTCCCAAACCGGCATCAATCATCGTCTGAAAGGCCATTTTGGATGTGAAACGTTCGTCCATGCGGACCACCGGAATATTGGGAATCTCTTTTCTTATGCGGTTGACAAAGGGTTCGATGAAGCGGGCCGAGTCCGACTGGCTGTTATCCATCTTGCGCGGATCGCCTACCACAATCGTATCGACTTTCTCACGGCTTACATAGTCCTTCAGATAGTCAAAAGCCTTGGAAACATGCACTGTTTCCAAGCCGTTGGCGCAGATTTGCAGCTCGTCGGTCACGGCAAATCCTACCTTCTTTTGTCCGTAGTCTATGGCAATAATTCTTCCCAAGATTCAAAATTTTTGCAAAAGTATGAAATTTAAGAAGATACTGACGGGATTCCATCAGTATAATTATTAAAAAAGGTTAATATCAACAAAAAATCTTCATGTCTTCTGATGATGGTAAATGGGCAAAAAGGCATGTTTGGTCGTAGTTTATTTTTTTTTAGGATTGATGTAGTTTTTTTCATTATTTTTACGTTATTATAAAAAATATGAGACAGGATCCTTTTGAAGCCATGCTCCATCGCCATCGTGGCCTGCTGTTCTCCCTCTGCCGGCGTTATAGTCGACAGGGGCTTGAGGTGGATGACTTGTTGCAAGAGGCTACTTTGGCTCTTTGGCGAGATCGCGAGAGACTGTTGTCACTCACAGTCATACAACAGGCGGCATTGACATGGAAGATAGCTCGCAATGTGATGATTGACTGTTTGCGAAAAATGAAAGAAACCGAGGCTTTGCCAGAGGGATACGAGGAGGCAGACGAGGATCACAGCTTGCTACGCGAATTACACGAAAGGATCGCTATGCTTGATGAACCTGACCGCTCGATAGTGAGGCTGCAACTGGAAGGCTATAATTACGAGGAAATTGGTGAGCGTGTGGGAATGACAGAAAAGAATGTGAGTGTACGGTTGGTAAGAATAAAAGAAAAACTTAGAAAATCAATGGTAATATGACAGAAAACGCGTTTGACAAGTTATGGCAACAAGCCGAGGCCGAAGGCTATGGCCAACGCTTAGCCGCTGAATATCCCGTCTGGCGACAAAAACAGCAACGTGTCATCGGCATCACAACGGCTTCCTTGGCTGTTGTGGCACTGGTCGTAATGGTGTTTGTCGCACAATTACGTCAGTCTCGGGATTTTGAAAAAGTATATTGTAACCGTGTCGGTACTACCGATGTGCAATGGGCTTCTTTAGCCTCAGAAATACTGATGGAATAATGAAACGACTATTAATTTTTTTGATTTTTTTGCTTCCGATAGCGACAATAGCGCAGAGTGAGCTATACAAACACTATGCTTCGCGCAACAACCTTGCTGTGGCACAGGTGAACGGCTTCAAACTTAATGATGCCGTGCGTGTAGATGTGGTGCTAGTGGTGGCCGACGACGAGGCAGCATGGAACCAGCTTAAAGTTGAACTGGATATTCGTGGAGATGAGGGTGTTAACAGCTGGTTGGGGGATCTGAAACAACCCGCCAAACGAGTACAATGGAACGGAAAACCTCTGCTGCGCGTGATTGCATCGCATGCTCGTCGTACCGTGGGCTTTTACCGCCTTGAAACCGAGGAACAGTATGACGCCTTATTGGATTATCAACTTGAAAAAATGAAAAAATAGCTATGAAAAAAGAAATATATATAAAGAAAGTGTTGAAAGTTACGGCCATGATGGCTGTGTTGGCGCTATGTGTTGTGGCTTGCAAAAAGCAAGATGATTTCACCAGACAAAATGAAGGAGTAGTCGGCGATAACAAAGAACGCGTTATAATTTATACAGTAAATCATAATGAAAATAAAAGAACTTTGATAACTGAGGCGGAATGGGATGCCTTGTTGGATCAACTCTGCGACCAGGCACAGCTTGGTAACGAAGTGGAATTCTTTAATATGAGCCCAGTAAACTGCTTCACGGGGAAGAAGTCTGTTGATGCCAAAAGTCCGTTGACACTCAGCACCAACAATCGTGACGAGTTAAAAGCCTGGATGAAAGAGATGGAGGAACAAGGGCGTACTGTGAAAATTACTTATGACGATACAACTGGCACGTGGAATGGAGTTGCCTATTCCACGATAGCTTATATTGTCACTGACAATAATATTATTGGTACATGGCATTTTAACTATATGATGGTGAATCAGATAGCTCCTGATGGCCACTTGCTGGAAGGAGATTCCTATGCCCCCGAGGAGGAAGGAGGCTCAATGTATTATACATTTCATACCAATGGATATATGTTGTTGACTTTCAATTCCATGGACGGAATTGTCGCCACCGATAGCACCGACTGGACCCTTTCGGATGAAGGCAAGCTTTGTAGTGAATTGCTGCCCAATGGTGGTTGCTGGGATGTCAATTGGATTACCTCCAGTACCATGATAATCTCGCGTGTCGGCCTCAATGACGACAACGACAACTGTTATTATCAGTTGCTGTTCGACAGACAAAGAAAAAAAATATCACAGTTGTAGTTTTTTGTTCATTGTTTACGTTCTTATAACAGAATCATTCAAACACATCAAAATAATCAATTTAAACATCAAAATTTAAACAGTATGAAAAAAAGTATTTTTGTAATCGCAGTAGCAGCTATCGCTTTTTGCATGTCTTCTTGTCAGAAAGAACAAATTATCCCGAATGGTGGCATTGTTAACAATGGAAACAATGGCTATACTGCCAAAGTGATGACTACTGCCGACTTGACTGGCACCAGTTGGACCGCTAACGTATCTCTTGGCGACTTGGTCTATGCTATGACGGGCATGAGTCTCAACAATTATGGTTGTCAGTTCCCCGAGGGTTTCGATTCCACAATGGTATATCACATTAGTTTCGATCCTCAATATGCACATATCACATTTTCTGATAATATTAGCATTATCAATGTGGTTGAGATGGCAGGCTCATATACCATGGAGGAGATCCAAGAGATGAATTTCGCATACGTTTATGATGCTTCTACCCATACCGGCACTTTGACAGCTGTTGGTACTGATGAGAATGGTGATCCCATCAACTATCAGATAGATTTTACTTACGATGACTATACTGACATTATCACCGTTAATCTGCAGTTTGCTAACGCTGAAGATGAAAATACCACTATCAATTTCCCGTTGGCATTTATTCGCGACGCCGCAGCCATTTAGTCAAAAGCTGATATAATCTCTTATTTGCGCCCGCCTTGTTGCGGGCGTTTTTTTTTTTATGTTACTCTTTTTTCAGTTTTCTATGCCAAACAGCAAATGCTATCAAACAAATTAAGGTGATAATTCCGCCGATACCGTAGCTTACAGGACGTGGTAAAATAGATCCCAAACCACCATCGGCTGCTTTGGCGACAAAGAGGAAACAGCTGGTTACCATGGTCATGAAAAGAGCGGGGATGAGGGTGATGAGATACCAAAACTTACCCTTGTTCTTGACCAAATAAACTGTGATGGCCCACAGCGTTACCGTGGCTAATACCTGATTTGCCCATGCAAAATAGCGCCAGATGAGTTGGAATCCTTGGGCATCGGATATGCTATAGATCAAAATGATTGCCGTGATGGCGAATATTGGGATGGCTACAAGCAGACGGTTTTTGATGGGTTTTTGGTTGATTTTTATGAAGTCGGCAATAATGAGTCGTGCCGAACGCAGGGCTGTGTCGCCAGATGTAATGGCCGCACTGATGACTCCAAGGATGGTGATGGTGGCGATAACCGGGGTGAACCAGGTGTTGGCAATGATGCCTACGAGTGCGGCTCCGCTTTTGCCAGTGACATCAACTACGCTGTTGGGACCGAAGAAATATGCGGCGGCAGCGGCCCATATCAGAGCGACAATGCCTTCGGTGATCATGGCTCCGTAAAATATCGGGCGTCCTTGCTTTTCATTGGTCATGCAGCGAGCCATCAGAGGTGACTGTGTGGCATGGAACCCCGAAATGGCACCACAGGCAATAGAGATGAACATCATGGGGAAAATGGGATTGTTGGGCGCATCGGGATGACAGTTCTGCAGTCCGCTCCACAGCTCTGGAATCTCAGGCTTGTAAATGATGAATGCGATAAGAATGGCAATTGCCATGCCCAGTAACAGGAAACCAAAAATGGGATAGATCTTGCCAATGAGTTTGTCGATAGGCAATAAGGTGGCAATCATGTAGTATGCCAAAATAATGATAATCCAAATGTATGGATTCCATCCTTGCGTGAAATTGTTATTCAGCAGTGTGGCAGGCGTGTTAACGAAAACCACACCAACCAATATCATAAGGATGATGGTGAAAGCACGCATGATCTGCTTGGCTCCTTTGCCGAGGTGGGCGCCATGGATTTCGGGCAGGCTCGCGCCATTGTCGCGGAGCGAAATCATGCCAGCAAGGTAATCGTGTACGGCACCGGCAAAGATACTTCCCAACACAATCCAGAGGAAGGAAGCCGTGCCAAACTGCGCTCCCATGATGGCTCCGATGATCGGGCCGACACCGGCGATGTTGAGAAACTGGATGAGATATATACGCCATGGTTTCATCGGCACATAGTCAATACCGTCGGCCATAGTGGTGGCGGGAGTGGCACGTTGTGGATCGATGCCAAAAACTTTTTCCACAAATTTTCCGTATATGAAATAGCCGATCAATAATACGGCAAGGGCAATGAAAAAGCTGATCATAGTGGTTATTGTTTGATGAATTTTTGGGTTTTGAGTAAATTTCCTTTGTCAAAAATCTGAATGAGATATGTACCGGATTTTAATGATTTGATATTCAGTGGGATATTGTTTTTGTTTATGCTTTGACGCAGTACCTCACGACCGCTGATGTCATATATAATGATACTGTCTATGTTATGTTCACTGTTGATGGACAAACGGTCTTGGGCCGGATTTGGGTAAATTTGTATGCTATTCTGTGGCATAGTCTGTATGCCTACATCGCTGCCTGGAACACCGAATGTGTATTCACCGGGCATCAGGCTCGCGGTGGTGATGGTACCGCTCAATTGTCCCGTACGGGTAAAAGGGATGCTGTGCCAGTCGTCGGCACAGTCACGGCGGTAAAAGAGCGCCAGTTCGTTGGGGGTATGTCCTTGCAACAGTTCGTATTCGGCCTCTCCGCTGTTGCCGTTGTATTTGAATTTCAGGGAGCCTTGTACTTGAACGCCTCCAGTGTATTCAATTCGCCAGTAACGGTCATTTAAGCGATACGACGTGTCGGGCTGCACTTTGAAGGGATCGGCATGGACAAGATTGTATTCCACACGCATCAAAGAGGAGTCTTGTAGTGTATTGATTGTACATGTGACATTGGCATTGAGGAAGGTTCTCGTGGTGGCAAAGGTGAAGAGGTGGTTGTAGTCGATAATGGCGTCACAAATCTCATTGTTGTAATCCACTACGCCAAAACTGGGTGTAAATGGAATGTTGATATGAACGATGCCGTTCGCTCCCGAAAATTGGGCGTGATGATAGTCAAAACGTTGTCCGTCAGCGGAGAAGAATGTGAGATTTACACGGTTGTCATTGGCATATTGATTGGCATGGAATAGCCTTTGGCGCAAATGTACCGCATATTGATTTCCGCCTTCAGCTACGATGGAGTCGATGGAAAAATGCAAGAAGCCGGGTTGGTTAATCCATCCTTCGTAGAAACCATCCATGTTGATGCCACTGTAATTGCTCAGAAAATCAAACAGTTGTTCGGAGTTGATATTTTGAAAAGCATACTGGTTCAACATGGCTTGAATACCCCCGAAAAACAGAGAATCGCCCATGTAATGGCGTAGCGTATGCACCACAATGGAGCCTTTGTCATAGGCATGCATGCCGTATGTGTGACTCTGTGGAATGTTGTTCAGTGCATAGTACCCTTGGTCACGGGTGTATAGGTTCTTTAGTACATCAACATGTTGATTGTTAATAGTTTCTGTATATTTGTTTTTGGAATAGACGCCCTCATCGGTCAACGCCTCGCTATAGCTGGCGAAACCCTCGTTGATCCACATTTCCTCGGCTTTCTCGCAGGTGATGAGATTGCCGAACCACGAGTGCGACAATTCATGGGCAATGGTGGATTCGTAATAGGTGGTGCCATCCACAGCCGATTGTGGCAAGGCAATATTGGTGGCGTGTTCCATGGCTCCACTATTGAAATTTACCAACACGTAGCCGATACGGGGAAATCGTAGCGGACCGAAAAAATGTTCGAAATTGGCCGCGATTTCGTGCAGATGGACAAAGGTGCCCGGTGCATTGTTGATGTAGGAGGAAGGTCCATAGATGGTGATGGGAATGTCGGCTTCCATACCATGGAACGTGTCGGCATAAAGTTGGTAGTTGCCGGTGGCCACAGAGGCTAAGTATGTAGGAATGGGCTGGTCTAACTGCCAATGCCATATTTTGCCTCCAAAATCATTTACGCTTTCGCCCATGTACATACCTCCGCAAATTGCTTTGTGGTAAGAATAAGTTGAAATATGGAAGGAATAGCTTGCTTTATCGGTGAATTCGTCAATGCAGGGAAACCACACGCGGCCGAAACAATGAGGTTGTTCGTACATGCTTACACCAATGTTAAAACTGTAATTGTTGATGAAAGAGAAGCCTCCCCATGAGTTACCGTATGGGGTTCCATGGTAACTGACTGCAACCTCGATGGTGTCACCAAGGGTATAGGAGCCGGCGGAAATGCTGAGCAAGTCCCCAACGTATGTGTAATTTGCTATTGTTGGTCCCATCATGATGGAGTCAATGGTCATGTTCCTCAAATCCAGGTTGATATGGCTAAGGTCGGCCATTTTGGGTACCAGTTGCAACGTGGTTGTCCCGCTGATGGTATGCGCATAGGGGTCTATGAACAAGGCAATGTCGTAATGCGCCACATGGAGACTGTCACTGCGGTACTGCGCGAAACCCACCAAAGTGAGCAGGCAGAGGCATATTGAGGCGAAGAGGTTTTTCATATAGGTTATAGGTTATAGGTTACAGGTTTCAGGTTACAGGGGTTAGAGTTTAATGTTTAGGGGTTAGTTGGGGGAGTTTCGCACTTCGTGCTCAAGGGGAGTCTCGCTTTGCTTGAGGGGAGTGCTGCGCAGGGGGAGTTTAAATTCCCCTTCTTTAAGAAGGGGTGGCCGGAGGCCGGGGTAGTGATATGAATTAATTCAAAATTCAGAATTCAAATAAAGAACTTTCAACTTTCAGTTTTCAGTTTTCAACTTCATTAATTAGCTCATTGCTCATAGCTCAAAGCTAATTAACTAATTAAATCACTACATTCACAATCTTTTTCGGCACGAAAATAACTTTTTTCGGCGTCTTGCCTTCCATCCATTTCTGTGCTTCGGGGGCGGCGAGCACGGCGGCTTGCACCTCTTCGGCGCTCATTGTGACGGGCAGCTCCATGTTGAAACGCATCTTGCCGTTGAAGCTGATGGGGTAGTTGAAGCTGTTCTCCACCGTCTTGCTTTCGTCATAAATGGGGAAAGAGGCGTTGACTACCGAGCTGTCGTGACCCAGCAGGTGCCACAACTCTTCGGCAATATGCGGTGCGTAGGGAGAAATCATAACGGTCAGCGGTTCAAGGATTTCCCGTTTGTTGCACTTGAGGTCGGAGAGTTCGTTGACACAGATCATGAATGCTGATACCACGGTGTTAAAAGAAATGCTTTCGATGCCATCCTCCTCCTTCTTGATGAGTGTATGCAGGGTCTTCATTTCGGGCGCGGTGGCAGGCTCATTGCTGACACAGAATTCGTTGTTTTCGTTGTGGAACAATCTCCAGAACTTGCGCACGAAGCGGTACGTGCCCTCAATACCTTGTACGTCCCAAGGCTTTGACTGCTCTAATGGACCGAGGAACATTTCATAGAGACGCAGTGTGTCGGCACCGTATTTCTCCACGAGGTCGTCGGGATTTTGCACATTGTATTTCGATTTCGACATTTTCTCGACTTCGGAGCCGCAGATATAGACGTTATTGCCGTCCTTGTCTTTCTCGAATAAGAAGAGTGCGTTTTTCAGGTCGTCGCGCCACTCGGTGAAGGCGATGGTGTCAAGTATGTCGTTGTGTACGAGGTTGATATCCACGTGGATCGGGTCACTGAAGACTTCTCGGTCCGTGACGTTCTTGGAGACAAACAAAGGTGTTGACGGCAGTGGCTGGACTTCTTCGTATGCCGGGACGTCTTTGCCTGCAATAAGGTCTTTGATCTTCTGTTCCACTTTGTTGGTTCCTTTCACGTAGTCTCTCACAACATCGGCAATAGGCACCAGCAGCAGCTTATACCCTTTTTCGTTGGCATATTCTTTCCATGGCTCAACCACTTTCTCCAGATTGCCCACACGGTTGATTTCAATCAGGATGCCTTTTTCAGGACAGAAGAAGTCAAAACGACGACGACCGTCTTTGAAGTCCCTCACAAATTCCACACCATATTTTTTGTCTTTGAGTTGGTACCAGACCGCATGCTCACACAGCTTCTCGATGTTGACACGGTAGGCGAAGCTGGAGCGGCCTTGGATCATACCTTGGTTGATCATGCGCTGGAAAGGTTCTTCTTTGCAAGATAAACCTAAGTCAAACAAGAACTTGCACCAAAAACGACTGTAAATCAGGTGTCCGGTGGCATGTTCGGCACCGCCGATATAGAGGTCCACATTCTGCCAATAGTCATTGGCCTCGCGGCTGAAATATTCCTTGTCGTTGTGCGGATCCTGATAGCGGAGGTAGTAGCCGCTGGAGCCGGCAAATCCTGGCATGGTGTTGGTCTCGATGGGATAGCCTTCTTCGGTGACCCAATTCTTGGCGCGTGCCAATGGCGGTTCGCCATTTTCCGTTGGTTTGTATTCATCAATGGAAGGTAACTCCAATGGCAGTTTCGATTCGTCCATGGCGTATGGCATGCCGTCCTTGTAGTAGATGGGGAAAGGCTCGCCCCAGTAACGCTGGCGGCTGAAAATGGCATCGCGCAGACGGTAGTTGGTCTTGCCTGTACCCACACCCAATTTCTCCAGTTCCTGAATCATACGCTCGATGGCTTTTTTGACAGTCAGTCCGTTCAAGAACCCACTGTTGACCATTACACCATCTTTGGCATCAAAACTTTCTTCCCATGTGGCGGGGTCGGTCGGCTCTGTACCGGGCTTCGTCACCACTTGAATAATAGGCAGGCTGAAGTGACGGGCGAATGCGAAGTCGCGGCTGTCGTGAGCTGGAACCGCCATGATGGCACCGGTGCCGTAACCCATCAGCACGTAGTCGGCAATCCAGATGGGCAGCTTGGCACCCGTGATGGGGTTGATACCGTATGCTCCTGTGAAGGCGCCGCTTACCTTGCGGACTTCTGCCATACGCTCGCGTTCGCTGCGGTTCTTGGCATGGGCGATATATTCTTCCACCTCGGTACGATGCTCGGGGGTGGTGATTGCTGAAACCAGTTCGTGTTCGGGAGCCAGTACCATGAACGTGGTGCCGAATAATGTGTCGGCACGGGTGGTGAATACCTCCAGGTCAATATCTTTGCCTTCCACTTTGAAAATGACAGAGGCACCCATGGATTTACCTACCCAGTTGCGCTGCACTTCCTTGATGGATTCATTCCAGTCCACGTTGTCTAAATCGGAAAGTAAGCGTTCGGCGTAAGCGGTGATACGGAGCAGCCACTGCTTCATGGATTTGCGTACCACGGGGAAACCTCCGCGTACGGAGAGTCCATCTACTACCTCGTCGTTGGCGAGGACGGTGCCTAATTCGGGACACCAGTTTACCAAAGCCTCAGCCTGATAGGCCAGACGGTAGTTCATCAGCACTTCTTGCTGTTCCTTCTCGCTCATGGCTTTCCACTCGGCGGCGGTGAAACTCATCGGCTTGCTCTCAGCTGCATTGATTCCGTCGGTGCCATGTTCCTCGAAGTGGGCTATCAGTTTGCCGATAGGCTGAGCCTTCTGGCATTTGTTGCAATAAAAAGAGTTGAACAGCTGGATGAAAGTCCACTGGGTCCACTTGTAATATTTGGGGTCACTGGTGCGTACCTCGCGGTCCCAGTCGTAGCAGAAGCCGATTTTGTCCATCTGCTCGCGGTAACGGTTGATGTTTTTTTCGGTAGTCACAGCAGGATGGGTGCCGGTTTGGATGGCATATTGCTCAGCGGGCAGACCGTATGCGTCGTAACCCATGGGGTGCAGCACGTTAAAACCTTTCAGACGTTTGTATCGTGCGTAGATGTCGGATGCAATGTAGCCCAGAGGGTGTCCCACATGCAGTCCCGCCCCTGAAGGGTAGGGGAACATGTCCAAAACGTAAAACTTGGGTTTGTCGTGGTCAATGTCAACCTTGTAGATTTTGTTGTCACGCCAGTACTGTTGCCACTTTTTCTCAACTTCGTTAAAATTGTAATCCATTCTATATCAATATTTTGATTATTTTTAATTCTAATCTGATTTAAAATAGCAAATATACATAAAAAAATAGTATACCGCACATGTTTTCGTATTTTCTCTTGTGAGCAAAGTGTCGATTGAAAAATTCAGAATTCAAAGTTCAGAATTCAAAGTTCAATACTAACCCCTATCCACTAATTCCTATTCCCTAAAATAATTTGCTAATTATTTTTTGTATTTTTGCAGCAAAAAAAAATTAAAATGAAAAAGATCTACAATTTTATTTTGGCCGCAGGCATGATGCTGCTGGCTGTTTCTTGTCAAAATGAACAGACTGTCACAGAAACTGTTAATGAAGAACCCCAAATCAACACAACTATGGAAGATTTACTGACCCGACGTAGTATACGTCAGTACACCGATGAAATGCCTCCTATGGAGGTGATTGAAGAAATCTGCAAGGCGGGAACGTATGCCGCCACAGGCATGAACCGCCAAAGTCCTATTATTATTGCGGTGACCAACCGCGAGATGCGTGACCGCATGAGCCGCCTCAATGCCCAGGTGATGGGTAATGACAGCGATCCTTTCTATGGCGCTCCGGTTGTATTGGTGGTGTTGGCCGACAAAAATGTGCACACCCATGTTGAGGATGGCAGCTTGGTGATGGGCAACCTGATGCTTGCCGCTCATGCCAAAGGCCTCGGCTCCTGCTGGATTCACCGTGCCAAAGAGGTGTTTGAATCCGAAGAAGGCAAACAAATCCTGTCTGAACTTGGCATCGAAGGCGACTATGTTGGTGTTGGCAACTGCATCCTTGGTTATGTCGATGGCGACTATCCCGAAGCCAAGCCTCGTAAAGAGAATTGGGTTTATTGGGTGAAGTAAAAAAATAAAAAAAAAGACCCGTCGTTGGCGGGTCTTTTTTTTTGCTTGGTCTCGAAATTATTCGAAAGAAAGGATAGCTTTCTTGATGATTTCGATAGCTTCGCGCAGTTCTTCCTCGCTGATAACCAATGGGGGAGCGAAGCGGATGATATGCTGGTGGGTCGGTTTGGCCAGCACGCCCATTTCTTTCATCTTCACGCAAACGTCCCAAGCTTCTTTGCCGTTGGTCGGGCGGATGATGATGGCGTTCAACAGACCTTTACCACGAACCTGCTGGATCATCGGGCTGTTCACCTTGCTCATTTCATCGCGGAAAATCTTGCCGAGGTATTCAGCGCGTTCAGCCAGTTTTTCTTCTTTCACCACTTCCAGAGCAGCGATACCCACACGGCAGGCAACAGGGTTGCCACCGAAGGTTGAGCCGTGCTCACCGGGCTTGATGTTCAGCATGATGTCGTCATCAGCCAAAACTGCTGACACGGGCATGGTACCACCAGACAGTGCCTTACCCAAAATCAGGATGTCGGGACGGACGCCTTCGTGGTCGCAGCACAGCATCTTACCTGTACGGGCGATACCGGTCTGAACTTCGTCAGCGATGAACAATACGTTGTGAGCCTTGCAGAGGTCATAGCATTTTTTCAAATAACCTTCATCCGGTACGTAAACACCGGCTTCGCCCTGGATAGGTTCAACGAGGAAACCGCAAACCATGGGATCTTCCAAAGCCTTGGCTAAAGCGTCAACATCGTTGTAAGGGATTTTGATGAAGCCAGGGGTGAAGGGACCGAATCCTTTGTATGCATCGGGGTCGATGGACAAGGAAACGATGGTGATGGTACGACCGTGGAAGTTGCCTTCGCAAACGATGATCTTGGCCTGGTTTTCGGGCAGACCTTTCTTGTCGTAACCCCAGCGGCGGCAAAGTTTCAAAGCTGTTTCGTCAGCTTCTGCACCAGAGTTCATGGGCAGCACTTTGTCGTAGCCGAAAGTCTCGGTAACATATTTTTCATACGGTCCGAGGCAGTCATTGTAGAATGCACGTGAGGTCAGGGTCACTTTCTGTGCCTGGTCGATCATAGCCTCGATGATTTTCGGGTGGCAGTGACCTTGGTTCACTGCTGAATAAGCGGACAGGAAATCGAAATATTTCTTGCCTTCAACATCCCATACGAAGGGACCTTTGCCGCGGGCGATAACTACGCCAAGCGGATGATAGTTATGGGCGCCGTATCTGGCTTCCATGTCCATAGCCTGCTGGCTAGAGGTGATTTTTGCTACTTCCATAGTTGGTTTTAATTTGATTATAAATTATGTTTGTGTAGTTCGTCAAAAAAATAGCTTGCAAAGTTACATAAAAATATGGTACGTTATACAGGTATAGTGAAATTTTATTGTCCAATATGCACTTTGCTGCGGTCCTCCTCGGCTTTCTTCATGAGCTTCGAGCCATTGTAAGAGTTGAAATTGTAACGGATGCCTAACCAGAACATGCGGCTTTTGTTGTGACTTTCATTCCGCAGAATATAAACGCTGTTGTCAGAATGGACTTCCCAATTGTTGGTGTTGAACACATCGGTCAGCAGGGCGGAGACGGTGAGACTGCCTTTGAGAAATTTCTGGCTGATGCCAATATTCATCGCATGGGCAAATGGTATCGTGAATTGCGGATAGTACTCAGGAGTGGATAAACTGTATTGCAGTTGGATTTTCATCCCTTTGATAGGCATGAAATTGAGCTCGATAAGGCTGCTGTTGACCCATCCTTTGTTGCCCAAGTCTATTTGCTCATATTGGCCTTTGGCATTGACATAATAGGTGTTGGTATTCAGGTCGATATCAACCCACTTGGCGGGGTGTATCGCTAACTGAAGGTCTAAGCCGGTTCTTAACTCGGACAAGCCGTTGATGTAAGTCAGCAGCAGCAGACTATCCTTCAGTATGGTGATTTCTGTGATGTAGTTGTGGGTGTAATTGAAATACAGATTGGCGGAAAAATTGACGATTTTAGTATTGAGAAGATAATTAAATTCCACATTGTCAGATGTTTCTGGCTGAAGATAGGGATTGCCTTGTTCGAAAGTACTGGCGTCGAGCATGCTCATGTACGGGTTCAACTGCGGATAAGTCGGTCGGCTGATACGTCGTGAAAATGCCAGGGAGATGCTGTGTTGTTCGTTGATTTTATACTGTCCCATCAGGCTGGGTGCGATAAAAAGGTTGTGCTGGGTTTGATTGATGTTCTCTTTTTCGCTACTGAGTTTGACTTGTGAGTATTCGATGCGGACACCGATTTTTCCGAACAATTTTTTGCCTTTCGGGGTGGAAAATTGTACGTAGGCGGCGGGAATGAACTCCCTGTGGGCGAGGTCTTTGCTGAAAGTTGAGGAATAGTTCCATTGCTGGTTTTCCCAGTTGTAAAAATCATGGTAGATGTTGTTCTGTCGATAGGAGAATTTTACTCCCGTTTCCCAGGTTCCGTATTTTTTCTTGATGTTGAAATCCAACTGATGGGCGGTGAGCAACGGACTTCCTCCGGATACGGATTTGTTGACGGTATCGCCGTTCAGAAAGTAGTAGGAGGGACGATGACCCCAGATCTTGGAAATGGAGCTGCGGATGGAGAAGGATAACTTATTGGGTTGTATGATGTGCTGGTAAAAGAGCACTCCTTCAATATTCTCGCGGTTCCACGATACATTGCGGCTGCGGTATTCCTGCTGTTCGATGCCATTTGTATGATACAGATTGTCGAAATTTTGCTTTGTGTTGAGACGGGGAATGTTCAACCGGAGGTCTGCTTGTAGTTTGTTTTTGGAATTGATGTGGAAGGTGGCACCTATGGCGATGTTGTTGTTGAAGACGGTTCTGGCGGAGCGAACTTTTTGATCCAAACTGTTGTCGGATTGCACAAATTTTCGGTATAGATTGCCTTTTATGATGTCGTCTTCGTATTTGGTCTGATAGCTGAAATTCAAGGAAAAACCTTTGGTCACATAATGCAGGGCGATGTTGCCATTCACAAAGTGGTTGAAACCGTAGTTGGCGGCGATCTGTCCGCTGAAGCCTTTGCCTTTTTCTTTTTGGCTGATGATATTGATGATGCCACCGGTGCCTTCTGCGTCATAGCTGGCATCGGGGTTGGTGATGATGTCAATGTTTTTGATGTTGGTGCTCGACAGTGCCGACAGTTCTTCTATGGTGGTGGGTACTCCGTCCAGCAGGAGCAGCACGTTTTTTTTGCCGCGGATGGATACCTGTCCCTGCGGGTTGACGTTCACCGCTGCGGAGGAACGCAGGATGTCGGCCACCGATCCGGTCATTTCTGTCATATAGGCTTGCGGATTCAGGCTGGTACGTTCCACACTGCTCCGCTTGCTGTTGACTTGGGCTTCTACGGCTACTTCGCCCAGCATCTGAGAGTTTTGACTTAAAACGATGTTCGGTAGTTGCACTTTCTCCTTTGAAGCACTGAATGTCAGTGATTTGGATGTATAGCCCACAAAAAATACCTGCAAGGTGTAGAGCGAGTCAGAAGCCTTGACCTGTAAAGAAAACGCTCCGTTTTCCTGGGTGAGGGTGCCGGCAATGTTTTCCCCTCCCTGGCTTACCACCACGGATGCATACTGGATGGGGCCCCCTTTCTCTTCGGTTACAATCCCCGATACGACGCAATTTTGCGCCACAGCCATCCCTGCCCAAAACGTCAGGAAAAATATCAACAATGTCAAATCCTTGAATGAAAACCACTTGAAAAATCTCATAAATTAGTTTTTTTTTGAATTTTGAATTCTGAATTTTGAATTCAATTTGCTAATTAACTAATTAACTAATTTGCTAATTCATTGGCACATTAGCATATTAGCACATTGGCACATTCTCTTACCGTCCCTTGAAATATTCGCAAATCCCCGTCAACCCGCACTCTTCGCACTTGGGTTTGCGGGCGAGGCACACGTAGCGGCCGTGCAGGATGAGCCAGTGGTGTGCCTTGGGGATGACCTCGTCGGGGAAGGCCTCGGTAAGCTGCAACTCTACCTTCAGCGGGGTGTCGGCATTCTCTACAATGCCTATGCGGTTGGCCACGCGGAACACGTGCGTATCTACAGCAAAGGCGGGTTTGTCGAAGATGACCGCCAGGATGACATTGGCGGTCTTGCGTCCCACCCCCGGCAGGGTCTGCAACTCCTCCATATTGTCGGGTACCACACCGTTGAAACGCTCCACCAATGCCTCTGCCAGTCCTTTCAGATGCTTGGCCTTGTTGTTGGGATAAGAGACCGATTTGATGTGCTCATAAATGTCTTCCACTGAGGCTTTTGCAAGCTCAAACGGGGTGGGGTAAGCCCGGAAGAGAGCCGGGGTGACCATGTTGACCCGTTTGTCGGTGCATTGTGCCGAAAGGACTACGGCCACCAGCAGTTCATAGCTGTTGGTGTATTGTAATTCGGGCTCCGCCACAGGCATGTGTTCTTCAAAATAAGCAATCAGAGAATCAAATTTTTGCTGTATTTTTTTCTTCATAAATCAGATGTATAGTGACTTCAGAAATTTTTTTGTGCAAATGTACAAAAAAATGCGTTTGTGTTTTGCCAATAAAATAAATAGTTGTAACTTTGCAAGCTAAATCCTTTACATATATACAATGGAAAAAGAACAGATAAAACAAGACAATACAGCTCACAATAAAAGCAAACTTAAAGTTGGTATTTTCTGCGTCGCTGCGGTGGTTATCTTCTATTTGGGCGCCTGTTTTTTCAAGGGCGTTTCTGCCTTCGGCAAGAAGACCTATTACTATGCGGTCTTTGAGAATACCGGCGGCTTGCAAGAAAGTAATGCCGTGATGCTCAATGGCTACAAAATCGGTCAGGTGACCAAGGTTTCCATCCTGTCCGACAATCCCGTGCGTCTGTGTGCCGAGTTGATGATTACCGAGCCGGTGAATATTCCCAAGGACTCGAAGGTGCAAGTGGCCCCCAAGGACTTGCTGGGTGGTACAGTGGTCAATATTCTCTTCGGAAACGAAACGGCTTATTTGCAGCCTAAAGATACCATGGCCACTTTTGTGGTGCCTCAGATGACCGACGGTATTGATGAGCTTAAATCGCAGTTGGCCAGTATTCTGACCTCCGTCGATACTATTGCCTTGTCGCTGAAGGATGTGCTGGCTCCCGATGCCGGTGGTGGCGACTTGAAAAGCACACTGGCTAATCTGGAACAGACGACAGCTAATCTGAATGACATCCTGTCGGGCAATAAAGCCAAGGTGAGCAGGCTGGTGACAAATCTGGAAACTTTCAGTACCACCTTGCAGAATGCCAGTCCGCAGCTGGAAGAAATTGTGGCAAATTTGGACAAAATCTCCGATTCGGTGGCCAAAGCCAATGTGACTCAACTGATTAACGATGCGCAGAAAACTATCAGCGATGTGCAGTTGGTGGTGGATAAGGTGCAGAGAGGCGAAGGCACTGTCGGTCAGTTGGTGACTAACGATACTTTATACACCAATCTCGAAAACTCACTGCATAGTCTGGATGAACTGCTGAAAGACCTGAAAGCCAACCCGAAGAAATATATCAATGTCACGGTCTTCGGGAAAAAAGAAAAGAAGGTGGAGAAGAAAATGTCTAAGTAAATTAGTTAATTAGCAAATTAGTTAATGAATACTACCCCGGCCTTCGGCCACCCCTTCTAACAGAAGGGGAATTTAAAATCCCCACTCCAACCACTAAACCGTAAACCTTAAACCCTAAACTCTAACCTCTATCCCCTAATCCCTAATCACTAATCCATAACCCCTGAAACCTAAAACCTAAAAATACAATTATGAAAAAAACTATGATTATCATTGCCACCTGCGTACTCAGCCTGTCTGTGGTGGTTTCTTCTTGTAAGTCTAAAAAAACAGAAGAAAAAACGGAAACCAAAAGCGAGATTCAGTTGAAAGTGGAAGAATTCGCTCCGGTTGATTTGACCGCCGACTTGTCTGATCTGACAGAAAACGAGAAACAGATTGTCCAGATTTTTATCGAAATTGCTGACATCATGGATGATTTGTTCTGGAAACAGACTTTCGGCGACAAGACCATCCTCGATACGATTCAGGATCCTTGGATTCGTGATTTTGTGGCCATCAACTATGGTCCATGGGAAAGATTGAACAGCAACCAGAGCTTTGTGCCAGGCTATGGCGAGAAACCGCTGGGTTGCCAGTACTATCCTGAAGATATGACATTGGAAGAGTTTGAGGCATTGGATAATCCTGATAAGAACAGCCTTTACACTGTTCTCCGCAGAGATGAGAACGGCGCCTTAAAGGTGGTTTGGTACAAGGACGAATACAAGGAAGAACTGACCAAGGTTTGCGAATTGTTGGACAAAGCCATTGCTTTGGCCGAGGATGAAGGTTTGAAGAATTATCTGATTGAACGCAAGAAAGCATTCGAGACCGATGATTATTTCAACAGCGATATGGTTTGGATGGACATGAAGAACAGCAAGTTGGATTTCGTGGTTGGTCCTATCGAGAACTATGACGATGTGTTGCGCGAAGGCAAGGCTTCTTACGAGGCTTTCGTGCTGATCAAGGATGATCAGAAGAGCAACGACCTGGCCAAATTCGTGACAATGTTGCCTGAACTGCAGAAACAACTTCCAGGTGATGACAAATACAAAACTTTCGTGCCAGGAACATCTTCTGATATGAATGTTTATAATGTCGTGTATTATGCCGGTGACTGCAATTCCGGTAGCAAGACCATCGCTATTAACCTGCCCAACGACGACCGTGTACAAGCCCAGAAAGGTGCCCGTCGTTTGCAATTGGCTAACGCACAGCACGCCAAGTTCGACAAGATCATGATGCCTATCGGAGAACTGATTATGGAACCTGCTCAGCAGCAGTATCTTAAATTTGACGCTTTCTTCTGGAATGTTACTTTCCACGAAGTGGCTCACGGTTTGGGCATCAAGCAGACCATCAATGGCAAGGGCAGTGTGGACGAGGCCATGAAGAACGAGAAATCTACTTGGGAAGAGGCTAAAGCCGACATCCTCGGTCTGTTCTTGGTCAACACTTTGATTGACAAGGGCGAAATCACCAATATCACTCCTGAAGATGCCATCACGACTTACATTGTTGGTCTCTTGCGTTCGGTTCGTTTCGGCGCCGGTGAGGCTCATGGCAAGGCCAATATGATGTGCTATAACTTCTTTGTGGATGAAGGCGCTTTCACCCGTAATGCCGACGGCACTTATCATATTGATTTTGAGAAGGCTAAATCCGCTATTTATAACTGGGGTGCTTTGATTCTGAAGACCCAGGGCGAAGGTGACTATGAATTCGCTAGCAAATATACAGCTGAGCACGCTTCTGTTTCCGAAGAACTGCAGAAAGATCTGGACAGAATCAATAATTCCGGTATCCCGAGAGACATTATCTACAATCAGGGTTGGGACGTTTTAAACCGCTAAGATGAAGCTTTTTCTGGTACCGACACCGATAGGAAATATGGAAGACATCACCCTCAGGGCCTTAAAGGTCTTGAGGGAGGTGGATTTCGTGCTTTGTGAAGACACGCGTACCACCAAGAACCTGCTGAAACATTACGAGATAGATCAGCGATGCATGGCCTATCATATTCATAATGAGCATCAGCAGCTGAAGCAGATTGTCGCCCAAATCAAGACCTCGCAAAGCGTGGCTTTGGTCTCCGATGCCGGCACGCCTGGCATTTCGGATCCTGGCTTTCTGCTTCTGCGTGAATGTATCGCTGAGGGAATCGAGGTGGAATGCCTGCCTGGTGCCACAGCAGTGATTCCCGCGGTGGTCAACTCGGGACTGCCGTGCGATAGCTTTTATTTCAATGGATTCCTGCCCCACAAAAAAGGCAAGGAGAGCACTTTGCGCCGCTTGGCGGAAATGAAGGAGACGGTGGTCTTTTACGAGTCGCCGCACCGCCTGGCCAAAACGCTGGTGATGATGCAGTCTTTTTTCGCAGAAGATACTCCCATTTCGATTTCCCGTGAGCTGACCAAAATCCACGAGGAGAACTTCCGTGGCACCCTGGCCGATGCCATCGCCCATTTTCCTGTGGATAGAGAAGTGAAGGGGGAGATTGTCGTTGTCGTAGGGGGAAGGAGTTGAGAGCTGAAAGTTGAAAACTGAAAACTGAAAATTAATAATTGCGGTAGAACCGCAACCCTTCATAAAAACTATGGATATCAACGCACTAAACAAACTCACTTACGGGGTGTACGTTATCGCCTCCGGAAATGAAAAAGAGAAGAACGCCTTTATCGCCACGGTGGCGGTGCAGGTGACCTCTCAGCCTGTACAGCTGGCAATCGCTTGCAATAAGAATAATTATACTGCCGAATTTATTGAAAAATACGGAAATTTCTCGGTGTCGGTGGTGAAACGTGAATATGCTCCGGCTCTGTTGGGCAATTTTGGTTTCCAAAGCGGCAGGGATATTGTCAAATTTGCCAAATATGACTGTATTTATGGCAAGAATACGGGTGTACCGATTGTGACGGAGGACTGCTTGGCCTGGTTTGAGTGCAAACTGACACAGAAAATGGATGTAGGCAGTCACATTTTGTACATTGGTGAGGTGCTGGATGCCAAAACCTTGGCCCTGAATGAGTCTCCGCTGACCTACGCCTATTACCATGAGGTGAAGAGGGGAGTGGCCCCTGCCAATGCGCCCCATGGGGCACCAAAACCTATGGAAACAACTGAAAATCAGAATAATCAACCAAATCAAATTAATAACAATCAAAATTCAACAGCTATGAAAAAATATGTTTGCTCAGTATGTGGTTATGTGTATGATCCTGAAAAAGGTGATCCCGATAGCGGTATCGCTCCCGGTACTGCTTTCGAAGACATTCCGGACGATTGGTCATGCCCCCTCTGCGGCGTAGGTAAATCTGACTTCGAACCCGCAGAATAAACTGAAAGTTGAAAGTTGAAAACTGAAAACTATAAAAATGTACAACAAACGCGAAATTGTAAAGGACATTTACTACGTCGGCGTGAATGACCGGCAGAAAGAACTTTTCGAAAACTATATTCCCATTCCCAATGGGGTGGCTTATAACTCATATCTGATTATTGATGAAAAGGTTACGCTGATTGATACCGTAGATGTGTCGATGGCGGGATTGTTTGTCAATAAGTTGGAAGCCGCATTGCAGGGCCGAAAGATTGACTACTTGGTGGTGAATCACATGGAACCCGACCATGCCGGCTCCATCGGTTTGCTGAAACAGCTATATCCCGAACTGTGCATTGTCGGCAATGCCAAGACCTTCGGCATGCTGAAGGGTTATTATCCGCAGTTGGCTGACTGCCAGCAGCTTGTGGTCAAAGAAGGTGACTCTCTTTCTTTGGGAAAACGTAAGCTTACTTTCTACATGGCGCCGATGGTGCATTGGCCGGAGGTGATGGTGGCCTACGAGGATACCGACAAGATTCTGTTCTCTGCCGATGCTTTCGGAACCTTCGGCACGCTGGACGGTGACTATCTGGATGAGAACATCAATACGGACAAGTACTGGGATGACATGCGCCGTTACTATGCCTGCATTGTGGGTAAATTCGGTACGGCTACCCAGGCGGCCATCAAGAAGTTGAGTGGTTTGGAGATCCGTTTGATTTGTGCTACCCATGGTCCTGTGCTGAAGCAAAATATTGCCAAGGTGGTGGGTCTGTTCGACAAGTGGAGCCGCTATGAGGCTGAGGAAAAAGGATTAGTGATTGCCTATGCTTCTATGTACGGCAACACCCAGCAACTGGCCGAGGCCGCTGCCGAAGGGGCGGTGTCTGCAGGATTGAAGAATGTGGTGGTATATAATGTGTCGAAAACTGATGCCTCTTACATTTTGGCAGATATCTTCAGATACAATGGTGTGATTTTGGCTGCCCCGACCTATATGAACGAGATTTATCCGCTGATGGACAGCCTGATGCACAAGATTGAGCAGCGAGGCATCCTCAACCGTTCGTTGGGCCTGATGGGCAGTTGTACCTGGGCTGGCGGCGCTTTGAAGAAATTGACCGCTTTTGCCGAAGCCGTGAAGTGGGAGGTCGTTTCCAATCCCGTGGACAACAAACAGGGCGTTTCCGCCGATGATTATCAGCTGGCATTCGACCTGGGCAAGACCATGGCGCAGAAATTGTTGCAATAATTGATATGTAGAGACGCACGGCCGTGCGTCTCTACCGGGAAAATACAACGAATAACATTGTAGAGACGTGCCGTGGCGCGTCTCTACAAAACTCACAATATGAAAAATGTAATTTTATCATTGGGCAGCAACCTTGGTGACCGCGATTTTTATCTCGCAGCGGCACGTAATATGCTGGAGCAGAGGGTAGGTGAGATGACCCGTAAGTCGGAGGTGATGGAAACAAAATCCTGGGGTTATGATTCTCACGACTACCTGAACCAGGTGGTGGAGTATGCCACAGAATGGGAACCATTGGAATTGTTGCGGGTGTTGAAGGAGATTGAAGTGGCGTTGGGACGGCCTGCGGAAAGCAAAACCAAGCCTGGCACGCAGGACTATCACGACCGCACCATTGATATCGATATTCTTTATTACGAGGATGTTGAAATGACCACTCCTGATCTGACCATCCCGCACCCGAGGATCCAGGAACGACCGTTCATCCAAGAACTACTCAAACAGTTGAAAACTGAAAACTGAAAGTTGAAAACTAAGAATTAAACACTTCAACAATTAAACACTTCAACTATTAAACATTCTTAACTCTTAATTCTTAGTTTAATTAGCACATTTAAATAATGTATCAATATATTGTCATCGAAGGTTGTATTGGGGCAGGAAAGACCACTCTGTCGGAGATGCTGGCGGAGGATCTCAACGCCGAGTTGGTACTGGAGCGTTTCGCCGACAACAGCTTCCTGCCTAAGTTTTATAAAGATCCGCTGCACTATGCTTTTCCCGTGGAGATGACATTTCTCACCGACCGCTATCAACAGCTGAAACAATTGCTCTCACAGCGAGATATGTTCAAGGATCTGGTTATAAGCGATTATTTTATCGATAAGTGTATCATCTTTTCCAAGAATAACTTACAGCCCGATGAATACAACCTTTATACCAAGGTGTATGACATTATTTCCACTTATCTGCCCAAACCTGATCTGTTGATTTATCTATACAACAATGCAGACAGACTGCTGCAAAACATTGCCAAACGTGGGCGTAGCTATGAGCAGGAAATCACTGCGGATTATCTGAATAATATTCAGGATAGTTACATGACTTATCTGAAGCAGCACCCCAATTTCCCGATTTTGATTGTGGAAGCACGTGATTTGGATTTTGTGCAGAATCCTGAAGATTATCTGAAACTGAAAAATCTGTTGTACCAGCAGTATCCAACGGGAATCACGAGGGTTACCTTTTAATTTTTTTTAATTGATTATCAGTATGATACATTAATTTGTGTAAAAAATACGCAAATTAATGTATTTTGTATTGGGAAAAGTAATACTTTTGCGTAAAAATTACGCAATTAAAAATTTTTGCTATGAGTTACACTTATAAATATCCGCATCCCGCAGTGGCAGCCGATTGTGTGGTTTTCGGCTTTGATGGACGTGACATGCAGGTTTTGCTGATTGAGCGAGGTTTTGCTCCTTATAAAGGCTACTGGGCCTTTCCAGGGGGCTTTATGCAGATAGACGAGTCGGCGGAAGAATGCGCCCGGCGGGAACTTCAAGAGGAAACTACATTGAAAGTGCAGGTTCTTAAGCAATTGGGTGCCTTTTCAGCGGTGCATCGCGATCCTCGTGAAAGAGTCATTTCCATTGCCTTTTACGCCTTGGTGCGGCCATCAGAAGTTAAAGGTGGCGATGATGCCAGTCAGGCGCGCTGGTTTCCTCTCCGGGAGGTGCCACAGCTGGCTTTTGACCATGATTATATCCTCCGTAAAGCCATGCAGCGTTTGCGTGAGGATATCTATTTCGAGCCCGTAGGCTTTGAGTTGCTTGACCGTGAATTTACCATGTCGGAATTGCAGCGACTGTATGAGGCTATTTTGGGTGTGCATTTTGACCGCCGGAATTTCGAGAAGAAAATGATCCAAACAGGTATCCTGCAGTTGGCGGAAGATGTTGACGATGAATATGAAGTCTTGGAAGATGTCTCTCTCATGGCATGTGAGCCTGCTCCGTCTTACGATATCTTTAAGTCCAAACCACGATCTTCCGCAAAAAAAGATTTTTTCGGCTCGAAACAGGAAATGAAAACTATGAGTATTGACGCGCTTTTCAGTGCTGCTGATACTCCATCAGTGCATCAGACTAAAAAGGTTGGAAGAAAAGGACGGAAATTTTCTTTCAACAAAGAAAAGTATGACCATTTCAAACAAAATAACAATTTCAGATTCGAATTTTAATGAATACAAACCCTTTAATTTTTACCGTTATGAAATCAAATTTTGGAAAATCAAAAGAACAGAATCCCGTTAATCCTGCAACTTTGAACGAGGTGAGTGAAGAACCCATACAAGCGCAGGAAATGAAATCAGCTGACAAACTCAAAGTTTATAACTTGGTGATTCTGGACAAAAGCGGTTCTATGTGTTCTATCGCTGAAGCGGCGATTTCGGGATTTAATGAAACCGTAGGAGGTATCCGCTCGGCACAGGAACGCTACAAGGATACACAGGAACACTTGGTGTCATTGCTTACCTTTTGTGATTGTGCAAAGAGATATGTATATGAGAATGTGCCTGTGTCCGAGGTGAAAGCGCTTACTTCGAAGGATTATTGCCCTTGTTGCAGCACGCCTTTATATGATGCCATGGGAATATCGTTGAATAAATTGTATGAGCAGATAAAAGATGAAGATAATTCTACCGCGGCGGTGACTGTGATTACTGACGGAATGGAGAATGCTTCCCGTGAGTTTTCAGGCAGTGCTGTCAAGGCTTTGGTGGACAAACTGAAAGATGAGGAAGGTTGGAATTTTGCCTATATAGGTGCTAACCAGGATGTTGAGAGAGTGGCAATGTCGTTATCCATCAGCAACACCATGACCTTTGTTTCAGATACGGATGGGATGAGGCAAGCATGGGATAAAGAGAGAAAGGCCAAGATAACGATGTGTGACCGCTTGTCGAGAGACTTTGAAGTTATGGCTTGTATGGCGGCACCTGAAGAGAGAAAAACATATCGGGCAAAGCGTAATAGGGAGGAGAAAAATTATCGTGAATTGAGTGAATTTGCCAACAGAATCACCCCCGACAATATCAGTTCATTGAAGGAAAATGAAATCTTTGTCTTTGGTAGCAATTTGCAAGGCATGCATGCCGGTGGTGCGGCTAGAGTAGCTTACGAGAAATTTGGCGCCGTGATGGGGCAGGGTGTTGGTTTGCAAGGCCAAAGCTATGCCATCCCGACCATGCAGGGAGGCGTGGAAACCATAGAACCGTATGTAAGGGAGTTCTTTAGGTTTGCGGACTGCCATCCAGAGCTGACTTTTCTGGTGACCCGTATCGGTTGCGGTATAGCTGGCTTTACTGATGCGGAAATAGCCCCGATGTTTGTCGGTGCGGTAAATCTTCCGAATATCCATCTGCCTAAGAGTTTCTGGCAGGAAATTATTTGATAATTAGCAAATGTTTATCTTCTTCCCGGGGTGTTCAACGCGCGCATCAGGTTTTTGGCCTTGCCGTTGTTCACCATCTTCATCACTTTGCGAGTTTCGTCAAATTGTTTGATGAGGCGGTTCACTTCGGTGATATCGGTGCCGCTACCCATGGCGATACGTTTACGGCGTGAGCCGTTGAGAATGTCAGGATGCTCACGTTCGTAAGGAGTCATGGACAGGATGATGGCTTCAACGCTCTTGAAGGCGTTGTCGTCAATATCCATATCTTTGATGGCTTTGCCCATGCCCGGAATCATTGACATCAAATCCTTGATGTTGCCCATCTTCTTGATCTGTGCAATCTGGGTGAGGAAGTCGTTGAAGTCGAACTGGTTTTTGGCCAGTTTCTTCTGCAACTTGGCGGCTTCCTCCTCGTCGTATTGCATCTGGGCTTTCTCTACGAAGGAGCGGATATCACCCATGCCCAAGATACGCTCGGCCAGACGGTCGGGGTGGAAGACATCGAGGGCTTCCATCTTCTCGCCCTGTCCGATGAACTTGATAGGCTTGTTCACCACGGCCTTGATGGTCAGGGCGGCACCACCACGGGTGTCACCGTCCATCTTGGTCAGAATCACACCGTCGAAGTTCAGCTTGTCGTTGAAGGCTTTGGCGGTGTTGACAGCATCCTGGCCGGTCATGGCATCCACCACAAAGAGGATTTCATGCGGGTTGACAGCATCTTTGATGTTGCCAATCTCGTCCATCATCTCCTGGTCTACAGCCAGACGACCGGCTGTATCGATGATAACTACGTTGTAGCCGTATTCTTTGGCGTATTTGACCGCGTTTTTAGCGATTTCAACAGGCTTTTTGCTACCTTCCTCGGTATAAACCGGCACATCAATCTGTTCGCCCAGGACCTTCAACTGGTCGATAGCGGCGGGACGGTACACGTCGCAGGCCACCAACAAGGGTTTCTTGTTGCGCTTCTTCTTGAGCATGTTGGCCAGCTTGGCGGCGTGGGTGGTCTTACCGGAACCTTGCAGACCGGCCATCAGGATGATGGAGGGATCGCTCTTGATGTTGATGTCAATGGCGTCGCGGCCCATCAGGCTCACCAGTTCGTCGTAGGTGATTTTCACCATCAGCTGGCTGGGAGAAACGGCTTTCAGCACGTTCATACCCAAAGCCTTCTGCTTCACAGTGTCGGTAAAGTCCTTGGCGATTTTATAACTCACGTCAGCGTCCAAGAGGGCTTTGCGCACCTCTTTCATCGTCTCGGCTACATTGATTTCGGTAATATAGCCCTGGCCTTTGATGATCTTAAACGCTCTTTCTAATCTGTCGGTTAAACTTTCAAACATCTTTCTAATGTGCTAATTAACAATGTGCTGTTTTATAGGGGAGTGCTGCGCAGGGGAGTTTCGGGCTGTGCCCTCAAGGGGAGTCTCGCACTCCGTGCTTGAGGGGAGCTTAAATTCCCCTTCTTCTAGAAGGGGTGCCCGAAGGGCGGGGTAGTAAATTAATTTGCCAATTCTGCCTTGATAGCCTCTTCAATGAGTGTCACGAAGTCGGCGAGCGGCATAGTGCCGTTGTCGATGTTGCCGTGTCGGCGTACGGAAACGTTGCCGTCGGCCTCTTCCTTCTCACCCACGATAAGCATGAACGGAACCTTGCGGGTTTCGGCGTCACGGATCTTACGGCCAGTCTTCTCGTTGCGGTCGTCAATTACCACACGGATATCCTTCTCTTCCAATGCAGCCTGTACCTTCTGGGCGTAATCCATGTATTTCTCACTGATAGGCAGGATGATAACCTGCTCAGAGGTGAGCCACAAGGGGAAGTTGCCACCGGTGTGTTCGAGCAGAACAGCCACGAAACGCTCCATGGAGCCGAAGGGGGCGCGGTGAATCATCACCGGGCGCTTCTTCAGACCGTCGGCATCGGTATATTCCAGACCGAAACGCTCAGGCAGGTTGTAGTCCACCTGCACGGTGCCTAACTGCCATTCGCGGCCGATAGCGTCTTTCACCATGAAGTCGAGTTTCGGACCGTAGAAAGCGGCTTCGCCTTCCACCTCGATGGTATTCAAGCCCTTCTCAGCGGCGGCTTCGATGATGGCGCGCTGTGCTTTCTCCCAATTCTCGTCGGTACCGATGTACTTTTCTCTGTTGTTGGGGTCGCGCAATGAAACCTGAGCTTTGTAGTTCTCGAACTTCAGCGTTTTGAAAATATAAAGGATAATGTCGATGACCTTGCAGAATTCCTCTTTGATCTGGTCGGAGGTGCAGAAGAGGTGAGCATCGTCCTGCGTAAAGCCTCTAACCCTTGTCAAACCATGCAATTCACCACTCTGTTCGTAACGATATACGGTGCCAAACTCGGCCAGACGGAGCGGCAGCTCTTTGTATGAACGAGGACGGGCGGCGTAAATCTGGCAGTGGTGAGGACAGTTCATCGGTTTGAGGAAGAACTCCTCGCCTTCCTGCGGGGTGGTGATGGGACGGAAAGAGTCCGCACCATATTTGGCATAGTGACCAGAGGTCTTATAAAGGTTCACATTACCGATATGCGGAGTGATAACCTGCTGGTAACCATATTTTTTCTGTACTTTGCGGAGGAACTGTTCCAGACGGTCGCGCAGGGCGGCACCCTTGGGCAGCCACAAAGGCAGACCTTGTCCCACGAGTGGTGAGAAGGTGAACAATTCCATCTCGCGACCCAGTTTGCGGTGGTCGCGCTTGGCGGCTTCTTCCAACAATACGAGATATTCGTCCAACTCTTTCTTTTTCGGGAAAGTGATGGCATAGATACGGGTCAGCTGTTTGCGCTTCTCATCGCCACGCCAGTAGGCACCGGCGGTTTTCAGCAGCTTGATGGCCTTGATGGAGGCGGTGTCGTACAAGTGCGGACCGCGGCAGAGGTCGGTGAAAGGACCGCTCTCATAGAAAGAGATGGTGCCGTCTTCCAGGTCGTTAATCAATTCCAATTTGTATTCGTCACCTTTCTTGGTGAAGTAGTCCAGTGCTTCGGCTTTGGACACCTCGCGGCGCACGAATTTGATTTTCTGAGAGGCCAGCTCTTGCATTTTGGCTTCGATTTTCGGGAAGTCATCGGAAGAGATGCTGTAATCCATGAAATCGATGTCATAATAGAAGCCGTTCTCGATATGGGGACCGATGCCGAACTTGACACCGGGATAAAGGCTCTCAATGGCGGCGGCCATCAGGTGGGCGGAGCTGTGCCAGAACACGCCCTTGCCGTCCTCGTCATTCCAGGTCAGCAGCTTCACTTCCGCGTCCTCGTTGATGGGGCGGTTGAGCTCCACAATTTGATTGTTGACATTGGCAGCCAACACATTGCGTGCCAGTCCTTCGCTGATGCTGCTGGCAATCTCGTAAGGCGTAACACCTTGGTTGTACTGTTTGACGGAACCGTCAGGTAATGTGATATTGATCATATTCAGTTTGGTTTAAATAGAATTTGCAAAGATACAAATTTTTTCAATGTGCTAATGTGCTAATGAGATAATGTGCCAATTTTAATTAGCAAATTTGCAAATTAGTTAATTAGCAAATTGAATTCTGAATTTTGAATTTTGAATTCATAACTCATAGCTCACAGCTCATAACTCACAGCTCACAGCTCATACTAACCCCTAATCACTATACAATATCAACCATAAAAATAACGTTTCTTAACTACTGCTATCAAAAAAATATGTAATTTTGCAGTTTGTTTGCATCGGAATGCGTAGATATATTGTTGTCATCGGCCTGTTACTCTGTTGTTTCGCCTCTTTGGGGCAGAAGCAGAAGAAGGGTGTGGATTTCCGCATGTGGGAGGATTCTCTGATTAATTTGCGGGAACAGGTGATGAACGGGGCGTCGGAAACAGAGCGTTTGAGCCGAAATGAGGATTTTATGTATCTGCTGGAGAATGTTTTACAAGAAGAGGGCTCGTTTAAGTTTGCTTGGGATTCGGTGAAGAATTTTGCAGTGGTGGCTTCGCCCGATAAGTTATTCAAGCTGTTCACTTGGTATATCATCAAGGATGATTACAGCTATGAGAATTTCGGTTTCTTGCAGGTATATAATGCTTCCAGAAAGCATTACGATGTGATTCCATTGTACGACAAACGCTATTCCATTGATTATCCCAAAACGTATGTGGGGAGCCATAACCGTTGGTATGGGGCAGTGTATTACAAGGTGATTCCAGTGGAGAGCGGCGACAAAACCTATTACACATTGCTTGGCTGGAATGGCAATGACTTGTTTACCAACGAGAAAATTATTGAAGTGCTTCATTTTAAGAATGATATGTCACCTGTTTTTGGGGCGAATATATTCAAAAAATATACGGAGAAATGCAGTCGTGTCATTCTTTCTTATTCAAAGGCTGCAACGATGAGTTTGAATTACGAGTATCAGTCGTACAATGTGGGCACCGGCAAACGTGATATGAAAACCAAACAGGTGACTTATGATAAGGTATATGCCAAGATGATTGTTTTTGATGAACTGATACCTTTGGATGAAAAACTTCCTAATCTGCCTTCGTTTATGGTGCCGGAATCCAGTCTGAACCAGGGCTTTGTGCAAGAAAAAGGCAAATGGCTGTTCATTAAGAGTGTTAATCGTCGGAATCCGGACAAAGAAATGCCAAATTATCAGCATAAAAATCGACAAATATACGTACCCAATCAATAAAATATGCTTTATCCGTTAAAATTCAAGCCTTTTTTCAAAGAAAAAATATGGGGTGGTGAGAGAATCAGAAAAGTGCTCCACCGTCCTGTGGAAAATATGGACCATTGTGGGGAAAGCTGGGAGATTTCGGCAATAGAGGGCAATGTATCGGTTGTGGCCAATGGCTTCTTTGCGGAAGATAACGACCTGAACGAGCTGATAGAGGTCTATATGGGTGATTTGCTGGGCGACAAGGTCTATGACCAATATGGCTTGGGTTTTCCTTTGCTGATTAAGTATATTGACGCTACCGACGACTTGTCGGTGCAGGTGCATCCCGACGACCAACTGGCACAGGAACGTTATGGTATGAACGGCAAGACCGAGATGTGGTATGTGATAGAGGCGGACAAGGGTGCGGGCTTGTATGTGGGTTTCAAGGACGGCGTAACCCGTGACCAATACTGGGATGCTGTGGAGTCAGGCACCATTGACCAATTGTTGCGTTTCTATCCCGTAAAAAAGGGTGATGTGTTTTTTATCCCCGCAGGCACAGTTCATGCTATTGGCAAGGGTGTGCTGCTGGCAGAAATCCAGCAGCCGTCGGATGTGACTTACCGCATTTTCGACTGGAATAGGGTAGATGATCAGGGCAACAGCCGCGAGTTGCATGTGGACGAGGCCTTCGATGCCATCCATTTCGAAGACGACATTATTTCCCCTGTAGAGACGGGGCGTGCCCCGTCTCCTGAAAATAATTTGCCTTCCTCGTCTCCTGAAAAAAACGTTGAGGCAGGGGATGCGCAAAAAACAATGGAGGAAAAGGAGAAATGTCTGATTCCCGCAGGCAAAGTGAATTACGAGGAGAAATTCAACACCACCAGCAAGCTCTTGCGTTCCGAATATTTCAATTTGAATGAGATTTATTTTGAAAAGCCGTTGAAGAAGACTTATTCAGAAATAGACTCCTTTATAATTTATATGTGTATTGAAGGACACGTGCATGCTTTTACCGACGACGAGCAGTTTGAGCTGCGCACTGGCGAGGTGTTGCTGGTACCCGCCTGCACCCCCGAGTTGAATCTCATTCCCGAAGGAAAAAGCAGGTTGCTAGAGGTGTACTTGTGAAATAAGTGTTAGGTTACAGGGCTAATCTTTAACGCAGCGTATGGAATTCCCAGAAGACTTTACATCTGGAGTGCTATTCCAAACATATCCGTTATTATAATTCATGTATGGATTGTATACACCAGATATTGGGAAGCTTATTTCAGAACCATTTTCTGTAGATGTCCAAAAAGATGCGTAGCGACCGAAAGATTGACATCCCGTACTACAATAATAGCCAGCAGGGAATGCGGTGAAACCAGTGGCGTTATTACTGCTTTGGTTATTTCCAACAGCACATGTATTAGAACTATTAGACCATCCTGTATTTGATGCCAGGGATTTGGATATATTTGTAGGAGTATTACATAAGAACTGAGTCTGGCTGGACACATAATCAGTCAATTGTGTCCATTCCGCATTGCTGGGAACATGCCAACTATTAGGGCAAATCCCTTGTACATTGCTTGGGTTATTGGTGGAGGAGGGTGAGTTATTCATTATTGCAAACCAGTTATATAGATAACCATATATGTTTACATTATTGCTGTCACAATTGGGATAATATCTATATGGTGTGGATGTACTCGTACTGCTTCCTAAAGAGATACTCGTTCCGTCCGCATATCTTGTTGTTCTCAGATTTTCCTTCATCCAACACTGATTGCCAATCTGAACTGTTTGATATACGTTGTTGTCAATATCAGTTATAGAAGAGGTCCCGCAATTGAAGGCCGCACTAGTAAAGCTTACTTCATTACCATACGCAGTTCCAACGTCATTTGTGGCATACGCACGGACATAATACGTCGTATTTTGCATTAAATCGGTTATTTGGCTGATGTAAATACCACTCCCGGTACTGTCCTCTGTATGATTGTCATTTATAGTTGGGTTTTGTGTTTCACTCCAGCATACACCACGGGCGGTAATATATCCATTGCCATCATTTGTTATATTTCCACCGCAACTCGCCGAAGTTTCGGTAATATTTGTGACAGAATCAGTGGAAACTGTGGGTAGCGACGTTTGTATCAAAGGAAAAATCAGTACTATGGAATCCAAATTATTTAGTTGTTGGATGAGGTGTTCGCTTTCCACTTCTTCTCCATTGATAGTCGTATATCCCACATATTCCATCTGGTCGCCTATATCAAAAGGGTTATCAGTAGTGCCTTTAAGGCCATCCGTATGTTTAGTCAATGTGGACGCAGAGAATTGCTTCCCTGGATTGTCGGCAATGGCAATATTGTCTGTGCCGCCATTGACACGGTTTACCATTTTAATGGATGAGGTTTGTCCATTCTGCCGGGCAGTCAGAAAGTACATACCCGTAGTGGAAATGGTTATATGTAATTGGTGGAGACCTTGTTGTAGAGACGCAAAATTTTGCGTCTCAATGTTCCGACCGGTAACATCTGTTATTTCCACTGACACGTCACCCTCTTTTGCCAGGATTAGCGTTGCGTAAGTGGTGCCGTCAAATGGATTGGGGTTGTTTTGCATTATTTGTAGGGGTAAATTATCATTTGCCCCTACATGGTTTTCAATGCTCGTATAGGTCATTTTCAAAACAGTATCTGGCCAATATAGGATTTCCTGCCAGTCTTTGGTCAAATTCTTGATAATCACACGATCTAGTTGTAGATATTCATTGTCTTGAGTCTTGCCAATAAAGGTTAAAGTTAAAGATTGTGGCTTTACTGTTGCAATTGTTGCAAAGAGTATGCTAATGATGATGATCACGTGTTTCATTGTTTTTGGGCTTATTTTCTGACTGAGTTACTGTTCTATTTATTTTGTAAAATTTACATGCAAAAATAAAAAAAAAGTTTTCATTCAGCCAAGTTGAAAGCACAAAAAAAGACCGCTCAATCGAGCGGTCTTTTTTTTGCTATAGAAATCAACGATTATTGTTCGTTTTTCTCTAAGTCTTCCTTCAGAGACTGAAGAATGTTCAAGTCACCCAAAGTGGTCTTTTCAGCATTGCTTTCGTTCACTTTGTTGATGTCTTTCTGTTTCTTCTTCTCTTCAGCCTTGATGCGTTTCTCTTCGTCTTCCTTGGTCTCCTGCCATACCTTGGTATGAGACAGGGTGATCTTCTTGGCTTCCTTCGAGAACTCAATCACTCTGAAAGGCAGTACTTCGTCAACCTTGGCGTTGGACTTGTCTTCCTTCATCAGACCGCGGTTGAAGGCGAAACCTTCGATACCATAAGGCAGAGCAACGATAGCACCCTTGTCGGTCATGCTGGTGATGGTACCTTCGTGGATAGAACCAACGGTGAATACGGTTTCGAAAACATCCCAAGGATTCTCTTCGAGCTGTTTGTGACCCAAGCTCAGACGGCGGTTTTCAGTGTCCACTTCGAGAACGACAACCTCGATGGGTTCGCCGATCTTGGTGAATTCAGCCGGATGTTTGATTTTCTTAGACCATGACAGGTCGGAGATGTGGATCAGACCGTCAACACCTTCTTCGAGTTCAACAAAGATACCGAAGTTGGTGAAGTTGCGAACGGTAGCGGTATGTTTCGAGCCAACAGGATATTTGGTCAGGATGTCTGCCCATGGATCCGGAATCAGCTGTTTGATACCGAGAGACATCTTTCTCTCTTCGCGGTCGAGAGTCAACACAACAGCTTCCACTTCGTCGCCGACTTTCAGGAAGTCGTGAGCGGTGCGCAGGTGCTGTGACCATGACATCTCTGATACGTGGATCAAACCTTCAACGCCGGGCAGAATCTCAACAAATGCGCCGTAGTCAGCGATGACCACCACTTTACCTTTAACCTTGTCACCCACTTTGAGGTTCGGGTCAAGAGCGTCCCAAGGATGCGGAGTGAGCTGTTTCAAGCCGAGAGCGATACGTTTCTTGTTCTCGTCGAAGTCGAGGATAACCACGTTGATCTTCTGGTCGAGCTGAACGATTTCTTCGGGATGGATAATACGTCCCCATGACAGGTCGGTGATGTGGATCAAACCGTCTACGCCACCCAGGTCGATGAATACACCGTAAGAGGTGATGTTTTTGACGGTACCTTCCAGAATCTGACCCTTTTCGAGGCGGGCGATAATCTCTGCCTTCTGGGCTTCGATAACGTCTTCGATAAGAGCTTTGTGAGAAACCACCACGTTCTTGTACTCATGGTTGATCTTAACCACCTTGAATTCCATGGTCTTGTCAACGAATACGTCGTAGTCGCGGATGGGCTTAACGTCGATTTGTGAACCGGGCAAGAAGGCCTCGATGCCGAATACGTCAACAATCAAACCACCTTTGGTTCTGCTCTTGACATAACCGGTGATGATTTCCTGATTGTCGTATGCCTCGTTAACACGCTGCCATGATTTGAGGATGCGGGCTTTCTTGTGAGAAAGCTGCAACTGGCCGTTGGCATCTTCCTGGCTTTCCACGTAAACCTCGATTTCGTCACCGATCTTGAGGTCGGGGTTGTAGCGCAATTCGGAAGCGGCGATGACACCGTCGGATTTGAAACCGATGTTCACCACGATTTCACGGCTGTTGATGGATACCACTTTACCCATGATAACAGCTTGCTCATCAATGGATTTGAAAGACTTGGTGTAAGCATCTTCCAATCTCTGTTTCTCTTGCTCATCGTATTTATGACCTTTTTTGTCTAAGGATGACCAATCAAAATTGTTGAGGTCGCCGTATGCGTTCTCGATGGTGGGCATCACGCGGGGTTTCTTTTCCACTTCGGGGAGTTCCTCAGCTACGGGAGCTTCTGCCACAGGTGCCTCTTCTACTACGGGAGCTTGTTCTGCTACGGGTTCCTGGTTTTCTAATAATTCTTCTGACATAATTTTTTTTGCCTGAAATCACAGGCTTCTTTTAAGGGTTTTACAATGAGGTTAACTGTCTATTAATCAATTTGAAGAGCCTCTTTCAAATTGGGCTGCAAAAATACGAAAAAATTTCAATATATAATATCATTGTTGAAAATAATTTTTTCTGAATGACAACAATGCCCATAAAGACCTGCCATGACACGTCACGTCACGACATTCACCAATAGGAAACATTGGTACATTAACTAATTTGCTAATTAACTAATTTGCTAATTGAAAAAAAATCGTATCTTTGCAAAATAAAGCGAAATGTTGTTTTGAAATTTTAACATTTAAAAACATTTCAATTTTAAATAGTTAAGAGGAAGATTAGAAAAATAGCTGCAAAATGAAACGGACTTTCGGAACAAAAAATGTCAAAATAATAGCAATATTGTTGGCTGCGGCGCTGTTGTTGCCAAGTATGAACTCTTGCCACCGTAAGAAAAAACACGCGGATGCATACGGCGTTTTCGAGGCCACGGAAATCATTGTTTCCTCCGAGAGCAACGGCAAATTGTTATCGTTTGATGTGAAAGAAGGCGACACTTACGAAAAGGGGGAGGAGATTGGCCTTATCGATACCACACAGCTGTATCTTCAGATGATGCAATTGGACGCATCCATGAAGGCAGCCCTGACTCGTCGTCCCGATATCCCGTCGCAAATCAAGACTTTACAAGACAAGTTGATTACCTTGGAGAAAGAAAAAGCCCGTGTGGCCAATTTGGTGGCAGCTAATGCCGCGGGTTCCAAGCAATTGGATGATATTGAGGCGGAAATTACCATGACCAAGAGCCAGCTGGAGGCCACCAAGTCGATGCTGGGTACGCAAGACCGGGCGGTGCTGGGCGAGATTGAGGCTATGCGTTTCCAAAGGTTGCAAGCAGAAACCGCTATTGCCAGCTGCCATATCAAATCTCCTATCTCAGGTACTGTGCTGAAGAAATATATTGAACCTAATGAGCTGGCGTTTCAGGGCAAACCGTTGTTCAAAATGGCAGACCTGACCAATATGTTTATTAAGGTGTACATTACGGAAGATATGCTGTCGGATGTGAAATTGAATCAGGATGTGGAGATCCGCATCGACTCACAGAAAGAAAAGGTCAAGAAATTTGATGGCAAGGTGTCGTGGATATCTCCCAAGGCGGAGTTCACTCCCAAGATGATTCAAACCAAGAATGAGCGCGTCAACTTGGTGTATGCGGTGAAAATCGCTTTTATCAATGATGGCAGTGCGAAGATCGGTATGCCTGGCGACGTTGTCTTTAAGTAATCGCGGACATGCCTGAAATTGATATTCAGCATATTAACAAGCGTTTTGGCAAAATCGAGGCTCTCCATGATATCAATATTATGGTGGAGCAGGGCGAGGTGTTTGGCTTGGTCGGCCCCGACGGGGCAGGGAAGTCCACACTCTTCAATATCCTGACCACACTGCTGCTGCCCGATTCGGGACAGGTGGACATCATGGGCATGGATGTGGTGAAAGACTACCTGCAAATCCGCCAGTCTATCGGTTACCTGCCAGGCGTTTTCTCGCTGTATCCCGACCTGTCAGTACAGGAAAATCTGGCCTTCTTCGCTACAATGTACAAAAGCTCGGTACTGGACAATATGTCGCTTATCAAGCCAATATGGAAGCAGTTACTGCCGTTCAAGGACCGTCCCGCCGGCAAATTGTCAGGCGGTATGAAACAGAAGCTGGCACTCTGTTGCGCCCTGATTCACAAACCTAAAATTCTTTTCCTCGACGAGCCTACCACGGGTGTGGATCCAGTTTCACGTAAGGAGTTTTGGGATATATTGAAAGATATTCAGCACAAAAACGTCACTGTGGTGGTATCCACACCTTATATGGACGAAGCCACTCGTTGCGACCGTATTGCGCTGATTCAGAATGGCAACATCATCAAGATTGATACTCCCAACAACATCATCAGCAATTTCCGGGGACATTTGTACACGGTGAAAATGGATGATATTTTCGGACTGATGCAGCTGATGAACCAGTTTGAGCTGACCTGTAATTACTATCCCTACGGCGAGCATTTCCATATCGCCTTTTACGATGAGGTGGAAAAAGCCCTGCCGGCATTCGAGCGCTTTTTGCAGGACCATGGACGCCAATACGGAGAAATCAAGCCCATCACCCCCAATATCGAAGACTGCTTCATAGAACTTATGCAGATGAGTTGACAGTTGACAATTGATAATTGATAATTGATAGTTGACAATTAATAATTCAAAATTAATAATTCAGAATTCAAAATTCAAAATTCAAAAATCACTAAACACTAAACATTAATCTTCTAACCCCTAACCCCTAAAATGCAAAGCATCGTTGCCAAAGATCTAACCAAGCAGTTCGGAACTTTCACCGCTGTCAACCACATCAATTTCGAGGTGGAGAAAGGGGAAATCTTCGGTTTTCTCGGCGCGAATGGTGCGGGTAAGACTACAGCCATCAAAATGATGAGTGGCTTGCTGCTGCCCACTTCCGGCGACGCATTGATTGGCGGTTATTCCATCAGAACGGAGTCCAAGCAGATTAAAAAGCATATCGGTTACATGAGCCAGCGCTTCTCGCTGTACAACGATTTGACGGTTTTTGAGAATATGCAGCTCTTTGGAACAGTGTATGGTATTCCTCCTAAAGAGTTGAAACAGAGAATTAATAATAGTCTGGAGGAATTGATGCTGCTGGACAAAAAGAATTCCTTGGTGGCTTCTATTCCTCTGGGTTGGAAACAAAAGCTGGCTTTCGCCACGGCTATCTTGCATCGCCCTGAAATTGTGTTCCTGGATGAACCAACCAGTGGCGTTGACCCTATTGTTCGTCGTGAGTTCTGGAAGCTGATTTACCAGGCAGCAGCACAAGGAATTACCATTTTTGTGACCACCCACTACATGGATGAGGCGGAGTACTGTCATCGTATCTCCATCATGTCCGATGGCTGCCTGAAACTCATTGGCACCCCCGATGAGCTGAAGCAGCAGATGGGCGTGAACAGCATCGAGGAAGTATTCGTCAAATTTGTCAATCGTTAATGTATTATGAAGGAACTTCGCATGATATTATACAAGGAGCTAATCCACATCGTGAGGGATAAGATTACCTTGTTCCTGGTGTTGGCAATTCCTATCATGCTGGTACTGCTATTCGGTTTTACGATCAGTACGGAAATCCGCAATGCGAAAGTGGCTGTCCTCGACCAGTCCAAGGACAGCCAATCGGTGGCGCTGATTGACAAGATTTCCTCTTCAGGCTATTTCCAGGTGGTAGCCTATCCCGAAACAGAAAGTGAGATTGACCGTGATTTCAAGGAGATGGATATCAAGTTGGCCATTATCATACCATCAGAATTCGAGCATTCTTTGGAGAAAGAGAAAATAGCTACCTTGCAGATTATCAATGATGTATCAGACCTTAATGTGGCATCAGTATTGAATAATTACCTGCAAGCCATTACACACGATTTTATTACGGAGTATAATCATAAAGGCTCGGAAAGCGGTACGGTGGAGATGGTGACCAACATGCGTTATAATCCCGAAATGAATAGCGTTTACATGTTTGTGCCGGGCATTATCACGCTGATTATGATTATTGTCACGGCCCTGATGTCATCCATTACTCTGGCTCGCGAGAAGGAGACGGGTACTATGAATATGCTGCTGATTACACCCGTAAAAAAAGTGTATGTTATTATCGGTAAGGTGATTCCGTATATGTGTCTGTCGTTGATCAGCACCGCCATGATTATCCTTATCAGCGTGTTTGTGTTCAAGATGCCGGTCAATGGAAGTATCTGGTTGCTTCTGTTGCTTTGCATCATTTTTATGTTCACCGCAGCTTCGTTCGGTATGATGATCTCAGCCATCAGTAAGACGCAGATTGATGCTATGATGGTGACGATGATGGGTCTCTTCCTGCCTACAGTGTTGCTGTCAGGTTTTCTCTTCCCCCTCGACAATATGCCGATGTTTTTCCAGGTGCTGGCCGATGTGTTTCCTGCCAAGTGGTTTATCATTGCCATCAAGGATGTAATGATAAAAGGCTCCGGTTTCTTTGATATATGGAAGTACCTGGGAATCTTGATATTGATGGCTATTGTGTTGATAACCATTAGTTTAACGAATGTAGATAAAAGAAAATAGCGATGAGAATAATCTTGATGCTGATAAAGAAAGAGTTCTTGCAGGTGTTCAGAAGCCCTTTGCTGATGAGCATTCTCATCGTTGCGCCTATGGTGCAGTTTATCCTCTTCCCCTTTACTGCCGACTACGAAATCAAGGTGCTGGATATCGCTTTTATCGATAATGACAACTCCACACTTTCTCGCCAGCTGATTGAGGAGTTTAGCAGCTCGACACATTTCAGGAGCAAGGGCATGATTGATTCCAAGTCGTATGCCGACCAGCTGATGAAGGCGGACAAAATTGATTTCCTGGTGGAAATCCCGTTGAATTTCGAGAAGAATGTCATGGGCCAGCAGGGGACTACTATCGCTATCACGGCCAATGCTATCAACACGGTAAAAGCAGGTATCGGCTGCGGCTATGTACAAACGGTGATTGGCGATTACCTGAAAGAAACCGCCGAGAATTCGGGAATGTCGGCCTTCTCAGACAATGCACAGTTGTTCACTACCAATATATATTGGTACAATGAGCAGATGAATTATAAAAATCTGATTGTGCCTGGTATTTTGGTGATTTTGGTTACTTTGATTGGTGCGTACGTAACGGCATTGAACCTGGTGCGTGAGAAGGAAATCGGTACCATCGAGCAGATCAATGTCACGCCTATCCGTAAATGGCAGTTCTTGCTGGGCAAGATGATTCCATTCTGGATTCTGGGTATGGCGGAATTTATCATGGGACTCTTTCTGATGAAGCTGATATTCAGCATTACTGTACAGGGTAGCATTCCTGTATTGCTGACCATCACCGCCATCTACCTGTTTGTGATGCTGGGATTGGGGTTCTTTATTTCCGCTGTGGCAGAGAACCAGCTGCAGGCTATGTTCATTGTCTTCTTCCTCTTTATCGTTTTCGTATTGCTGAGCGGTTTGTTCACACCTACTGAAGGCATGCCGGAGTGGGCGAAATTTATCAATTACCTGAATCCCATGTCGTTCTATATGGATGTTATCAAAAAAATGGTGCTCAAAGGTTGCGAGTTTTCTGATGTGAAGATTCAGACCATCACCTTGTCGGTTATGGCGGTCATTTTGAACACCGCGGCGATACTGAGTTACAAAGAGAGTAGTAAATAAAATGATGACCAACATTTTGCACGCTCTCGTCTTTGCCCTGCTGTTTATATGGCAACTGCCGCAGAATATGGTGGCATTGCTTATCCTGCTTTTTTCCAAGACAGAAGGTGTGATTGCCTATCGACATTATTGTTTCGCACTGAAAACCAAACTGCCGTCAAAGGCTGGTGGGGTTTCCTTGGGCAATTTTGCCCTGATTAGCCCCTCCTGTGCTTACGACGAAGAAACTGTACGGCATGAGTTGGACGGCCATACTGTGGACTCCAAAATCTTTGGTCCGCTATACCTGCTGATCATCGGCTTGCCTTCTGTGTTGCATCTGGTTTTTTATGACGGACGAGGCGACTACCACGACTTTTATACCGAGCGCTGGGCCAACAAACATGCGGGATTGAGGTAGTTAATCAACATTCTTTTGCAGAAAAAAATCCTCCGTTGAATTTCTCAATAAAATTCATTATCTTTGCCATCTTTTTGAATAGATGGTGATATAAATATATTTTATTGATTGTCAGTAATTTAAAATAATAAAAACGACATAAATTATGGAAAAGAAGAAAGTTGAATTTTGTCTCGTCTATCGCGATATGTGGCAGTCCTCGGGAAAGTATGTGCCTCGTGTGGACCAGTTGCTCGAAATAGCTCCTGTTATCATCGAAATGGGTTGCTTCAGCCGTGTGGAGACCAATGGCGGAGCTTCAGAACAGGTGAACCTGCTCTACGGAGAGAACCCCAATAAGGCGGTGCGCCAGTGGTGCAAGCCTTTCAATGATGCTGGTATCAAAACTCAGATGCTGGAACGTGCCCTCAACGGATTGCGTATGTATCCGGTACCCAAGGATGTGCGCCGTCTGATGTTCAAGGTGAAGAAAGCCCAGGGCGTGGACATCGCCCGTTCGTTCTGTGGTTTGAACGACCACCGCAACCTGGAATGGTCTATCAAATATGCCAAAGAGGCCGGTATGATTTCGCAGGCTGCCCTGAGTATTACCTATTCTGATATCCATACGGTGGAATATTATATGGGAGTGGTGGACAAATGTGTGGAATACGGCTGCGACGAAATCGGCCTGAAGGATATGGCCGGTGTAGGCCGTCCCGTGATGCTGGGCCGTTTGGTGAAAGCTATCAAAGATAAATATCCGCATATCAAGGTGCAGTACCACGGCCATACAGGTCCCGGTTTCTCGGTGGCCTCCATGCTGGAAGTGTGCAGAAATGGTGCTGACATTGTTGATGTGGCCATGGAACCGCTGTCATGGGGTATGGTGCATCCTGATGTCATTACTATCCAGGCGATGCTGAAAGACGCTGGTTTCGATGTGCCTGAAATCAATATGAATGCTTATATGCAGGCGCGTGCGTTGACACAGAAGTTTATGGATGATTTCTTGGGTTATTTCATTAATCCTAGAAATAAAATCATGACTTCTTTGTTGGTGGGCTGCGGTCTTCCTGGCGGTATGATGGGTTCTCTGATGGCCGACCTGCGCGGTGCACAGAACGGTATCAACATGTTCCTGCGTAATGCGGGCAAGAAAGAGCTGACCGAGGATGAATTAATGGTGATGATGTTCCAGGAAGTGCAATACGTATGGCCGAAGGTGGGTAATCCGCCATTGGTAACGCCTTTCAGTCAGTATGTGAAGAATATTGCTTTGATGAATATCATGCAGATGGCGCAGGGTAAACCCCGCTTCTCGCAGATGGATAAGAATACCTGGGATATGATTCTGGGCAAGACCGGTCAGCTGCCGGGCACCTTGGCTCCCGAAATCGTGGAACTGGCCAAAGAAAATGGTTATGAGTTCTATACGGGCGTTCCGCAGGATAATTATCCCGACGAGCTGCCCAAGTATATCAAGCTGATGGAAGAGCAGGGTTGGGACAGAGGCCAGGACGACGAGGAACTGTTCGAGTACGCTATGCATGAGCGTCAGTATCTGGATTATCGTTCCGGTGTGGCCAAACAGAAGTTCGAATTAGAACTGGAAGAGGCGAAGAAAAAATCTAATATACAGATAGTTGTCAAGGAAATCAAGGCTCCGGAAGTCAAAAAGCAAGAGATTATAGACCGAGTGCTGGCCAAGGAACCCGAAGCCAAGCAGGTAGTGGCCAACACCGATGGTATGGTCATCTGGGAATTGGCAGTTAATGAGCCTTCGATGAGCAAGCCGTTAGGTACAGCCTACAAAGAAGGTGAGCCGGTTTGCTGGATCAATGCTTTCTATGGCATACAAGAAGTTCCCGCTTTGTATGAAGGCAAACTGATAGAGGTTGTTGTAAAACCCGGTGAGAAAGTACACAAAGGCGACATCATCGCCTTCCTGAAATAACATGTTGATTCTCTGTTAATTATTAATTGTTAATTGTTAATTGATGGAATCCAATCCTTTTTCACCAACAAAAATTCCCTTCTTCGAGGGCCAGAACCGCTTTGTGCAAATCCTTATCTTCTTGGCTCTGATTGTGGGCTGTATGATCGTAGCTTCGGTGGTGGGCATTATTGTGGACAGCATCTGTTTTGGTTTCAGCAAGCCGACTAATGCTCTTGACCAAGCGGCATATTATCGCATTGCCTTGTCATTCAGCTCTGTGGGCACTTTTATGTTGCCCGCTTTGTTGTTCAGCTATTTGTCAGAGCGTAATTTCTTCAGTTACAACAAACTGAACAAGGCACCGGGTTATAGGATGAGCAATATCGTCATTGTGATGTCTCTGGTGTTGATTCCTATTGTGTGGGCTTTGGCTGAATGGAACGAAGGATGGAAACTGCCGGATGCTTTGGCTGGCTTGGATGAATGGATGCGTCGTATGGACAAGCAGAACGGAGAGTTGGGAGAACTGATGATCCGGGATTCTCGCATCGGTATTATGCTGATCAACATCTTCGTGATGGCCATATTGCCGGCGGTAGGGGAGGAGTTGATGTTCCGTGGCACCATCCAGCCTTTTTTGCAGAAATGGACAAAAAGTCCGCATTGGGCCATTTGGATTACAGCCTTCATTTTCAGTGCGATACATTTCCAAGTCTCCGGTTTTGTTCCCCGTATGCTGATAGGAGCCTATCTGGGTTACCTGTGCTATTGGAGTGGCTCATTGTGGTTGCCCATACTGGCTCACTTCATGCATAACAGTATGAATATCCTTTCCGATTTTGTCATGTCGCGTCGTGGTTTTGATATGGATAATCTGAAATTCTCAGATATTCATGGCTGGCCGTATATTCTGGGTGTGGCGATTGTCTTGGCAGCGGTCGGAATATATCTGTTGTGGCGGAAAAGGATACAGGTTATAGGGGACAGGATACAGTAATTCTTTTTGTAGTGACGTTTCCTGAAACGTCTCTACAGGGAAATATCATGTCTTGGCTTTATTTTGGGAAAATTTATAGACCTATAGATTAATCTTTTCCAAATTTTTTGTATCTTTGTAGTTTGTATTCTTCAATAATATTAAATACAAATAAAATATGAAAAAAATAGCCCTTGTGATCGCCTTAATTCTTTCTGTTTCATTGATTTATGCTCAAGAAGGACAGGAGAAAGCCAAACAATATCCTAAACTTCCCGCGGTGGATATAAAGACCTTGAACGGCTCAACATTCAATACCGGTGACATTAAAAACGATGGAAAACCCGTCATCATCAGTCTGTGGGCAACTTGGTGCAAGCCTTGTATTGCCGAATTGCTGGCTATTGCCGATGTATATGACGATTGGGTGGAAGAAACCGGTGTGAAATTGTACGCGATCTCTATCGATGATTCCAAAACCGCTGCCCGTGTGGCTCCCTTCGTCAACGGTAAGGGTTGGGATTATGAGGTTTTGCAAGACCCCAACTGGGATTTCAAGCGCGCCATGAATGTGCCCGATGTGCCGTATCTGTGCATTCTTAACGGCAATGGCGAAATCGTGTGGCAGCACACCTCTTACGCACCGGGCTCTGAGGAGGAGGTTTATCAGGAATTGTTGAAACTTATCAAGAAATAATATGAGGAACATCTATAAACTGGCAAAACTTACTTGCCTCATTTTGTTCGTGTGTGGTTTTGTCTTTGTTGCCCAGTCCCAGCATGTGGTGGGAAACGGCAAAATCAGCGGTGAGTTCGGATTCAACGGCATGTATTACATCCCCGATTCGCTTATCGGCGCCGAGCCGGTTGATTCCAAGGTGCGTGCCAATACGTATCTCAGCCTGATGTACAATAATGGCGGTTTTACCGTTGGGGCCCAATACGAGTTTTATTCTTTCCCTTTGATTGATTTCGAGAAAATTGATTACAAAGGTCAGGGTTTGACTCGCTTTTATTTTGATTATAAGCATAAAATCATTCAGGTGACAGCGGGTACTTTCTACGAACAGTTCGGTAATGGTTTTACCCTGCGTTCGTATGAAGAACGCCAGCTGGGTGTCGATAACAGTCTTCTTGGAGCCCGCATCAAATTGACCCCGTATCAAGGTATCACGATTAAGGGCGTATGGGGTATCCAACGCGAAAATTTCGATTTTGATTATAAATATCGTCAAGATTTTGTTCGAGGGATAGATGGTGAATTCGCATTCGGCGATATCTTTCCAGTGATTTCTGAAAAAGGTTTCACGGCTACGGTTGGCGGTAGTTTTGTGAGCAAATACGAGAAGTCGGACTACGATATTTATGTGGACCTTTTCCCGGGTACGGACAGACAGACAGAGGGGATAATTCTTTCTGAAAAAATTCCTGCCAATGTGGCATGTTGGAGCACCAGGCTGAATTTTGGCTACGAGGGTTTTCGTTTTGAGGCAGAATTTGCTCAAAAAGTTAATGATCCCAATGCCACCAATCAGTTTATCTATAAGAAAGGAAATGCTTTGTTCCTCTCCGCTACATACTCAATGAAAGGGCTTGGTGTGTCGGCTTCGTTTATCCGTTCCGACAACATGGATTTCCGCTCTCAGCGATTGGCCCTGGCGAAAACACCAGTGCTGGCCATTAATTACATACCCGCTATCAACCGCCAGTACACCTATCAGCTGATCAGCAACTATAGCTATGCCAGTCAGCCTAATGGTCAGATTGGTGCCCAGTTGCAGGTGAATTACCAAATTCCCAAAAAGACAAAACTTGGTGGCAAATATGGCACCGACATCACTTTTAATTTTTCCCGTTTCCATGATATTGATCGGGTATCCGTGCCGCTGGCCGATTCACTGGGTACCATGTCAGGAACCGAAGGCTATAAGTCTGGATTCTTTAAATTCGGTAAGAAACTGCTGTATCAGGATGTGGGTATCGAATTCAGCCATCGTTTCGACAAGCGTTGGAAGCTGATTCTGGCGTACAACTACATTACTTATAATATGGATGTGCTGCAAGGCCATGGCGGTATGTTGCAGGGACATTTGGTTTCTTCGGATTTGACTTGCAAAATCAATACCAAACATGCCTTGCGTCTTGAATTGCAGCATCTTTATACTAAAGAAGATGTGGGAAGCTGGCTGTACGCTATGCTGGAGTATTCTATCAGCCCCCGATGGTTCATCTCTGTCGGTGACCAGTGGAATTATGGAAATTCAGTGAAGGGACAACGGATTCATTACTACAATGTTTCGGCTGCATTTGTATGGCATACCACCCGCATTGCCCTCAACTTCGGCAAGACCCGTGAAGGAATCCTCTGTGTTGGCGGTGTCTGCCGCTCTGTCCCCGCCTCCTACGGTATGGGACTTTCGGTTACCACCTCATTTTAGTTGAAAGTCGAAAACTAAGCTACTTTGAATTCTGAATTTTGAATTCTTAACTGTTAATTGTAAACTGTTATCTAACAACTACTTTAGTCCTTCTGCACCCTTACTTTATCCTCTCTGTACCAGTACATGGTTTTGCCTAAGGCGGCAAAGCCCCAGTAACCACGGACTTTAAGTTTCTTGTTATCGACAATGCTCATAAATGTGCTGAAAGTGCCAGCTTTTCCGGGATATTTAAGTGTGCCGTTCTGATACTCATTCTTCTCGGCATTGTATCTCAACGTGGTCATGAAGACCAAGCCGAGAAATTTCTTCTTCTTGGGATTTTCCACCCATACCACTTTTCCTTCATAATCCCCATTGGCAGCTCTGTATATCTCTACTTGCGAGCCTTCCTTTGAAAATGGATCCACCATGTGATAGATGCCGCAGATAGCATCGGGATTCTGTGCGAATGTTTTTATGCCTAACAGGCTGATTATCAATATAAAAATTGTTTTTTTCATACTTCTTGAGATTAGCATGCAAAATTACATAAAATCCATGAATTTTTTTTTGCTTTTGCTTTTTTTATCCAAAAAAATCCGTAAATTTGCAGACTATTTTTAATTTTATCAGAATGAGCGGAGAAAAATTATTCAGCGAGTTCCCACCTGTCACTACTGAACAGTGGGAAGATGTGATTATCAAGGACTTAAAAGGAGCCGACTACCAAAAGAAATTAATATGGCGTACCGATGAAGGTTTTAATGTGCGCCCCTATTACCGTGCCGAAGACCTGAAAGATCTGGATTATCTTGACACGATGCCGGCCCAGTTCCCTTATACCCGTGGAACAAAAAAAGACAATAACAACTGGCAAATTGTGCAGGAAGTGGCCGAGACCGACCTGTTGAAGGCCAATGCCATTGCCGTTGACGCCCTGAAACGCGGGGCCAATACCATCGCCTTCAATGTGAAGAACGTGAAGGATGTCAATGATATGGCCGCTTTGCTGAAGGGTATAGACTGCACCAAGACTGGTCTGCAGTTCAGTCATGCCCAGAATTATGTGGATTTCATGACTTTGTTTGTCCAATATCTGACGGACAATAATATTGATAAAGAAGCCGTGATGGGTAGCATTAATTTTGATCCTATTACGTATTATCTGAAACGCACCAAATTCTATCGTTCCCAGGAGGCCGATATGGCTGAGTTGCTGAAGCTGCACGAGTTGGCTGCTGATATGAAGAACTTCAAGCTGGTGAACGTCAATGGTATTGCTTTACATAACGCTGGCGCCACCATCGTTCAGGAATTGGCTTATTCTTTGGGCATTGCCAACGAATATATCGCTTACGCTACTGAACATGGTATTCCCGTGGGCAAGGCTTGCAAGAAAATCCAGCTGACCCTCTCCGTGGGTTCCAACTATTTTTTCGAAATCGCCAAACTGCGTGCCACCCGTTTGCTTTGGGCTACCATGGTGGACCAGTACCAGCCGACTTGCGATTGCGGTTACAAGTTGCAAATCAATACAGTGGGCTCTGTTTGGAACAAAACACTGTACGATCCCTATGTGAATATGCTGCGTAATACGACCGAAGGTATGGCCGCCGCTTTGGGTGGAGCTGATGCCATCTCGCTGCAGCCTTTCGATGTAGCTTACAAGGAAGCTGATGATTTCTCACGTCGTATCAGTCGCAACGTGCAGGTAATCCTGAAAGAAGAATCCTATTTCAACAAGGTGGTTGATCCTGCCGCTGGTTCTTATTACGTTGAGAATCTGACTGATGGAATTGCTGAAAATGCATGGAAACTCTTCCAGCATGTGGAGGCCGAAGGCGGTATGATCCAGTTGATTGGCAGTGGTGAGATTAAACGCGAGATCGAGGCCAGCTGCCAGAATCGCGATATGAAAATCGCCACCCGTAGATATATTTTCTTGGGTACTAATCAGTTCCCGAATATCAACGAGCAAATGGCCGATAAAATTGAGCGTTTGAAGAATGACGATAGTATCGGTTTGCGCACATACCGTGGCGCTATGGCTTTCGAGGAATTGCGTCTGGCTACCGAGCGCTATGCCAAGGAACATCATCGTCCGAAGGTGTTCTTGCTGAAGGTGGGTAATTTGGCCATGCGCCAAGCCCGTGCAGGATTCATTTCTAATTTCTTCGGCTGCGCTGGCTACGAGATTGCCGAGACCGCTGGCTATAAGACAGTGGAAGAGGGCGTTAAGGCTGCCGAAGAGCAAAAAGCCGACCTGATAGCAATTTGTAGCTCCGATGAGGAATACGCTACTTTGGGTGTGGAACTCGCCACTCAACTGAAGGCTAAACTGCCACAGACTCCTGTGCTGATTGCTGGTAATCCGACCGAGGCCATGGAAGCATTGAATGCCGCAGGCGTGGACGATTACATCCATGTGAAAGTGAATGTTCTGGAAACTTTGAGAAAATACAACCAACAATTATTGAAATAAGCTGTGAATAAATCTTTTGCAGTTAGACTGCTGTTCTTTTTACTGCTTAGTCTGACGATATCATGCCTTTCACCCTCCCAGCAGGGTGAAAAGGCTTCTTTTTTTGATTATACCGACTGCTACGGTAACCGGGTGCAACTCGATTCGGTGCCGGCACGTATTATCTCCCTGTCGCCCGCTATCACCGAGATGGTGTTTATGCTGGAAGATGGCGACAAACTGGTGGGCATCTCCGACTTTTGCCATTACCCCGAAGCTACCGACACCATGCACAGGGTAGGGGGGATGCAGAATATCAATGTGGAATCGCTGGTAGCCTTGAATCCTGATGTGGTGCTGATTGGTTCGATTGTCACCAAGCAGGACATGGAGAAGATGGAACGTGCGGGTTTGAAGGTGGTGGTGATCCGTGAGGAAACCAAATTGGAGGGCCTTTGCGACGCTTTGTCGGTTATTGGTCAATTGTTGGACAAGAACGAACTGGCCGATGCGCAAATCCAAAAGATTCATAATCAGCTGGATTCGGTCAAGTCTCATATTGATACTACCTTGGCTCCGAAGAAAGTGTATTATGTGGTGGGCTTTGGTGAGCAGGGCGATTTCACGGCCCCTCAAAACTCTCATATTCATGAGATTATCACCGCAGCCGGGGGAGAGAATATTGGTAAAGATCTGACATCCTGGAGCGTGAGCCGCGAATACCTTTTCGAAGCCGACCCCGATATCATCCTGATTCGGAAGGAAGACTTGGAAATGTATGGCAAAACCAAGCCTTACACTTCATTGAGGGCAGTCAGAGAGGGTCATCTGTATCCTATTGAAAGCGGTTGGATTGATATTGTGTCGCCTCGTAATATTTTGGCGATTCAATACATCAATAATTTATTGAAATAAAATATGTTAGAATTCTTTTCCAAACATCTTGAGAATGCGGTGAACGAGATTGCCAAGCTGCCGGGCATCGGCAAGCGCACGGCTTTGCGTCTGACCCTGCATTTGGTCAAGGCGGACAAGATGGAGGTGGCAGCATTGACTACTGCTATTGACAATCTGAAGGAGCATCTGTGCTATTGCAAAAACTGCTTTAACCTGTCGGACAAGGATGTTTGTGATATTTGCGAAAACCCCAAACGCGACCATGCCATGATCTGTGTGGTGCAGGATATCCGCGATGTGATTGCCATTGAGAACACTAACCAATATGCCGGTGTGTATCATGTGCTGGGCGGTGTGATATCACCCATGGATGGCATCGGCATCAACCAGTTGCGCCTGCAGGAGCTCTTTGACCGCATTGAGGCGGGCGGAGTGCGAGAGGTAGTACTGGCACTTCCTGCAACGGTGGAGGGCGACACGACCAATTTTTATATTTATAAGAATATCAAGGATAAAGTGTCGGAGATTACTACCATTGCCCGTGGAGTGGGTATTGGTGAAGAGTTGGAGTATGCCGACGAAGTGACCTTGGGACGCTCATTGATGGGACGTACCAGTTTTGAGTCAGTTTATGTAAAAAGATAATTCAAGTATCTGGGTATGGAATATATGGAGATCATTCTTGAAGTGCTGAAGAGTTCACTCACCCTGACTTGCTTGGTGATGATCATGATGTTGCTGATTGAGTTCGTCAACGTCGGATCGGCGGGCAAGTGGATGAGCAAGCTGCAATATCGTCCGTTTATGCAGATTCTGCTGGCAACCCTCTTGGGCTTGATTCCCGGTTGTATCGGTGGTTTTGCCATTGTGTCGCTGTTTACCCACAATCTTATGTCTTTCGGGGCGTTGGTGGCGGGTATGATTGCCACTTTCGGCGACGAGGCCTTCGTGCTGATGGCCTATAGTCCCAAGTGGACGCTGATTCTGTCTGGGGTGCTGCTGCTGATTGCTTTGGTGGCGGGTGAGCTGACTCACTTGCTATTCAGAAAAAAGAAATTTGTGCTGGAAACCCATGGCTTTGAGGTGCATAAGGGACATGATGATGTGGATGAACAGCAGCATGAAGTTCCTTCTGAATCATGCATGCAAGAGGAGCTTGCCTCAGAGCAGAGTGGGGTGGAACATCATGAGCATGGACGGGCTAAAGCTCAGTTGTCTTTCAGAAATCTGAAAAATATGTCTTTCCCAAAGGCGTTGTTGCTCTTCGGATTGATTCTCTATATTGTGGCAATTCTTACGGGTTCTTTGGCACATCAGCATGGGGTTTTGCCCGATGTGGGAATTTCACATGACAGTGTTGAGCAAGTTCATCATCACCATGATGGTGAGTGTCAGGAACACCATCATGAGGGAGAGTGCTGTGAGGCCCATGCTTCCATGCATTCTGAGTGTTCCGAAGCTCATGAAGAACACTGTGGCGAGCATCATCACGGGCATAACGACCCGGATGCATGGGAGAATATCTTCTTCTTGATTTTAGCTTGTATCACTCTGGTTGTGGTGGCATTGTCGTCAGAGCATTTCCTGCAGTCGCACTTGTGGGAGCATGTTATCAAACACCATTTTATCTCCATTTTCCTTTGGACTTTTGGGGTGCTGTTGTGCTTGAAATTCTTGTATCTCTTTGTGGACGTGGACAGCTTGATAGGACAATCTCATTGGACTTTGTGGATTCTCATGCTGCTGGCGGTGTTCATTGGCATTATCCCCGAGTCGGGACCGCATTTGGTTTTTGTGGTGATGTTCATGAACGGCACCATCCCGTTCGGCATTTTGCTGGTCAGCTCTATTGTTCAGGACGGCCATGGAGCCTTGCCCTTGCTGGCGCAGTCACGTAAAAACTTTTTCCTGATGAAAGCCCTGAACATGGCGGTTGGACTTGTGGTCGGTGTCGTTTGCCTGTTCTTGGGACTGTAATGACTATAAGTTAAATGTTCAGAATCTTTGAATTAACTCTTAATTCTTAACTCTTAACTCTTAACTCTTAATTCTTAATTCTTAACTCCTAGTATATCACCATCACCGTTCCGTTTTTCACGACTTTCTTGCCATCGGGACGAATGTATTCCATGCGGTAAACGTACATTCCAGGAGGAACTGCCTTGCCCGATTTTTGCTCGGTGCCGTCCCAACCTTTGGTGATATCGTTGGTGATGAAGACAATCTCTCCTTGACGGGAATATATTGTGAAAATATAACCTTCGGTGTTCATGAAGGAATTGGCAGGCTTGAAGATGCTGTTTTCCAAAACGGTGCTGTTCGGACAGAAAGCATTGGGAATATAGGTGTTGGGAAATTGTTCCACGTCAACGATATTGGAATAGCTTTCATCAGCAAAACCGTATTCGTTGGGGCCTTCCTGTGCCACCACATAATACTGGAAATGCGAGCCCATTTCGAAAAGATCGGAGACATTGTCACTGTATGTATTGAATTCACTGGCCACCAAGGCGTTTTCAATATCAGTGAATAATGGGCTGATTTCCACCTTCCGATAGATACTGTAAGAAGCGGTTCCCCCGTTAAATTCTCCGTAGTTATTCCATTGCAACACATTTTCCTGTGCTGCATTGCCCTCGCCAGTCAACAGAATGGTGTGGACGATGTTGGAGTTGGCGGATTCAGCCCCACACTCATTATTTAATACGGCTTTGTAATAGTTGATACTTCCGCTCACATCAGCATCGTAGTCTTCATAGCTGTAATTAGCTTGGCCATTCTGATAGTTGATATTGGCTATCAGATTGAAATTCTGTGCGTTATTTATACTTCTATAGAGGGAGATGGAGGTGAATGGTGTGTTGTTTCCATCTGTCAGAAAACGAAGTTCAACATATTGATTGTCAATCACAGAGGCATATCGGATATAGCAAAAATCGGTGCTTTCCTCTTCAGTGTAGTTGGTGACATCGCAATGGCACGAGGAGGAACTGATATTTTCGCTGGTGTTAATTGCCCTTACAATAAAACGGTACTGATGGTTGGTGGGAAGACCATTGAATTCGTAGGAAGTGGTATTGCCGTTGACCGATCCATGATACAGGAAAGGTCCTTGGTCTTGGGAATAAAAAATCTTGTATTCTCCCACACCGTCAGTCATGTTTTCGTATGGATTCCATTGCAGTTTTATTTTTTTCAGGCAAACATCCATGCTGGCCACGGAAACAAGGATGTTGTTTTGGGCGTATGTTGTCATGTTGCCGGCAATGGTGCGTTCACTGGCAAAACAACTGTCAATAGCGGCGATACGATAATAGTGCATGGTGTTTCCCTGGTGATCAGGACTAATCCAGTGGGTGCCCAATACAGTGTCGATAGAAGGCCAGGGACCGCTGGCACTGGTGGCATGGTAGATGATGCATCCGATGGCATCTGAGGAGCTTTGTGTCCAGCCCAATTCTATCCGTTGCGTTGTGGCATTGACGCTTACACTGTCCAAAATAGGAGTGGAAGGAGGGGTGGCATCCGAAAATGTATTGACTTTTGGTCTAGTCCTGAACTGACAAGCGGGGTTGATGTCTTGGGCGTAATTGAAAATTCTGACATAATAGCTGTAGTCATCTAAACATACATCAATGGTGTCGCGGTATGTGGTGACGGATTGGCTCACTTGGCCGATACGGATGTAGTCGAAATCGTGGGAACCCTTGCGCCAGATAGAAAAGTCTTGTCCGTCACAGGTGGAGGGAAACGGGGAGGGTAAGGTCCATTGCAGTAAGGCGATACTATTCTGGGTAGGATTGCTACCGGTGGCAGTCAATTGCAGTTTCATGGACCGCATGGTGTCGGAGATGGCTATGCCTTCTGAGGTATGGGCAGCATCGGGTCGCACAAGGAGGTAGCAGTACAGCTCTTCTACGTTGGGGCCGATAGTGGGACCGAAAACATTGTTGAAGTTGAACTGGGTGGAACAAACGGTGTCACCTGCATTGGTGGTAGATCCCAAATAGTAGGGACCATTTTGCGAGGTGCTAACCCAAACCTCGATGGTGGCGATGCCGGCATAAAGGTAAGGGTGGTTCCAGAATACTTGACAGTCCGTGGCGTTGTGGTTCATGTTGATACACTGCAGGGTAGGGGGCTCAATAGCCCAGACCGACAGGGTCAGCATGCTGCACAGGATCGCAAGTATATGTTTGTTCTTCATAATTATGTTTAATAACGAAAAAAGTTATTGAATATTTCCTGAAATAATGCTGGTGAAGTTGTTTTTTTGTAATAATTTTTGAGCTAAACACATGCTTTTCTCTGTGGTGAAGGCCTGAATGCTTTGCATCTGTATTTCAAATTCGCTTTCATCATGATCAAAATCATCCCATTTGCTGTATTGGGTCATGTATGAGACGGTGTTGTCGACTTTTCGTAGCAATTGTCCGGCCATATAACTTTTTACCGATTCCAGCTCTTCCATCGGAACAGGTTCATGGCTCAATCTGTCAATTTCTTTCAGGCTTTCTTCAATGGCTTGGCGGGTGACATCCACGTTAACCTCACTTTCTATGTAAAAAACAGAGGAGTCGCAAAAATACAAACTGTCACAACTCACACCGTATGTGTAACCATGTGTCTCGCGCAGGTTGCTCATGAGCCGTGAACCGAAATAGCCGCCAAGAATAGTGGATAAAATGTTGAAATCTCGTCGTTGCGGATCGTGGTAGGAAATGCTTTGTTGACAAAGAAAAAAGGATGATTGGATGCATTTCTCATGGTAATCGACAATGGGGTCGGCTTTGGGGAATGCGATATGCGTGACGGATATTGATGAGGCCGTTCCGCATGGCACGGTTTCAAATAACTGAACAAGTGCTTTGTGGATGTATTGGTCAATGTTGCCTGCCGCAAAAAGCCGGATGTTTTCCGCACAAAAACTTTGTTGATGATAACTTTGTATATCTTCTAATGTAATGTCTTTGAGAAGTTCTTCAGTTTGGATCTGTCCTGCCGGATTTTGCTCACCGAAAATATGATGCAACATCAGTTGTGAGGCGCAATACGACACTTTCTCTCTGTTATAGGCTAAATCCATGAGTTTGCGTTTCCGCATTATTTCTAAATTTTTCCCCTTAAACGAAGGATACGCCAGAAAGTCAAAGATATATGGAAGTACTTTTAAACAATTGCTTCGGGGAATGATAATATTGATGGTGACATACTCAATGGTGATGTTGGCCGTATAACTCACCCCGTAATAGTCCAAGAATTCATCCACTTCACTACTGCTGTGCTTTGAAGAGCTTTCTTTGAGCAACAGGTAACAAAACAAAGCTGCATTTTTTTTGTGCTCGTAATAACGCCCGGCTTTGATTTTGATGATGAAATGAAGCAGGTCTAATTGCGGATTGACAAATTGTTTTAAAGGAATGCCATTGCTTAGGCGCGAAACAAGAGGCTTCTGAAGTCTGAAACCCGTAAAATCGTGAATTTTTGGTGATTGCGTCCTGTTAACTGCCTGCATATTTCCTTTTTTGAAGGCAAAGGTACATAAAAAAAAAGCTGATAAATGCTCCTTATCGAATTAATAATAACTGTCCTTTGTCAATATGTTCCTTGCCTTTATCATCTTTGTATTTAATAATATAGATGTAGGAACCTCCGTTTGCATTGCCGCCTTGTTGTTCACCATTCCAGCCGTAATCGAGGCTTTTGCTGGTGAAAACATGCTGTCCGTTCATTGTGAAGATGTCCATTTGGTATTGCATGATGCTGGCTGCCGTGACAGGTTTGAAAATGTCGTTCAGGCCATCACCGTTGGGAGTAAAGGCATTGGGAATGGAAAACAGGGAGCCTCGCTGAGCGGCGTCTGTAAGATTGTTTGGCTCGCTATTTGTTTCATTTACAGCTTGCTGTATGGTGTTTTCTGTTTTGGTGTTGTTCTCGTTTGTCGTGGTTTTACCTGAATTGTCAGGAACTGGTTTGCTATTGGGGTTGCTGGACTGAACCGGCATTGGATTTGTGGGATTGTCAATCGTTTCTTGATTGGAAACATTGTTCTCGCTTGCAATGTTCTCGATGGTGGCATTGTCACCTGTGTTCGTTGGCTGGGTGTTGGCGGCGTCGCTTTCTGCAACTTGTTTTTCAATGTTTTCTGTTATGCCGGTCTCTATAGGTGCCGGATTGGCTTCGGGAGCGTTTGCGGGAGTCGTCGGACTGGTTTCTTCAAAGGTTTGTTCCATAGATGTTTCTTGGTTAAAAGCCTTGGTATCAGCGTGATTCCGCTGATATATTAATGCAATACAGCTACTGATTACCACTACGGCAAGTGCTCCGTATATGGTCAGATTCCTGATTTTTTGCTGGCGAAGATGTTTCTGCCAGTCCGTATTCTGCTGGATTTTGTCCCACAGACCATCAGAAACGGGGGCTTCAAATTCATTGAATTTATCTTTGAAGATTTCGTCAATATGTTTTTTCATAGCATTCAATTTTCTGTTTCAATAATTTGCGGGCTTTGCAGCATTGTGCTCGCACTGTGGTTTCTGTGCATGAAAGCATGGCGGCTACCTCTTCGTTGCTCAATTCGTCGATTACGCAGAGGTTGAATACGGTGCGGCAGCCTTCAGGTAATTCCTGGATGAATGTCAGCAGTTGTTCAGTGGGGATGTCATCATAATAGTTGCAGCTCATGTCGCCTATCTCCGTTGGCATTTCCTCGTAGGGAATGGTCAATGGACGTTTTTTTGCTCGCAGCATGTCAATGCAGGTCCTTGTGGCAATGGTGTGAATCCAGCTGGCCAGCGTTGCCTCATCGCGCAAGCGATGTATGCTGGTGAATATTTTGATGAACACCTCTTGTACAATATCCTCTGCCTCTGTCGGATTCGAGCAATAACGCAATGCGACACCCATGACCATGCGGCTATATCGATCATATAACAGTCTCTGGCTCTTGGGCTTATCGGCTTTGCATCCCGCTACAATATCCCTGTCTTTAATCATCTGTTTCATACATTACAATATAAAGACGAAGTTTCTTCAAAAACGTTGCTCTGTTTTTGAAATTTTTTGCAAAAATACTCAATTTTGCTGAAAACAGGAAAACAGACAATGGTGTCAGTTTTTGAATTCTGAATTTTGAATTTTGAATTTTGAAATACCCCTATTTCCTATATCCTATTTCCTAAACCCTCTTCACAACATTTTGCCACCACGTATTGCCCCACTGGGCAGGAATAGCATTTTCTCTTTTTACAAAAGGAAGAGTATAGTTCCAACAATGCTTGCGAGTCAGATGCGTTTCTGTTAGGAAAAGAATAGGATAGAAACAAGCGCGTGATATGGTTGTTCTCGGCAGGACAGTCTTCCAATAATTCAATGGCCTTGCTTTTCATTATGTCTTGTCCGCTGAAGCTGCCAAAAGCGAATTTTAATGGCGCTATACTGTTGATAAACAATAGATTGATGGATTCTTTGCCCAGATGAACAGGGTGGGGGCGGGTGACTTTCATCGGTTGGAAATGAGTTCGCCAGTACTCGTCAGGGCGAATGCTGGTGAATAGCTCTTGTATGCGTCCGAAGTCCTCTTCAAGGACCAGTTCATTGAACAAATCCCCGCAGCTGTACAGCAGCTCGCTGAACTGCGCAATCCGTATTCCTGGAAAGTTAATGGGATGCAGCCGAAGGAGATTCCATATTCCCGGATTGAGAGGGGAAAGACGATATTTGTAACGCAAAAAATCATATTCTGCAAGCAATTGTTTGAAGTAGTCGTCAAGAGCTTCGTTCTCCTCCCTGTCAATGGTTGCAGGAAGCAAGCCTGCTTGCCCGAAAAGCAGGGCATAAATCTGCATTTTCGATTCCCCATGGCGTTGCAGCACTTTGTAGGGAAGACTTTGTGCCAGTAACTCAAAACCTGTGGCGTTGATTTTGAACCCAAAGTTGGTGGCTAAAGTTTTGTATGTCAGTTCATTCCAGTCTTTGTGACTTCTGCTGAGTGAACGGAAAAGCTGTTCTTGCCGTCGGATCAGACGGTCCACAGTCAGTGCGGAAAGTATGGAGCTCATCGTTAACGAAGGAATGGAATCCGCACTATTTCCACAAGGTAGCGGATTCGTTGACAGGGTAAGTTTGCGGTATTCCTCCAGCATCTCTTCCGGAATGTAATTTTTCAATTCCAAAGTGGGAATGATTTCATTGTCTTTGCGGATTACATCCATGTCGGCATGATACACCACATGCAGAATCACAGACAAATATTTATCATCTTTCTGATGTTTGTGTTTGTACCAGTCGGAGCCATTGACATGAATTTCCACATCTCCTGCCCAGATAAAATCGTTGATGCGGATAATCGCTTGTTTAAAGTCTGGACCCGCATCATGGTGCATCAAGCCGGGACTGATGATATGGATTTCACGCCCGTCAGTGCTATGGAGCCCATCGTGTCGGAATATTTGATGCTGCCACAGATATTGTAAAAGTTCCTCTTTCATAATCCTTGTTTTTTAGGAGACCAAAAGTAGGGCATATCCCCTTAAAAATCAAGTGTAAAAAGTTATAAAATACTAATAATCAAATAATTGTATTAATGCTATTTTCTTGTCAGCTTTGATGAAAAAGTGAATCTTTTTGTTTACAAATCAGAAAATGACAAAAACGGAACCTTCATTGATTTTTGGGAGAATTTGAAAAAAATCTTTCAATTTTCAGGAACAATGTCGGAATGGAAAATAAAAAAAATTTGTGGAGCGTATGAGAATCGAACTCACGACCTCTTGACTGCCAGTCAAACGCTCTAGCCAACTGAGCTAACGCCCCATCGCTGAAAAGCGGCTGCAAAAATACAAAATTTTTCAATACCTCACACAAAAAAAATTTTTTTTTCATCAGCTAATTTGCTAATTAACTAATTTGCACATTTACTCATTATTTTTTTGTATCTTTGCGACCACATATTTTAGACTATTCATACTTTAATATTAATCTATAAAAATTTAAAATTATGGCTTTCAATTTAAGAAACAGAAACTTCCTGAAATTATTGGATTTCACTCCTGAAGAAATCAAATTTTTCCTGAAACTTGCTGCAGACCTCAAAGCTGCCAAGTATGCAGGCACCGAACAGCCTCATCTGACAGGTAAAAATATAGCTCTTATTTTCGAGAAGACTTCCACCCGTACTCGTTGTGCTTTCGAGGTAGCTGCCAAAGATCAGGGCGCACATGTAACCTATCTGGGTCCTACTGGCTCCCAAATCGGTATCAAGGAATCCATGAAAGACACCGCCCGCGTCTTGGGTCGTATGTATGATGGTATCGAATATCGTGGCTTTGGTCAGGATATCGTGGAAGAATTGGGCAAATACGCTGGCGTTCCCGTATGGAACGGTCTGACCAACGAATTCCATCCCACTCAGATTCTGGCTGATTTCTTGACTATGCAGGAGCATATTGACAAACCTCTCAACAAGGTGACTTTCGCTTATTGTGGCGACGCCCGTTTCAACATGGGCAACTCCCTGATGGTGGGTGGTGCCAAGATGGGCATGGATGTTCGTATCGTGGCTCCCAAGAAACTGCAGCCCAACAAGGAACTTATCAACACTTGCAAGGCTATCGCTAAGGAAACTGGCGCTACGGTTACCGTTACCGACGATGTGAAGAAGGGTGTGAAAGGCTGCGATTTTATCTATACCGATGTTTGGGTATCCATGGGTGAACCCGTTGAAGTTTGGAAAGAGAGAATCGACATGCTGAAGCCTTATCAGGTGAACAAGCAACTTATGGATATGACTGGTAATCCGAACTGCAAGTTCATGCACTGCCTGCCCGCATATCATAACCTCGAAACCCAAGTGGGACGCGACGTGCATAAACAGTTCGGTTTGGATGGTATCGAAGTGACTGAAGAGGTATTCGAGTCCAAGAACAGTATCGTGTTCGACGAAGCTGAGAACCGCATGCATACCATCAAGGCTGTGATGGTAGCCACCTTGGGTGACTAATTAAAAAAATAATATGAAGAAACTTTTTTTGATATTATTCGTCTTCTGTGCCTCTGCCTCATTAGCCATGGGGCAGGGCATGAAGATTATGCTGAACCATAAGGCGTATGCCACCGATAAGATTCAGCCTTATATAGAATTTACATTTCGCGTGGGCGGCAATACTGTCGCCTACGCTTTGAATGACCAACAGCGTTATGAAGCTGAAGTGTTGATTAATGTGGATGTCATTCAGAACGATACAGTGGTGAAAAATCTTCGCTATATCCTTGGTAGTGAGACATTCGCGGATTCAGTGGTCAGTGGACGTCCTGACTTCGGTGATGTGCGCAATCTGCCTGTGGACAATGGCGATTACTATTTGGCATTCACCATCAAAGACCTGCACGGAAATACGGATACTATTCATTATGTTGATTTTATCTCCGTGCATTTCTCGAAGGATAACGTTTGCACTTCGGGGATTGACCTGCTGAGTGATGTGCGTGCCGCGGAACCTGGCGACCTGTACGCCAAATACGGTTTTTCCATGACACCGTTGTTCTATAACTTCGCGGGAGAAAATATATATAACCTTCCTTTTGTGATGGAAGTGTATAATACAGAGCGCTTTTTTGGCAAAGACCAACATTTTTTAGCCAAGTGCTATATTGAGTTTTTGGAAAACCATCGTCTGGCTACACCCCAGTCGATTCAGATATTGGATGTGAAAACCGCCCCGGTAGCCCTGGTTTTCAGTCGCTTTAACATCTACCAGCTGCCATCTGGCAATTACAATCTCGTGACCGAGATTATGGATTTGGACTCTAATGTCTATTGTGTAAATCGCTGCTTCTTCCAACGCAGTAACCCTGGTATGTCTTTGCAACTTGAGAACTACAAAGATGTCGTGGTGGAGAATACTTTTGTGTCCGCTATTACCGACAAAAAACAACTGGAGAATTATGTGGCAAGTATGTATCCCATTGCCACCAGTATGGAGCGGGACTTTTTCGATAAACGTATGAAGAAAGTGAGCTTCGAAATGCTCCAGAAGTTTTTCTATTCTTTCTGGCTAACCCGTAATCCCAATAATCCGGAGGGAGAGTGGTTGGCCTACCAGAAAAAAGTGGAGTATGTGCAACAGGCATTCGGCAGTAAGCTGGTGAAAGGATACCGTACCGACAGAGGTCGTGTGTATTTGCAATATGGTCCGCCCAATGATATCAAGGATGCCCCGTTTGATCCTTCCACATACCCTTATCAGGTATGGCATTACTACCATTTACAGGATCAGAATAATGTGAAATTTGTATTCTGGTGTCCTGCCGAAGTGACGAATGACTATGAATTGCTACATTCCGACAAGGTGGATGAATTACATGATCCTTCCTGGCAGATGAAATTGATGAAACGTTTTTATCAACAGGGCGATTTCGATGTTACCAAACCAGAGGATTATTTTGGTAATCAAATGGATAATTATTGGAGATTCAATGATTAGTTAGACGTTATATTTAATGTAAATATTATTGTTATGAAGAAAATTTTATTCTCTTTAGTATGCATGGTTGCGGCGTTGCAGCTGTCGGCACAGCAACCGAATATTAGCAATCCGGGGTTTGAACAGTGGACAAGCGGACATCCCACAGGTTGGACCACTTCTATTTCGGGTTCTGTCAATGTGAACCTTGGCTTTATGACGTTGCCTATACCTGTTAGCTTGAATTTTGGATCCCAAACCACTGATGCGCATTCCGGTGATTACGCTTTGAAATTGACCGCCAATGGTATGGATTTGTCAAACTATGGTCTTCCTCAGTTCTCTTGGCCTGGAATGGCTCAATTGGGTACAGCAGGTCAATTCAGTGTTAGTTTGGAAACCATTCAGCAGTTGGTGGGATTAAATCCCATGGATATTGATATGAGTGATATCCAGAATCTTAACTGGGATGAATTGGCATCATTGCGGAATGTTTTGTCCACAGGTGATGCTTTCACCATGGTACCCTCGGCCATGAAGGTATATGTGAAATATCTTCCTCCTGTAGGTGTTACAGATACAATGTTAATATTAGTAGGTGCCTACGATGAAGGTGCTGCCAATATGCTTATAGTTGGTGAAACTCCTGCTGCATACGGCTATCTTGCTGTAACAGATAGAATTGAAAATTATACAGAACTTACAGTCCCCATTGAATTTGACCCGGACGATGTCAGTTGCGACTCATTGCTGATTATGTTTTTTTCCTCATCGTTCTTGAATGCTAATCAGCAGACCGAATTATACATTGATGATATTTCTTTTGAGTATGATTATCTCAGTGTGGAATCCAGCGAAAGAATCAAGATGAACCTGTACCCCAATCCCGCAACTGAGTACATGATGGTTAATCCTGCCGATCAATCCGAAGTCTATGATATTATGGTATATGATATCAACGGCAAGCAGATTAAAAGCATGGAGCGACTGACAGGCAACATCCGCGTTGATCTTAAAGAACTGGCTTCAGGAACATATTTCCTGAAAATGATGCAGTCAGGCAACGAATTGGTGCGTAAATTTGTGGTGGAGTAGGAGATGCCTGAACTCTGGCTGGCCCCTTTGCATGGGCTTACACATTATCATTTCCGAAACTGTTTATTTCGACATTATAGCGGCTTTGATGCCGCTATTTCTCCTTTTGTGCCTGTCCAGGAACAGTCCAAGCTGAATGTGCGGAAATGGAAAGACCTGGCTCCGGAAAATAATGCCGCGGTGGGGTTGATCCCCCAGCTGATGGGTATTGTGCCCTCGCATTTCGTTGACACTATGGATGCGTTGCACCAAGAGTTCGGTTATACCCGTTTTAACTGGAATTTGGGTTGCCCGATGGCTCCCATCGTGCGCAAACGCCGTGGTTGCGGTCTTATGCCTTTCCCCGACGAGGTAGAGGCGGTGGTGGAGGCTGCCTGCAAGTTGCCGTTCCGCTTTTCGGTGAAAATGCGCCTTGGCATGCACAGTCCAAAGGAAGGACTGGAGATTGCCCGACGGCTGAATCAATATCCGCTGGAGTTTTTGGTCGTGCATCCTCGTTTGGGCGAACAGCAATATGCAGGAGTGCCCGATTGGAATGCTCTGGAAGAGTTCCTGTCTGTTCTCCAGCATCCTGTCATTTATAGCGGTGATATTTTTCAAGTATCTGATTATGAAAGAATAAGCACTCGATTTCCGCAGATAAAAACCTGGCTGTTGGGGCGGGGTGTCCTGCGCAATCCGAGGTTGGCGGAAGAAATCCAAAGTTTTGCTTATGAAAAGGGTGATGTGTCTGGATTTAACAAATTTTGTGAGGATAAGGAGAAGGCTCGAGTTGGGAAGGATGAAGTCATTCGTTTTAACGAATTTTATGAAGATCTGAAGCAGACATTGGAGGCCTATCGTGGCACCAATGGATGTTTGTCGGTGCTGAAGGAATTGTGGCATTATTTCGCCTATTTCTTTCATTTTACAGACGAACAGCTGCATTCTCTGCTGGTAATCCAAACACCCGATGCTTTTGATGCGGCTGCAAAAAAGCTTCTGTCCTCTGAAACAGGTAAGCTATAACCTGTCAGCTTTAAGTTTTCAAGTCTGAAATTTTTTCCATTTAAATATCATCAAAATGGCCTAACCAAAGAATTATTTTCTTATTTTTGCAATCTATTTTAGAATTTAGAATTAGAACTGATGGATAAATTGTTACAAGTTTCCGGTTCTCCCCATGTGCATGGGGATGATTCCGTGAAAAAAATCATGTGGTCGGTGGTGATTGCGCTCCTTCCGGCCTTGGCAGTGTCCGTATATTATTTTGGACTGCCGGTACTTATTCTTACCTTGGTGTCCATTGCCACCTGTATGCTGACCGAATATCTGATTCAGCGTTTTATGCTGAAAGGGAAGGTCTCCATTACAGATGGTTCGGCGGTGATTACGGGCTTGTTACTCGCTTTCAATGTGCCGTCAAACCTGCCCGTTTGGATATTGATGATCGGTGCGTTTGTGGCTATCGCCATCGCAAAAATGCCATTCGGAGGTCTCGGCAAGAACCCCTTCAACCCCGCTTTGGTGGGTCGTGTGTTCCTGCTGATTTCCTTCCCGGTTCAGATGACCACTTGGCCTGAGGCAAAACCTATTTGGAACCTGGGAGCCGATGTGATTACCGGTCCCACGCCGCTGGGTATATTGAAAGAAGGTGTGAAAAACGGTCAGGCAGTCAATGACCTGATGTCAGAGATGCCTTCGTATGTGGATATGCTCTTGGGACAGATGGGCGGCAGCTTCGGTGAAGTGTCGGCTATCGCTATCCTTATAGGAGCTATCTTCTTGTTGATTAGAAAGGTTATCACCTGGGAGATTCCGGTTTCATTCTTGCTGACCGCTTTCTTGTTCTCGGGCATTTTCTATCTGGTGGATCCTACCACTTACGTCAACCCCTGCTTCCATCTGGTAACCGGTGGTATGATGCTGGGAGCCTGTTTCATGGCAACCGATATGGTGACTTCACCCACCTCTCGTGGCGGCATGCTGATTTTTGGTGCCGGCTGCGGTCTGCTCACCATCATCATCCGTCTTTTCGGCGCCTATCCCGAAGGTGTTTCATTCTCTATTTTGATTATGAATGCCTTGGTTCCGCTGATCAATAAGGGCTTCAAACCTAAAACATACGCAAAATAATTTTAGACCAATATAAAGCTACAAATATGGCAAAGAAAGAATCTACGCTGTTGCAATTGGTGATTACGCTGACTTTGATTGCCGTTACGGCGGGTGTCGCATTGGCAGCGGTTTATTCGCTGACAAAAGACCCGATTGAGGCCGCTCAGCAACAGAAGAAAAAAGATGCTATCAACCAGGTGTTGCCTAACTTCCAAGGGGAATTGAAAGAATGTACCTGTACCGTGGAAGGGGACAAAGACCCTGTGAAAGTTAATTTGGCATATCAAGATGGACAGTGCTGCGGCGCTGCTGTCGAGACCTATACCAACAAGGCGTTCAGTGGCCGTTTCGATATTATGGTCGGCTTGGATGCCGAGGGTAAAGTGCTGGGAACTGCGGTGCTGAAACACAGCGAAACCCCAGGCCTTGGTGCTAAAATCACAGATAGCGAAAGTCATTTTATTCAGCAGTTTGTGGGAATGAATCCCGCGGCGAATCCGCTTAAAGTGAAGAAAGACGGTGGCGAGGTGGATGCCATCACCGCTGCCACAATCTCCTCACGCGCATTTTGTGATGCGGTGAATCGTGCTGTTGCTGCTTATAATCAGGTAAAGGAGGAAAATCATGAGTAAACTGAATATTTTAACCAAAGGTTTTTTCAAAGAGAACCCTGTTCTCGTGCTGGTGCTGGGAACCTGTCCCACATTGGCAGTCACCACTTCGGTGAAAAATGCCCTGGGTATGGGGTTGGCTACAACCTTCGTGCTGTTGATGTCCAATGCCATTATCTCCCTTTTGAAAAATGTGATTCCAGATAAGGTGCGTATCCCGTCGTTTATCGTGATTATTGCTACCTTCGTATCTATGATTGATTTGCTGATCCAAGGTTTCTTGCCATCGCTGGCCTCCAGCCTGGGGATTTTCATCCCTTTGATTGTGGTCAACTGTATCGTGTTGGGTAGGGCAGAGGCTTTTGCCAGCAAGAACACCGTTGGTGATTCCATCCTTGACGGTATCGGCATGGGCATCGGCTTCACCATCGCGTTGACTATTATCGGTTCGGTTCGTGAGATTCTGGGCAGCGGTTCCTTCTTAGACTACAAGTTCATCCAAGGCGATGGTATCTTGATCTTCGTCCTGGCTCCCGGAGCTTTCATCGTCTTCGGCTTCACCGTCGCACTTGTCCGTTATCTGCAGTCCAAAAAGAAGGCGAGTTAATCAGCAAATGAGCGATGAGCAATGAATTTTGAACCTTGAATTTTGAATTCTCTAACCCCACAGCTCATAGCTCAAAAACAATAAACACTATAACCTGAAATCTAAAATAAAATGGAATATATATTAATGATAATCGGAGCTGTTTTGGTCAATAACATCATATTGGCGCAGTTCCTTGGTATTTGTCCTTTTTTGGGCGTTTCCGGTAAAGTGAATACTGCCCTTGGCATGGGTGCGGCAGTTCTTTTTGTGATGACCTTGGCCACCCTTGTCACCTCTTGCATCCAGGCGTATGTGCTGGTTCCGCTGAACATTACCTTCCTGCAAACTATTTGCTTCATATTGGTAATTGCAGCTTTGGTGCAGATGGTAGAAATCATGCTCAAGAAAATCAGCCCGTCGTTGTATCAGGCACTGGGTATTTTCTTGCCGCTGATTACCACTAACTGCGCCGTTTTAGGTGTGGCTATCCTGGTAACCCAGAAAGAGTTCAGTATTATTCAGAGCACGGTTTACGCGATTTCTTCTGCACTGGGTTTCATCCTGGCCATCGTTATTTTTGCCGGTCTGCGTGAGCAACTGGAACTGGTGAATGTACCCAAGGGAATGAAAGGTGTGCCGATCGCGCTGATTACTGCAGGCATCTTGGCTATGGCATTTATGGGCTTCGCTAATTTGGTGTAAACATGACAGATGAGGCCACTTGGCAATTCATAGATGCCCATATTGACGAGGATGTCAATAAACTGGCCTTGCAAAAGTCAAAATTCAAAGATATAGATGTTGAATTTGCCATCCGGCAGATTCACGGACGACAAAAAACGAGGGCTAAGTTGCCGTATTTCGGCGCTATCCCTCGTTTCGTTTTTCCTCCCTCTTTGGCATTGGAACAATGTTCTTCGGAGAAAACCGCCCGATACAAATCGTTGGTTATCAATAATATGATTCGTAGAGACGGGGCGTGCCCCGTCTCCATAGGGAATGTCTCTGAATTGTGTTGTAGAAACGTGCCATGGCGCATTTCTACAGAGAACGATACCGAATTGTGTCGTAGAGACGCAATGCATTGCGTCTCTACCGAAAAAAACGGCAAAACTTTTGCCGATCTTACCGGCGGTTTTGGCATCGATACCCTTTCCTTTGCCCAAATATTTCCAAGCTGCCATTATGTGGAACCACAACGGCAATTATGCGATATAATGGCCTATAACAGCCAATTGTTGCACCTTGATCATATTCAGATTCACCAGACAACGATGGAGGACTTTTTGCAGGGGATGGACGAAATGGATGTGATTTATGCCGATCCGTCTCGTCGCGATACCCATGGTGTCAGGGTCGTTGGTCTGGAGGATTGTAGTCCCAATATATTACAGTATAAGGATATACTCTTGCAGAGAAGCCGTCTGCTGATGCTGAAACTGTCGCCGATGTTGGATGTCAAACGTGCTTTGGCACAGTTGCCCGAAACCTTCGAAGTGCATGTGGTGGCGGTGGATGGCGAATGCAAGGAGCTGCTTTTTCTGCTGGGAAAAGAGAAGGCAGAAGATGTCAAATTTGTGGCGGTGAACCTGAAAAAAGACCTGTGTGAGAAGTTTTGTTTCACTATGCTGGAAGAGCTTGAGGCTTTGCCAAGTTATGCCGATGAAGTGAAAAAATATTTGTACGAGCCGAATGCCGCCATCCTGAAGGCAGGGGCGTTCAAGTCGGTGGCAGTGCGTTATGGACTGGAAAAATTGCATCCTCATACACATCTTTATACTTCTGATATACTGTTGGATACATTTCCGGGAAGATGCTTTCAAGTAGGACATGTTTTTTCTGTCAAAGAGGCAATGTCGTTGAAAAATGAAGTTTCAAAGGCCAATGTGTCGGTCCGTAATTTTCCGCTTAGTGCCGACGAATTGCGACGGAAACTTAAACTTGCCGATGGAGGAGAGGTCTATTTATATGGAACGACAGTCGATCAGGACAGAAAGCTTGTCATTCTATGTCGGAAGTAAACGAAAACTATTAGAAAATATTAATAGCTATGAAAATCAAATCCATTATTATAGTTGTATTGCTGTGTATAATGCAGTATGGACTTTGGGCTGCCAAAATTGAAGGCAAGGTGGTAAATGTAAAGGGCGAAGGTTTGTCATACGTGAGCATATATCTGAAAAATCATCCTGAAGTAGGAACAATCACGGATATAAATGGGCGTTTTTCGATGGAGATTCCGAGTGTTCGCGATAGTCTGATAGTGACTTTGGTGGGCTATGAAACCATGTTCGTTGATTTGACAAAAGTCAATACTGATAAAAGCATGCGTATCACCATGAAAGATCAGCCTGTTATTTTGAACGAGGTGGTGGTGCATGTACAGAAAGACAGTAAGAAAAAGAAAAGCAAAAAAGAGGAACGTGCCGAAATCCAGGCTTTCCTGAAAAAAGTGTATGACCGGATATTGGTGGATTTCCCTTCAAAAAATGTACGTCATAAGGTGGTGTCGGACTTGACCGCAACGAGTGGTGGACAAGTGGTATTGTTTGATGAATGGATTGGTAATATTGTGGAGTTGCGCGACATTAAGGGACCTGCAGATTCTATCCAGATGAAGATGGAATTGAACAAACGTTATATCAATAAGGATGTCAAAGGTTCTATCGAAAGCTACAATCCGAACGATTACAGCAAACGTGACAGAAGGCATGTGGACAAGGTGGATCTCAACAGTGTCAAGAAAATCCAACCTCACAAAATTGCTTGGGAACTCGATGTGCAGCAGCTGTTTTATCGTTATATGTTTGATGTGAAACATTGGACAATGGTGGAGAAAGACGCAAGTACAGTGGTGCTTACTCTTACGTTGACCAACAAGTTGCCAGGTATTTATAAACTGGTAAGGAAACTGGTTTATGCGGTAGATAGGGATACTTACAGTATTAAAACTTTGTCGGAGCGTGTGAGTGCTGAAGTTAATATTCCTTTTGGGTATAAGTTGTCATCGGCAGAGTTGGCCATTTTGAACGCCTTTGTCTTGGATCAGGAAGGTTTTGAGAAGTATCGCCTGAAAAGTTTAAACGGTACGACCTGTCGTAACAATATTTTTCACAGACAGGATAACCAGCAGGTGGTTGTGGAGAAGAATTTTACAGCTGATGGCTATATTGTAGACAATAAGGATAATAAGGTGAGGTTTAGCACTAAAATCAAAACCAAAGTCTTGTCGGTGGAAACCCAAGGGGTGAAACCGTATTCCGCAACTGAATTGAAGAGTGGTAGAATACAGAATATGTCCGCTCCTCAATAATATTAATGATGGTCTGAAGAATTAAGAGGGTGCTTTCACGGATGATTTATTGTCCTGTGAGGTATTGGTAAAATTCGGTCACGACATCAGCATAGTTGAACTTTTTTATGCCGAAATAAGGAAATTGTCGCCTTCCTTGCAATGCTCTTACTTGGGTCTCGGGGAGATTTATTCCCCCATTGTATAAGGTTGCCCAGTAACGCAATCGGTCCAGGTCGGAATCAAATGACATGTTCTCTGTCCTTTTTTTTACGATACTGATGAAGGCCGCAAGGTATTGACATTGCCAATCTAACGACGCAAGCCTTTTGAGACGGGTATGTCGCTGCTCGCGTTGAGTCATTTTGTCAGTCTCATCTTGAGTGTCCAATATCAGTTGGGGGTATTGCAGACGTAACTCCTCGTGGTTGGATACGATTGTTTCTATAGTCTTGGCAAATGATGGCTTCATTTGGAAATAGCCAATGCTGAAATTTCCTTGCCCATAAAGTATGTATGAAATAGACAGTGACCTTATTTGAATCTTGTCTATGGCAGTTGAGTATTGGCTGATTTCAGGCGCTACAATGGCCAAAGCCATGATGGCTTCTTCGTTTGACATATTTCCGGATAGATTTTCCAATATCTCGGGATGTTGGTCGATAAAATCTGTGGCTTCCTTTGTGTTTGTGGAATATGTGCTGAAAAAACCATGAATGGTGAGCAATATGGAAAGAAACAGGACCATTTGGAGTAGACTGCCAGAATTATAAACGGAATGTGTAGCGAACCAATTGTTGGCCTTCCAAAGCGTACCATACAAAGGCATTGCGTTTCTTGTCGTAAATTGCGTTCAGCGGGCAAGCCTGTCCGTATTTTTCGCCATCAATCAATACATAGTCGTAATCCCAATTGGAGTAAAACATGTGCGAATCAGTGGGATCGTTGAAGATGAAATTAGGATTATCAAAAACTCCCCATCTGTCATGTATTACATCGGGGTATTCTTTAAAGGGTTCTTGCCCATATTGGGTAATGTCTCCTGTTTCCATATCTATGATTTCATGAGGATTGAGTTCTTTGATTGTCCCTTTGTTAATCCGAAAACAGTAATCTTTCCATTTCCCTGAAATATGACCATAAATCTCAATCATGCATATACCATTGTCAAGAACAAAGATATTTTGGGGCCAATCACGTTTTGTGCCATATTCAACGAAATTTTTATCTAAGGGAAGGGTGTATTTAATTCCGTCCAGTGTGACATGCTTGTAATTTTTGTCAATTAGAAGTGTGTGCTTTTTATTTGGACTTGAGTAGGTCCAACGTCCTTCGTTGAGTTTGTATATTTCTCCGTCATAATCATGTATATAGATGACTTTATTGTCATACGAGAATTTGAAACGACCACTTGTTTTGGGTTCGGAATTGAACATACAGGGCTCCACGTATGTGTAAGGACCATAGTTCTTGCGCTTGCAATGAATATATTTTCCGTTTTTGGTGTTATAAGTATATACAGAATTGTTGAAATCTTTCATGTCGAGGTATTCTAATAACGCATCGTAGGCAACCCTTTTTCCATTCCATATAATGGAAGTGTTGTAGGTGCTTTGATCTTGTACAACACAACAAAAGTTTGAGCCTTTGGTATTCAATTGAAAAGCAAATTCTTCCTCGAATATGATTTCGTTGCGTTCCAGGGTGAACAGAACCTGTCGTTTGGGCTTGTTTTTTTGTGAAAAAGAAGGTAATACCAACATGATAGTAAGTATGCCAATCAAAAATGTTTTTTTCATATCATCTGTTTTTAGTGAGCTTTTTAATACTTTTTTGTCGTTTGCTTGTCGTTGCAAAGGTACGGAAAAATTTTTGTTTCTGCTGCCATGAAAATTTATGCCGGAAAATTTTTCTTGGCAATGACTGACAATTTGTCAGTCATTGCTTTTGGCACGGATTTTGCTAATCAATGTGTCGTTATGTGTTTCATAGATTTATTCAAAATGATAAAATATTGAAAATCAATAAAATAAAAACTAAAAACAAAAACACTATGAAAGTAAACATCAAACCATTGGCAGACAGAGTTCTGGTGAAACCTGCCGAAGCAGAAATGAAGACCGCTGGCGGTATTATTATCCCTGACACCGCAAAGGAAAAACCGCAAAAAGGCACTGTTGTGGCAGTTGGACCTGGCAAAAAGGACGAACCCATGACTTTGAAGGTGAATGACACTGTGCTGTATGGCAAATATTCAGGCACTGAAATCCAATATGACGGTGAAAAGTATCTGATTATGAAGGAAAGTGACATTTATGCCACCCTTTAATCTTTTTAATGTCATCAAAAATCAAAAAAAATCATTAATCAAGAAAAATAAAACATTAAAGCTATGGCAAAAGATATTTTATATGACTGGGATGCCCGCGAAGGCTTGAAAAAAGGTGTTGACGCATTGGCAAACGCTGTGAAAGTGACCCTCGGACCCAAAGGTAGAAATGTGATTATCGACAAAAAATTCGGTGCTCCTCAGATTACGAAGGATGGTGTGACCGTGGCCAAGGAAATCGAGTTGAAGGACGCTGTGGAAAACATGGGCGCCCAGATGGTCAAGGAAGTGGCTTCCAAAACCAACGATCAGGCAGGTGACGGTACTACCACCGCTACCGTATTGGCTCAGATTATTTTCAATACCGGTCTGAAAAACGTGACCGCCGGTGCCAATCCTATGGATCTGAAACGCGGTATCGACATGGCAGTGGCAAAAGTGGTGGACAGCTTGCGTAAACAGTCAGAATCAGTAGGCGACAGCCACGAAAAAATCGAACAAGTGGCTACGATTTCCGCTAACAACGACAAGAAAGTGGGCGAAATCATTGCTGAGGCTATGCGTAAGGTGAAAAAAGAAGGTGTGATCACCATCGAAGAGGCTAAGGGTACCGAAACCAACGTGAAAGTAGTGGAAGGTATGCAGTTCGACCGTGGTTACATTTCACCTTATTTTGTAACCGATGCTGAAAAGATGGAAGCTGTATACGAGAATCCTTTCATCTTGATTTATGACAAGAAAATCAGCAATATGAAGGAATTCCTCCCGATTTTGGAGAAGGTGGTTCAGACCGGCCGTCCATTATTGGTCATCTCTGAAGACGTTGAGAGCGAAGCACTGGCAACCCTCGTGGTGAACCGTCTGCGTGGCGGCCTGAAGATTGTGGCTGTCAAGGCTCCGGGCTTCGGCGACAGAAGAAAAGAAATGCTGGAAGATATCGCTATCCTGACTGGCGGTGTAGTTATCAGCGAGGAAAAAGGCTTCAAGTTGGAAGATGCTACCGTGGATATGCTGGGTACTGCCGAAAAGATTACGGTGGACAAAGAAAATACCACCATTGTCAGCGGTAAGGGCGACAAAGAGCAGATTGACGCCAGAGTGGCTCAGATCAAAGCTCAGATTGAGAAGACCAAATCAGACTATGACCGCGAGAAACTGCAGGAGCGTTTGGCCAAGTTGGCTGGTGGCGTAGCTGTGATTTACGTGGGCGCCGCTTCAGAAGTGGAAATGAAAGAGAAGAAAGACCGTTACGATGACGCTTTGCACGCAACCCGTGCCGCTATCGAAGAGGGTATCATCCCTGGCGGTGGTGTAGGCTTCATCCGTACCATTCCCGCTTTGGACAAATTGAAACCCGAAAACGAAGACCAGAAGGTGGGTATCGAAATCGTGAGACGCGCACTGGAAGAACCTCTTCGTCAGATTGCAGAAAACGCAGGCAAGGAAGGCTCTGTGATCGTAAATGCTGTGAAGAACGGCAGAACCGACTATGGTTACAATGCCCGTACCGGCAAGTTTGAGAAACTGATCAAAGCTGGTGTTATTGATCCTACCAAGGTGGCCCGTGTGGCTATCGAGAATGCCGCTTCCATCTCAGGTATGCTGCTGACTACCGAATGCGTGTTGGCAGAGATCAAGGAAGAGACTCCGGCTGCTCCTATGGGCGGTGGCATGCCCGGCGGTATGCCCGGAATGTACTAATAGTACGCTTTTCATTGCAAATAAAAAAAAACGGCTCCGGAAACGGGGCCGTTTTTTTGCAACTTAACTTTTAACTATCTCGGTACCAGTTTGATAAACGGAATCATCATCTCTTCCATCGATATGCCGCCATGCTGGAAGGTGTTGCGGTAGTAGTTCACGTAGTAGTTGTAGTTGTTGGGGTAGGCGAAGAAGTCGTTCTTGGTGGCGAAGATGTATCGCGATGTCAGCGATTCCTTGGGCAGGAATGCGTCTTCGGGATTCTTGATTTCATACACGTCCTTGCTGGGGTAGTCCATTGTGCTCTTGCCCACCTTGTAACGCAGGTTGCTGTTGATGGTCTTGTCGGCTACAATCTTCACGGGATTGTCGATGCGGATGGTACCATGGTCGGTGGTGAGGAACACCAGGGCTTTCTTCTCCGACAGGTACTTGATCATCTCGAAGAGGATGGAGTTTTGGAACCAGGTGGCGGTGACGTTGCGGTATGATTTTTCATCTTCGGCTAACTCGCGGATAATGTCCACATCGGTGCGGGCGTGCGACAACATGTCTACAAAGTTGAAGACCACCACATTTAGCGGATTGTGCATCAGCTGATGGAAACTATCGAAGATTTTCTTGCCGAAGTCAAGGTTCAAAATCTTTGAGAATGAATATTTTACATTCTTTCCATAACGTTTCAGATACTCGCCAAGCAGCTGTTGTTCGTATTGGTTCTTGCTGCCTTCGTCGCTCTCGTTCAGCCATAGTTGCGGGTATTTCTGTGCGATAACCGAAGGCATGAGTCCAGAGAACAGGGCGTTGCGGGCATAGTGTGTGGCGGTGGGCAGAATACTGTAGCAAATGCTCTCGTCCTCCACATGGTAGAAATCGTGAATCATCGGCTGGATGGTCTTCCACTGGTCAAAACGCAGGTTGTCGATCACAAAGAGAAAGATGGGTTGCTTTTCGGAGAGTAGGGGGAAGAGCTTGTCTTTCAGCACCGTATGTGACAAAGACGGTTTTTCGTCGCACTTGCCGGTAAGCCAGTTCAGGTAGTTATTGGAAACAAACTTGGCGAACTGGATGTTGGCCTCTTCTTTCTGGTTGGCCAGAATCTCTGCAACACCGCTATCTTCGATCTTCTCCAACTCCAATTCCCAATATACCAATTCTTTATACAGGGCATCCCATTCGCTGAGCGATAATCTGTCGGAGATACGCATGGACAGTTCACGGAAAGCCTGTTGATAGGCCATCGTGCTTTTTTCGGTGATAATCTTTTTGTTATCAATGTTTTTCTTCAGGCAAAGCAGAATCTGATTCGGGTTCACCGGTTTGATCAGGTAGTCGGCGATGTTGGAGCCGATGGCATCTTCCATGATGTTTTCCTCTTCGCTCTTGGTAATCATCACGATAGGAATGTGCTGGTTAATGGTTTTGATGCGCTTCATGGTCTCGATGCCGTTCATGCCGGGCATCTGCTCGTCCAAAAATATAATGTCGATGATTTCCTTTTGCAAGACTTCCAGGGCTTCGTTGCCGCTCACTACGGGAATCACGTCGTAACCTTTAGCTTTCAGAAACAGGATATGTGGCTTCAGGAGGTCAATCTCATCATCCGCCCAGAGAATTTTAGTATTCATATATTATATTGTATTTTTAGTTTGATAAGTTATTAACGATAATGTCTGTATGTTTATTTTATGGAAGCTGAAATAATTTTGAAAATAGAGGAAGAAGGGTAGAGATTTTGCAAAGTTACGAAATAATCTTGAAAATGTACCGCCTGTATAGGCAATAAGCTAAATGGCATTAAATCCATTATATCTAAATTTATCATATAATTATCAGTATTTCAGATGTTTATGTGTCAATTAACGGAGTTTTCGCCTCACGAGAATCGAATATTTGAAATATCCTGATACAGGGTAGGGGAATATGCGATTCTCAAAGGGTATTTTAACCTTGGCTGAAATGACTTTTTTTCGCGGCGGCAAATTTATCACTTCGGTGCAGACGACTCATGCGCCGCGACCAAACACACGGGTCGTTTTCTTCCCCGGAGTGGCGGTGCTCGTGTCTCATACCTTACCCCGGGCTATGGTTAGAGCAGCTTACAGCCTGCAGTTACATGTGTCAAGGTTCACCGTCAGTGTTCTCAGAGGGTGTATAAGGTGCCCCAACACACCTGCGGCCGGGTACAATTGGCATCGAAGATGCCATAATTCAGTAACCTCACACGTGAGTGTGGGATGGAAAAGGTATGTACTCCCTCCTTGCAGCACGGGGAATATGTGCACAGATGTCAACACTAACCTGCCGCGAAAATGGGACATTTTACAAAAGAAAGGTAATCTAATTTACAAAAATACACAACCGTAACCACGATACACAAGTCAAAAAATTACAAAATTCAACCACAATAAATACTTTTTACTCACATATTACATTTGCCAAAACCACTTCAAAAAGTTTCCAAAACACTCTTTATTTTTGTAACAGAGTAGGGGATAAGCCCTCCTTAAAGACAAATTGTGCAGTATCAGTATATTATACAAATTTAATTTACATAAATTACTGATACCCATAATTTTAATTTTATTATTTGATGTAATAGATTAAGATAGAATGATATAGTTATTAACATATATCCATAAATTAATATCATTTCATAAATCACTATAATTCAATAATTTAAATCATATATAATCATATATTACTTCAGGTACTTATCAACAATTTTAAAGACTATTGTTTTTGTAGAAAATATTATGTATTTTTGCAACCTATTGTAAACGACGTCTTGTGTGTTACAAATCTAATATTTGCGCCATACCTCAGTGTTTACAAAAATACTAAGCTGTTTTACAATCTTAATTACAAGTGTAAAATACAAAAGTAAACCAATTGATACTGAAGTGGATTAATGAATACAAATGTAAATTATAAAAATAAACATCAAAATACAAAAGTAAATAAATCAACACAAGTGTAAATCATAAAATAAACAAAGATGGTTGACAGAATTAAACAAGTAATGGAGCATTACGAAGAGACTCCGGCAGGATTTGCCGAGAAGATAGGTGTAAATAGATCGAATTTGACACATTTGTTTTCAGGAAGGAACCAGCCAAGCTTGGATTTTGCCAAGAAGGTTTTGGTGGCCTTTCCCGAGGTCAGTACGGAATGGCTGATTATGGGTGTCGGTAATATGATCAAAGATCCTGATGAAGCTCCTGTTGTTAAGAGGGAATTTATCCAGACGGATCTTTTCGGCTCTCTTGAGGAGGATGAAACTTATGAACCAGAGATGGAGCCTGAACCTGAACCCGAGCTGGAACCTGAGCCAGAGGAGGATGTGAAAACTGTCGAAGATTTCGTTACAAATGGCACAGAAAATGATATTCAGGAGCCTTCTGAAGAGATTCCGATGGATGATGTAAAAACAGGTGAAGAGGAAACTACCCCGTTGGAAGAGGCTGAAGAAACTGAAACAGAAGTCGTTAAAGCAGCAGAACAGCCTATGGAGACCTCTCCAGAATCGAATATTCCGAAGCGCGCTGTACATCCGTCAGGAAAATCCAATTCTCGGACACTTGAGAAAGTGGCAGCTAAAGCGATGCCGTCTCGTTCCAATCCACAGCCGACAACAGGAAAGACGGTGGACTCAACGGTGGTGAAACCTCAGTCACGTCCTGCGGTGCGTCCAGTGGAGAAAACGGTGGCTACACCCGCAGAGAGACCGAGGACAGTTTCGGTGGAGAGACCTGTGGCTGCTCCCGCGGAAAGACCAAGAACAGTTTCAGTGGAAAGACCCATGGCTGTTCAGACTGAGCAAGCTCCAGCCCCCAAGGAAAAGAAAATTGAGAAAATCATCTTCTTTTACGACGACGACAGTTTCAAGGTGTATCATCCGTAAGTTTTGCCAACACCAATTCAGGCAGCAACACGGCTGTTTCATTTTCCTCTCCTTTTCCTTTCCATGCCACAATGTAATTTGCTTTGGCGCTCTGCACGGCATAGCCTTTGTTTTCCCATTCTTTCAATGTGCTGGATGCTTGTTTTGAAAGGAATGCGACTTTTTCGCCGGCACAGTTGCACAGGTAGCCGTCATTATATAATAATGGAGCTCCACTGCACATTCTCAGGATTTTTTCTTTTTTGTCTTTGAAAAAATTCAGATATACATCGTGGAAGGTAAGCTGAAGCGTTATTTCTTCCGGTAAAGGATAAATTTTCACATCAGCCACGTATTTAACGCTATCGTATTCAGTATCAAAGATATTAGTGTTGCAATGGATATACAGCTTTTGTTTTGCCCGGGTCATGCCCACATATAATTTGCGGATTCTCTCGTCTGTGTCAGCATGTTCGTTGTCTAACATCATATAGACGGTGTCAAATTCCCTGCCTTTGGCCTTATGGATGGTTGAAACAAAGACTGTCTGCTTTCCCTCGCCGCAGAAATCTTCCAAATTGGATTCCAACACAAAATCTGCCAGGTCACTGTGATACTTCGTTGAATTTGTTGTTTCAAAAATGTTGAAAAACTCTTTTAACAGGTCGGCACAGGTGCTTTCCCTGTATTTTTCCAATGTTCGCTTCTTGGCGGCATCCCATTTCTCCTCGCTGATCACAGGTGAATTCTGCTCATTGCCAACGTTTTTCAGAAAATAGCGGATTTCCGCCAGATTCCCGAAGTGAAAACCATCCACCGACTGTATCAGTTTGGCATTAATTCCTCTTTTGACCAGCAGTCCTACGATACGTGCCGCCTCGTCGTTTGTCTTGGTTAGTACGCAAGCACGTTCATTGTTATAGGTTTGTACCACATTGTTGACCAAGGGAATTTCCAGATTTTCGGACTGATACTGGCATATTTGGACGATTCCGGAATCATTTTGCATGGAAATGCAGGGTGCGGTCTTCATTCTTCTGGATATTTTTTGCGCAAATTGATTGGAAAAGTTGACAATAGCCTGTGCACTGCGGTAATTTTCAGTCATTTCATATTTAGTCGCCTGCATTTCATCGATGAAAGCCTGCATGTACTTGCTGTTGGCTCCTCTGAACTGGAAAATATTTTGGTCATCATCGCCTACAGCTATCACACGCATCTCTTCATTGTTTTGCATGAGAGCTTTCACCAAGGCGTATTCGTCTTGGTCCATATCTTGTGCCTCATCAATGACGAGAACGGTTTTGTTGATGTGTTTCTGTTCAGCCTCACCATTCTCAATTGCTTGAGCAGCTCTCAATACCACATTTTCAGAGTCTTCCAAATTACCGGTTTTGCCCAACAGGTCGAAACTGAAGGAGTGAAAAGTCCTGATTTCGACAAAATGCGCTGCATTGCCAATTAATTCTATAAGTCTCTGTTTGAACTCGGTAGCGGCGGCGCGAGAAAAGGTGAGCATCAGCAACTGTTCATGTTTCACATCTTCCATGAGAAGTAATGATGCCAGTTTATGGACAAGTACACGTGTTTTTCCGCTACCGGGTCCCGCCGCCACAACTATGTATTTGGATTGTTTGTCGTTGATGATTTCACGTTGTCTATCAGAAAGCTGTCCAAACAGCATTTGGTATTTGTCAGGGGTAATGTTACGGTCTATCTCTTTTAGACGTTCGCCTTTGAAATACTTGGAAATGAATCTTTTGTAATCCATTTGGAAGTAGTCTTGTACATACTGCAAAGCCGCATCGTAATCACGCACCATCATATTGGCATATTCGCCCACAATATGAATCTGCTGCCGTTTCTGTTTGTAAAATTCATCCAGCATACGATAGTCTTCCAGTTTGTATCTATACTTCATGTCTTTCAGCCTGAGAACTTGCATGGCATTGTATATCACCAGAAATCCTCCTTCTAATTTCATGGCTCCTATTTGAGACAAATAGAGCAGGGCATCTTTTATATCTTGAATGTTACATGACTGTTTTTGCTTGAACAATTCGTTTTTCATTTCTTTTTCATAATTCTTTAGTAAGGTGACGATGGAAAATTGAATTGTTTTGCTATTATTGTCATTATTGCTGTGTTTATTTGCCGCTATAGCATATAGTTGGTCGATGATAAACTGGCAAATTCCCATGCGTCTTATGATTTTTTGCAGGCTCTGTTCCAAATCTTGGCATGGAATAGCGTTTATGAGGTTGGAATATGCGCTTTCTTTCTTTTTAATAAGGTTTCTTGTGGAAAGAAAGTTAAGTATTGTAGTGATTTTCTTGATGGAAGAGGGAATATTGCTGGCAATGGCCTGTTCATTCAAGGATTTGTATGTCCATCTGCTTTCTGTATCTGCAAGGCTGGTCAGAATGAAACGTTCCAAGCGAGCATGTTGTTCGAATATTTGCTTTGATTTGTTTTCTGAATGTTCGAGGAAGGCGGACATGTCTTGTGAATCAGCTAGAATGCCTTCTTGTCGCATCAGGTTCACGGTGTTGATAACCAGTTCTTTAGTCATTCCTAATCGATCTGCCAGATAATCCACCCTCGATTCCGCATCATCGTCTATTGCATCAGCAATGTTTTTTTGTGAGATTAATGATTTGATGATGCGTATGGCATTTTCCCTTTCTTGTTCATTCGTAAATAATAGGGATTTGTCTATCCGTTGGTGGGCCTCATCCATGTTTTTTACCATGATGCCTGTAGCGAAGACATGCGGAACATTGTTGCCACGGCTTACATATCCCGCTTCTTCCAGTGCGGCGATAGCTGTCCGTACACGTGTCTCAACGTCTGCAGCTTCATCGTTCCATCCAGCTTGACGAGCAATTTCCAATGCCGAGCAACAGATGTGTTTCCGTTGTTTGGTAAAATCTTTGATGGCTTTCCATACTTGTTGTATTTCACTGATACTCAGCTTTGTCTGGTTAAGAAGAATGAAGTGCTTGTCCAAATCATGGTCGCTATACAACACATAGCACTTAGCTTGGGTGTGCGGGTCTCGGCCGGCACGTCCCGCTTCTTGCACATAATTTTCGAGGGAGTCGGAAATGTCGTAATGGATCACTAGTCCTACGTCTTTTTTATCAACGCCCATACCGAAAGCGGAGGTGGCCACCATGACATTGACCTTGTTTCCGATGAAGTCATTTTGGTTGGCAATTTTTTCGCTCGACTCCATTTTACCATTAAAAGGCAGTGCGGGAATACCATCCGTACTTAATTTTTGCGCTAGTTGGTGTGTCTTTTTAGTGCGTGAAACATAGACGATGGTTGGAACAGGATTGGCCAGCATCAGGTTGCGAAGTATATTGTATTTTTCGTCTTCGGTTTCAGCATAGATAACAGAATAGTGCAGGTTTTCTCGTGTGGATGATGATGCAAATAATTGTAAATCAACATTTAATTTCCGCTTGAAATAATCGCAGATATCCGTAATGACTTTCTGTTTAGCCGTGGCAGTAAAGCAGGATACTGGAATGGCAGAGGGTAGCTGTTTCTTTTCCTGTAATTGGCGAATGAAGTCGCCGATATAGAGATAGTCCACTCGGAAATCTTGTCCCCAAGATGAAAAGCAATGTGCCTCGTCAATCACAAATCTCACCACATTGCGGGACAACAGTAATTTCTCTATGGTTTTGGATCGTAACATTTCCGGTGCAATGTACAGCAGACTGGCACTCCCGTCAGCTACCCTGTCAAATGCGTCTGCACGGCTGACAGGATCAAGCAGTCCATTGATGGTTACCGCATCGGTAATTCCTTGATTGGCAAGATTGTCCACCTGGTCTTTCATGAGCGACTGCAAGGGTGAAATGACTACGGTTAGCCCATGTACTGCTCTACCAGACATCAGTGCTGGCAATTGGAAAGTGAGAGATTTGCCACCTCCGGTAGGGAAAATGGCCAATAGAGAGCTTCCATTAACGGCTGCTTGAACCGCTCGTTCCTGCATGGGTTCCCCGTCAAAAGTGCGGAACTCAGTGTAACCAAACACCTTTTGCAATCCCTGATGAATATCCAATTGGTTTTGGCAGTATGCACACTGACTGTCGAGGCATGGTGTGTTGCACAATAGAGTCAGTACATTATTAATAAATGGAAAATTTCGCAATAGCCAGGGTGGGGTAATGGAAACACTGTCATTGGTTGTAATTAATGCCAAGGCATATGCCAGCTCTACCGGATGTTTATTGATAAGCGTGTCAAGAGGACTGTTACGACAAATCCTTTCATTAAATACCTGAAAGATAAGAGATTCTGTGTTGCGTATTGCAGGATTGAAATTCAGAAAAGAGAAAAAATCGGTAAATTCTGTAATTTGATGCAACAGAGCATAAAAGATGTCTTGAAGTTCCGATGGCAGACTGTTAAAAGCGTTTACCTCATCATAAAACAGGTCTTTGGCTTTTTGGCAGTCATTGAGTGGATTGTTCAATTCTCCACTCTGCAATTTATCGTCTTTCAGAAGTTTATGATAAGGCCGCTTAGGAAAAAGCAAAGGCGAAAGATACAGTGTATCAATTCTTTTCTGCTGTTTGATACTAGGAATATCGGATAAATACTTCAGGTCGTGATGGATGATGTTGTGGCCGCATAAATATTCGGCACCAGCGATAAAATTGGCAAATTCTTGTTTCGAGGCTATATGAAGCTTTTCTCCCGATTCTTTTATTGCCCCAAAGTCATGTGCCTTTTTATCTTGGACTCCAACTTCTATGTCAATGAATGCGATGCCAGACAAACGGTTTTGTTTGGAAAAAAGGCCGTTTCGTATAATATTAATGTAGTCATTAATGCCAGGCATCAGGGGTCTTGTTATTTTTTCGTGCAAAAATAGCAAAAAACTGATTGTTTTGTGTGAATTTTTGCAGTTATCGCAATATTTTAAAATTTAGGGCGTCCCAGAGTTCAGTCTGAGACGCCCTAAAAGTATGAGTTGTCTGTGTCTAATGCTTGATTAGCGGCGATGGTATTCCTCCTCCAGTTGTTTACGCTTCTTGGTGCTGAACCAGAGTCCGTACACCTCACTCACATTGCTGGCAGTAGAGAATGCGTTGATATTCTCTTCTTTCATCCAGACAAGCAGCTCGCTGAATTCTTCATTGCCGAGCAGTACTTCGAGTTCGATGCTTTTTTCACCGCTGTAGCCGCCGATAACCTCATAAAGCGTACATCCACGGTGGAGGTGGTTCACAATGAATTCACGAATGCGTTCATGCTCTTTCGATACGATACAGACACGTTTGCGTTTGCCTAAGGCTGCTGTAAAATAGTCTACCACCAGTCCGTTGATCCAGGTACCTATAAGTCCGATGATTACCATTCGGAAAGGATTGATGAAAAAGGCGGTGCAGCATATGATGGCTCCGGCGATGCTCACCGAGGTGCCGATGTCGAAATGCAAGTATTTGTTCACGATTTTGGCCAGAATGTCCAGTCCGCCAGTAGAGGCGTTGATGCTGAACATCAGGGCCTGCGATGCGGAGAGTAGTAGTACGAAACAGCAGAGGTCAAACCAAGGGTCGCCCATCACAGAAGGGGTTCCGGTAACAGGATTGGCGCTGGCTATGCCTTGCCACGGGTATATCCAGTCCCAGAAGTCTGTTAAGGGTCCGAGAATCAGAGCAGTGTACACAGTTTTGGCACCAAATTCATTACCGATGAGAATGAAGGCCAAGATCAGCAGAATGATATTGATGCCCATAATCCATGTGCCCAAACTGCCACCGAAAATATTGCACAATACAATGCTTAAACCCGAAATAGTGCCGATAATCAGTTTGCTCGGCACCAGGAAATAATAGACGGCTGCTGCGGTCACCATCATGCCCAAGGTCATGATAATGAGCTCTTTCCAAAATTTAAATGTTCCCACATAGTGGACGAAATCGATGAGTGTTGTTTTGAGATTAGTTTTCATTTCACTTGTTTTTGTGCGGCAAAATTACGTTTTTTTTGTGTATCTTTGCATCAAATTTTGATGCTATGAAATTATTGGACGGAAAAATCGCCTTGGTTACGGGAGCATCCCGGGGCATCGGCAAGGCTATCGCTCGTCAGTTTGCGGAAGAAGGTGCCCATGTGGCGTTTACCTATATACATAATCAGGAAAAAGCTGAAGCTGTGGTGGCCGAATTAGTGGCATTGGGCGTAAAAGCCCAAGCCTATTGCTGTGACGCTTCCGACTTCGCCGCCACGGAAACGTTGATAAAGAATGTTTTGGCCGATTTCGGCCGCATCGACATTTTGGTCAACAATGCCGGTAAAACCTCTGATACGCTGATGATGCGCATGGGCGAGACACAATGGGACGAAGTCATCGCAACCAACTTGAAATCAGTATATAACACTATTCATGCCTGTGCACCTGTCATGCTGAAACAGCGTGCGGGGTCCATCATCAACATGAGTTCTGTGGTGGGCATTTATGGTAATGCGGGGCAGGCCAACTATGCCGCCTCCAAAGCCGGAATTATCGGCCTTACCAAGTCAATGGCCAAGGAATTGGGCAGCCGCGGTATCAGGGTGAATGCCATTGCTCCGGGCTTTATCGAAACAGACATGACAGCAGGCTTGTCCGACGAAATGAAAGATAACACGATGAAAGCCATTGCTTTGCGTCGTCTCGGAAAGCCGGAGGATGTGTCCCGTTGCGCCCTCTTCCTTGCTTCTGAATTGTCGTCGTACGTTACGGGACAGGTGTTGTCGTGTGATGGGGGAATGTAGTTGGGAACTGAAAGTTGAAAACTGAAAACTGAAAGTTGACAATTGATAATTGACAATTGATAGTTTAATTCCCCTTCTATTAGAAGGGGTGCCCGGAGGGCGGGGTAGTGACGCAGCGCTTGCGTCCGAAGCATGTGGGGCTGTCATATCATGGCAGCCGCAGTAGTTAACGGATAAGATAATGAAAGAAAGATTATTGACATTGGTGATTTTGGTGGTAACGCAGGTCCTCTGCTCCAGTTTGTGGGCGCAGAGCGATCCGCCATTGCGCATTGAGCTGCCTACCGCCCAGGATGCCGAGGACTACCATTTCTCATTGATGGGCAAGGACGGGGTGTTGGTTTTCTATGAGGGCTTGCAGCTGAATAAAGACACCACCGAGTGGGTGCTGATGCAGTACGACACCAACTTGCAGAAGCAGTACTCCTTCAATATCCATCTGCCTCCCCAGGCAGCCTTCCGCCAGTCCTTTTTCATCCAAGGGAAATTGTACCTGCTGTATCAGGAAGTGGTGGGTAAAAAGGAAATTCCGCGAACCTTTATCTCTGTGGTGGATGTCGCGGCAAAAACGGAGCAACTGCATGTCATTCAGAATCTTCCGAAGTTTGAAGGCGCCAGACTCAAGGCGGTTGACGGTTATGCCGTTTTCTCCTTTATTTACAGTGACACTTATTGGATTTACTTTTATGATACTCATACAGAGAATCTTCAGTCGTTTATTGTCCCCGATGCGGCCATCATCTCGGAACAGTTTGTGGAGATTGACAGTCTTAACCAGAAGATACTCCTGGGATTGGGGGTATTATATAGCAACAAGGTGGCCATGTTGAGTGTTTTTGAAACCAATTACGGCGGTCAATTGCTCAAGCAGGTGCCACTGCCATTTTATGAGGATTACTATTACAATACTGCCAGACTGAAGATTATTGACAGCACCCACACTATCATCATGGGTACTTATAATCTTTCAACAAGCAAAAAATCAGGATTTTATCATACAGGAGTTTATACTTTGACCTACGATAATTCCACCATGGGGTATCCTGAATTCTATAATTATACCAATTTACGTAGAAAGGATACTCTCAAAAATGGAAAAGTCAAGGAACAACAAATTGATCTGCAATTACTTGTGGGTGATATTGTGAGCAATGACAGCTGTTATACGCTGATTACCGAGGTGTATTATCCTGAATATAACTATACGTCAAGCTATTACGATAATTCTTCTTATTATTACGGGGGTACATACAATCCTCCGACTACCACTTTTGTCGGCTATCGCTATGTGAATGCCTACGTCACTTGTTTTAACAAAAAGGGTGAGTTGCTGTGGGATAATTATTTCCCGTTCAACAATATTCTTAGTCGTCGTTTGGCACGAAGAGTGTCATTGTATTACACACCCATGGGAACGGCTATTTTCTATCCCTATAATTATACCTTAACATCCTGTCTGATAAATGGTTATGAATTGATAGAACCAACAGAAACGGTGCCCATAGAGTGCATGTACAAAAAAGATGTGGTGGAATACTCGCGGGATGTAAATATGTACAACTGGTACGACAACAAGTTTGTTATTACGGGTTACCAGAGCATTGTTGCCAATGGCAAGGGCAACAAAGGGAAACGTTATGTGTTCTTTATCAATAAGTTGGAATACCGGTGATTTAATTAGCAAATTAGTTAATTAGTTAATGTGCAAATTATCAATGTATTAATGTGCTAATTGATGTAAGTACACGGTTTTTCTGGTGGCAAATTGTATAGGGGTAGCTTGCAGAAAGCAAGGCATATTTCCGATGTTCATATCAAAAGCATAAAATTAGATTATGCCATACTTTTTCATAGTTATTTCATATATTTGCATCATGAAAATAAAACGGCTATGACAAAAGATTTAATCAGACGGTACATTTGGTTGGTTGATACTATCAATCAAGCTGGAAATGAAGGGATTACCTATTCGGCTATTTTGATGCACTGTCACTGAGCAACCAACTCAATGAGAGTGTTGCATTGAAGGACAGGATCATTTTGGAGGAAAACCGTTCAGGACAAGAGTTTGTTTCAACCATCTTGGAGGCGATGCGTGATAGCAAGATGTTGACTTTCGGTTATAAGCCGTTTTGGATGGAAAGCGACTATGTCTCCAACCTGTTTCATGTAGAACCATACGCATTGAAGTATTTCAAACGCAGGTGGTATCTGCTGGCCAAGTATGGAGACTCACCACTGAAGATTTATGCTTTGGACCGTATGCAGGACATAGACATTGAGTTCGAGAGTTTCACCATGCCGGAAGATTTTAATGCAGAGGCCTTCTTCAGCAGTTGTTTCGGCATTATAGTAGGGGAGGAGAAACCGCAACAAATACAGCTAAAGGTGGATGATTTTCAGGCCAAATATTTACGTTCATTGCCTTTACATCACTCTCAAAAAGAGGTCAAGCAGACTGAAGACTATACGGTATTCAGCTTCTATCTTAGGCCAACATTTGATTTCATTCAAGAATTATTGGCTCTTGGTGAAACAGTAGAAGTGCTGTCACCAAGGCATAGTAGAGACGCACGACTGTGCGTCTCTACCAATATTAATCCAATCGTTCAATGTCAAACCATGCTTTTGTTGCACAAGCCCGTTCATAGTCAAAGCCATATTTGTCCATATACATGGCCTTTACTTCTTTGGCCCCGTTGTAGAACGGATCTGATGTGGAGTGTTCCAGTGTGACAATTATTTCCATTTCTGGGGTCAGAATGGTTCCATTGTTTCTGTGGGTCGCTTTCGGAGTGATTCTAAATACTTTTGCCATAATTTTTCCCCTGATTTCGTGTCGGGCGCAACTGTTGGTGATTAATTGCCTACTCTGTTAAACGCTTTTCGGCTGGGGCGTTAATGGTTATATTAGGAATGAGTAATGTGCTGTCGTCAATTGAGCTTATCTCATTTCACTATTGTACTTGTGCATAAAGTCAGCCGTAAAATCAGCTATTTGATTGATGAGTTCGGCGATGTCGTTGTCATCAAGGAAGAAGATAACCACTTCACTTTCATTTGCACCCCATTTGTTTGAAGGTGTTCCGGTGACCAGTTTGGGATAGTCTTTAAGTATGTTTGCAGCCATCTCACGTAAGTGTTTTAACCTATCCATTTTGCGGTTTTTTAGTTCATCTTCATCCACTACCCATGCATACTGATTGATCCGCAGGTAATATTTTCCCCCTTGCCTACAATCCACTCTCCAGAAAAGACCTTCGGATATTGTTTTTTCTTGGTCGTAATACACAGCTTTGTCTTCGAAAACTATTTCAGTCCACGGTCTTCCGCTACTTGTTCCTTGCTGATAAAGCAATGTGTTATAAAGATTGCGGTTCTTGTTCAATTTTTCAAACACAATTCCCATCAGATAATGCTGGGCTTCACCGTGGTTCTCACCTAAAATGTCATAATTCTTTTTATTGAAAAGTTCTTCTTGAAAAGATTCAATGTGTTTGCAAAACGTTTCATCCAAATATTCAAAGTATTGTTCGAGAATAGGATGCAGATTCTGAATGGGTTTGAGGGCATCTCTAACCATAAAGCAATCGATGATTTCATAACCACACTCCTCGGCATTTTTTTTGTCATCAATACCTATATACCCTAATTTCAGGAAAACATATTTATACAAATCGGGGAAATCACTCTTATAGCCGTTGAGTTGTCCAACTGATGTTTCAGACCAAGTTTTGTTCTCAAACAAAATGGTCTGTCTTTCTGTTTCTTTTTCAAAATTGAATGAAACTTGAAGGTCAGTACGTCCATTCCTTTTACCCTCCTGAAGAAATACTTTGATGTTTTCTATGTTTTTGGTTTTGTCTTCTTCTTTTAAAAATAATATTCTAAAAAGCTGCTGTTTAGCGTTGTTATAAGCATTGTTGCTGTCCAAAAAATAGAACAGCCATGCAAAGAAAGCATCTGTGGTTAATTCCTTGGGGGAATACTGGAAGATATTGCACTTGTTATTCATAATCGTTTCCCTTGTTCGTGTCGGGCGCAACTGTTGGTGATTATTAATGATATTGTCGCAAAAATTCAATAAGGGTATGTCAATTTGTGGCATTGTAATAAAATCAATTACCCTCTATCTTTGCCTCTGACCAGTCCACCATAAATCGTTCGCAGCTATAGGTTGTCATGCGCAAGAGGTCAGGAACGCTGTATGGGAAATGCAAGCAAAGGATATGGGCGAGATAGCAGACGCAAATGTGTTTCAAAGGGGGAATATCAAGTGGGCCATCGGCCCAACTCAAGCCATTGTAAAAATCGTTCTTATCGTAATCTTGCCATGAATGTATTCCTGTATCACACATACATGAAATCGTCCATATCATTTTATCCCAATGGGAACCGTAAAAAACGTCTTCTTCCATCTCGAAAATTTGTGGATTTTCGTGGTCATAAAGGTAGTATAGTACTGAAAACAAGGCAAGTTTGCCGACATTGGGCTCCGCCATACAAGGAAGCATATCCAATTGTTCCCTTAGCTGATTATGCTCTTCGTAAAACCCATTCATAATGTTTTTTAGAGCAGTATTCACCACTTCAAAGCGACGAACTTCCGTTTCGTTACAATGGAGCTCGAACATCCGGTTGAGGATTATTTGTCTTTTTGTTAGCAGGCTTGATATTTCTCTCTTTTGAGCATTTCCCCTATTTATGTTTCCATGAAATGGTTTGGCCAAAAATATAATTTCGCCTTCTATACCCGTCAATTGTTGTCGGAGACAGTCTGTATCTATCTCTTTCTCAACCTGTTCTTTCATCATACGATATTTCTCAGAAAGAAGTCGAGGGCATCTTTTACATCTGTTCTTTAAATGATTGTAATTTGTCTCTGTCTTGCCTTGTTTTCGCTGTTCCATAAAGTTTATCTTTTCACGGAAATCATTTCTTTCATAATGGCTTCTTTCTCTTGTTCCACAAGACATACCCATAATCCGGAGTTTTCCAGTTTGTCAACAGGTATATACTGCTTGTATCGCTCAAGAAATTCTTCATTCAGGAATACTCTCTTTTCTTTTAGATAATCGACACGGAATCCAGGCGTATTCTGATTTTGATTGATTAAAGCTGACCAATCCCAGCGGTCGATGTATTTGTCAATAAGCTCGTAGGTAAGCGGTAGGGCCGGGTTGCGTGAAAGTTCATGCCAGTCCCAGTAGTCTTTGAATTTTTCGATTAATTCAGCGGTTATCAGGTAACTGTAAGACCAGTTTTGGGAGAAAACTTTCCAGTCAAGAAGATCCTTGAAACGCTCCAAAGTATAGACATCCCAATGAATACTTGTGTTCTTGGAGACCTCCGTCCAATTCAGTTTATTTTGGAAATGAAACAACAAGTCACTTGTTAGTGGGTACCTGCGGGATATCTCATCCCATGCTTCTTTCTGAATTTGATTTTTCAGTGTTTCTTTTGTAAATTTTTGCTCTTCCATCTTTTTTATTGTTTTTGTGAATAATTTGAATTAAGATGGAGCAAAAGTAATACACCACTATGCCAAATAAAAGCATAGTCATAAGGGCAAAAAAGAAGACCTTTCGATGCTAATATACCAATGTCAAGAAATAGTTTTACGAAAACTATTCGATGGGATCAGGGCAATAATCTCTGCGTTTACAAGACTTGCAGTGTTTACCGATCCATACGTCGTCGAATTGATTCATCGCTTGTACAACTATTTCGGGGTCGTCTGTAAGGATTCCAGCCTCGAAGTTTCGCTTGCCATCGGATTTCATGCCGATGCCCGCACCGGTGAGGTTTGCACTGCCAATGTATACGGTTTGGCAATCGAATACAAGCATCTTGAAATGTACCCTCGGACAAAGCACTCGCTCTAGTCGGTCGAAAAGCACAGGGTATTTGTCAAAGTCTTCTCTGAAATTAGGACCTGGTTCTTTGGCATGTATGAGCCTCACCTCCACCCCACGCCTGATAAGTTGGACAATGAGAGCCAAAAAAGGTTTCTTCTCCTTGCCGATGTCAACATATAGGTCTTTTATGTCGGCAGTACCTATCCAAAGCGTGTGCTTCACGGAAGATACTCGTGAAAGCACTTCGGTGTAGTGGTCGGTGTTGGAGATGAAAGTAAGCATTTTATTTACCGATTAAGGGGATTTTAATTCCAAACTTGCGAAAACCTCTAAAATCAGGTATCACATTGCTTTGATCCCATAATAGACAATCTTTTATGATAGAATTATTGCCGGGATAAATAATCAAACATTTTGTTTCTTGGTTGAAATCTATAAGTTCTTGACCAAAATGTTTAAGAATTTTAAGGTCTCTAGAGTATCCACTTATTTCTCTGATATCTGCTAATTCAAACCCATAATCATATTCAGGTTTGTACTTAGCATCTATTATTATTTGTTCTCCTATATGAATAAAATCAGCTTTTGTTTGACCATAACCAGACACTTGGAATCTAATTTGTGTGTGGTATGCTTCTTCCAGTTTACTAAAAACATACAATTCAAACAATCTAGACATATCTATCCAAAATGGAGGTGTCTTGTGGTTTTCAGATGAAATATTGGAGATTGAATAGTCAAAGCGTTTTAGTATGTCTTTGGCAACACGAATAGCTTCGGGATAGTAGCGAAATAATTTATTGGTTGTGATAGATTTTATCTGAGAAAGATCTATCTTGTCGGATACTCCTTCAAAAGAGTTGTTCAATTTATTAATTCGATTTTGAATTTTTGATGTTTGGCGTCCATACCGAATCATCTTACTCAACATTGCCTGAGCAAAAAGTAGTGCTTTTTTCAACAATCTATTTTCAGGGATGTCTTCTGTATAAATTTGAAATCTACAAAAATTGCGATCAAATCTATGAGGGATAATATTATGTCTTAATTGTTCTGACATGACAACATGTCCTTTTATTTTACCTTTTAGATTTTCTTCTACCGAGATATAACCTTTTTTCAGCCCATTTTGAACAACCTTTTCAAGTAATGTCACATAATGGATCAATAGGATAGGTGTTAATTGATCAACTCGTTCTTTGGTTTCTATCAAAGGATCTTCAAAATCAATACCATAACATTGTGAAAAGTACACACCCTCGTTTTCAGAATCCACTGATAATGCCGTTATTAGCATCTCTGTAAAATCCAGATTTTTAATTTTAGGTAAAACAATTAATGGCAATTCGTTTTTTACAATCCAACTGGCACCAATATAGTAACTTGACTCTAATTCGTTATTAACGCCCAGATAGTCAGGCTTACCCATAAAATCATCTGGAGTCCCAACCAATTCGACATTATGACATTCTATAAAAGAAAGCTTGTCATTTCGGTCTTCCCTATCATAAATACAATGTTCTCGAAGAACTATAGGCTCCATTACTCAACGTAGGTATTAATAAAATTCCACATATCTTTCTCAGGACTTTTACTGCAAATACCATCTTTGTAGTATTCTGTGAGTAAAGGTAAAATAGCATAATTCCATTTCTGTTGAAGATTTTCTCCTTCCCGGTACATAAAATAACTATGACCAACCATTAAATCATCAACATCCATGTCTATTTTCGTTTTCTGAATAAAATTTTTGACGGCTTCAAATAATTGCGAAGCTTCATGTTTGTCGTTATCGTCATTATATGAATTTTCAACTATAGTTCTATCAGATTTCAACGTGTAGAATGCAAATCGACGACGAATAGCATAATCAACGCTGCCAACACTTCTGTCGGTTGTGTTCATAGTTCCAATAATGTAAAGATTGGACGGAATACCAAATGGCTCTCCTTTTGAATACGGAAGACGAGCTGTTAATGGATGTCCATCTTTGCAACCAATTCGTTTATCCGCTTCAATGAGAGATATAAGCTCGCCAAATATCTTTGATACATTACCTCGATTTATTTCATCTATTATCAAAACATAATTATTGTCGGGATTGTTTTTTGCCTTTTGGCAGATTCTCTTGAATACACCATCCTCAACTTTATATGTAATCGTGCCATTTTCTATTGATGGTTTGAGGCCTTCTATAAAATCTTCATAATCCATGGATTGATGGAAAGTGACAAATTCGATTTGGCCATTGTTGCGAAGAGTATCATATTTGGACAATAGATTTTGATCATCATAATTGTCTCCGATAATAGAAAGGGCTATCGCAGCGGTGCTATATGTTTTACCTGTTCCGGGTGCTCCTTGTAGAATTATATTCTTTTTTGTCTTGATAATGTTTATTATTGTATTCTTCATCGTTGTATTTTTGTCATTTAATAATCTTTTATAGAAAGCCTTTTCGCTTTCAATTTGTTTTATGGAAAATTCTCTTTTCAATTGTTCTAGTTTTTCTTGGCATTCTTGCGGTTGAATAATAATGCCATGTTGTTCTTTATAATGCCTCCAATTTTTTTTGACATATTCAGTAATGTCAGAATCACCTGCATTTACAATACCTTGTACACCCTGTCCCCCTTGATGAGATATATTTTTATCATGGCAGAAATCTTTCCAACGAACCCATTTGACTGGGAAAAGACAATTTTTATAGTCTTCCATTTCAACATTATAAAAATAAACGAAATCATTAGGTATTTCTGTTATGCCTTTTATAGTGTTACCTTCAAAAGCCAATATTATATCGTGCGACTTAATTTCTTTTAATAGTTGCCTAAAAGTATGTGGAGCTTTACTATCAAAATAGGTCGTTTCAATAAAAGATTGGAATTTGTTATCTCTAGATGTATCTTGAGCCGTATATGCAAAAGACAAATCGCCCCAATTTGGCCACCCTTGTGCTACAACGTATTGAGAAAACAATTCATCAAAAGAAGTAACTTTTTTATCTAGTCCAATTTTTTTAATACTCATATAAATTATTAAGAATTAATCCAACTGCAAAAATACATTATTTTTAAGAAACATATTAAAAATCAATCATATAACATATTTTTTAATCTTAACCCCTTCTTATCCAATCTCTTCTGCTGTTAGTAGAAAAATAAAGTTCTTTACTAGTCTTGGCAAAAGGCTTTCTTCCTCCATCAACCAAAGCATGGAATTCGCAACATTTTCTAATTATTTTTCTGATTAATCAAATTCACAACCACTTTCACCATTACATCTTTCTCCTCGGGTTTGCTTTCGGCTATCATCAATGTGAGGGCTACGAGGGTGTTGTCGGCAATACGCTTACTGCCATCCGCGCGATAGAGGATGCCGTTGTTGTTGAGGAACCACAAAAAGAGTGTGGCAGCAATGCGTTTGTTGCCATCAGTGAAGGAGTGATTCTTTGTGACAAGATAAAGCAACATGGCGGCCTTTTCTTCAACGCTGGGATAGAGATCATTACCATCAAACGTCTGGTATATTTGACCGATGCTGCTTTTGAAGGAGTCGTCTTTCTCATTGCCAAACCATGTGCCGCCTCCAAACTTTTCACGAAGAGAATGGATAGCTTCCATAGCGTTTTCGTAGGTGGCGTGGAATTTGCTGTCCTGAGTGGTTTCACCAAGAGTAAGACGCTGATAATCATAATTATCAAGAATATCAAGAGCGTAAGTGTAATTAACCACAATGTCGAACAAAGCCATGTTTTCGTTAGTTGCCTCCAGACGCTGGTTCTGTATTGTGCGGCCAACCATCTGAACTAGCTGGCGCAACTCAGCCATCTGTTTTTGATGAATTTGCTGGTTGACAGCAAAACCCTTCAACATATAATTTTTCAGCACACCTCTTGCCCAGATACGGAAGGCGGTACCACGTTGGCTTTTAACGCGATAACCAACAGAAATAATGACATCAAGGTCGTAATATTTTATCTTACGAGCAACGTTTCTTTTACCTTCTTTTTGAACTTGTAAATATTCCTTACAAGTTGACTTTGGGTCTAACTCTCCTTCATTATAAGCGTTGCGGATGTGTATTGTGATATTCTGTGGCGTTTTCTCAAACAGTTCTGCCATTTGAGCCTGGGTTAACCATACGGTTTCATTCTCAACACGAACATCAATTTGGGTCTGTCCGTCCTCGGTCTGATATATTACTATTTGATCCTCTTTCATAATCATAATATTTCTCTTGCTATCCACGCACAGGCCTCTGCATCGGCCAGTGCATGGTGATGATTGGCCAAATTGTAGCCGCAGGCGGCAGCTACAGTATGCAACTGATGATTAGGCAGCCTCATTCCAAAATGCCCACGGGAGGCCTGACAGGTACATAAGAACTGATAATCAGGATAGTCCATCTGATAGACTTGGAAAACCGATTTAAGGCAGCCTTCGTCAAAAGGACTATTATGTGCCACAAGGGGCAGCCCTTCAATCAACGGCTCTATCTGCCGCCAAACCTTGGGAAACACGGGCGCATTGTCAGTATCCTTATGCGAAAGGCCATGCACACGTTGACAAAACCATGCGTAATAATCCGGCTCTGGCTTGATGAGTGAGTAGAACCTGTCGGTAAACACGCCATTGCGCACTATCACCAGTCCCACGCTGCAAACACTGCTACGCTGCCCGTTGGCCGTCTCAAAGTCTATAGCTGCAAAGTCTTTCATCTCAAATGGTTAAAACACGACAATCATTTTTATAACAGTTCACAAAGATACAACAATTCTGTTAATCTTAGGTTCACCATTTTGCCAACTTGTTTTTCTCATAAAACGCCACATCCATCCGTAATTCCTCTCCCAATGTGTCATCATTTTTTATCAGCATAGCTGTTTTGCCTGAACACATTCTTTCTATTAGATCTGTTAGTTTACGGTCATTATCGCTGAAAGGGTAAGACTGCGATACTGTTATAAGAATCATAACGTTGGGAAAGTCACTGCCGACAATTGCTTGGTATTTTTCAATTAGTTCCACCATCCAAGTCCCTCTTTCAGCTGCGTTTCCAGCGTAAGTCTGGTAGGAGTAATGGCGAAAATGATTAGAATAGAACAATTTGCATAAATCATAAAGGGTCATTTCTTTGCTTTCGGATAAGGCAGGCATACAAGCAGTTACAAACTCTCCAACGGCAAGAGTTCTTTCTTGGTACAAGCTGTTGATTCTCCGTCTGACAATCCTACGTCTTCTCTTTTTGCAGATATGTTTTATACTGTGTCTTAATCTTTTTCTCAAAGCCTGACGAAATGATGGCATCCGTAACATTTCGTTTTTTGTAGGAATGTATCCACCTGCAGCCTCGATTTGCTGTCTTTTTTGTGAAGCCTCAATCCTTACAATATCACAATCTAACAGGTCTTTACTATAATAATCAAATTTTTCAAAAGTCTCCCGCCTTTGCTCTCGCGTAAAACCATAAAACGAGGTATGCCATAGGCAACATGCAGCGATTTCGGCAAGCGAAGCCGTAACATCTGGGGCTATGATGAGCTCTTTGGCCAAACTCACCTCCCACAAGTCACCCTCTAACGGATAAGCGTCCAAGTGAGGTTTCTCCCAATCATAATCAAGTTCCGCATTAGTGACGTTTGCTGTGTCATTGTCTCCCTCCTCCCGGTGTGGAGTGAGCAACCGAAGCATATCGTAATGGGTTTTGTATAGAGCAAGAATTACGGGACCGCCAGCTTGATTCTCTATAAACGGTGCAATCTCGTCAAAACTTACGCTGTGTAATAATTCGTGATAAGTCATATTGTTTTATAAGTTATTTAACTGTAAATCCCAATATTACCAATCTGGATCAAACTCCCAATCCAATGGCATGCCGTTCAGGTCGATAACCTGACACGAGGAACATCCGCCAATCTTATATGCGCCAGTATCCACCAATGTATTCGGGACAAATACCTTTTGAAGATTAAATGCATCCTTAAAGCTCCAACTACCAACTCTCTTTAGGCATTTTGGAAGTTTGATGGATGTGATATATTCCGAAAAGAGCTCGGAATAATCTCCATCTAATGATTCAACGTTATAGTATTCGTTTTCAACATCAATCATATCAGGTAAGTCAACATGCCCCTTCAGTTGGCTCATATTCTCATTCCAAAAAAGTTGTATAACACTCCCATAATTTGAACAAGACAATGTGTTATGATAATTTGCAGCGTAAAAGGTTCGTCCATTTTTTTCGAAAGGAAAGAATTTTTGAATGTAACAATCTTTATATACATCAAAATCGGCAGAAATGTATCGAACACTTAACAAGTTTTCCTCTATATAACGAAGTTGTATACCATTTTCGGACAAAACCAAACAATTAGGTAATATTTCCAATATGGAACCAGATATGTTTCCATCAGGAGTTTCCAATTCCACATAATCCCCAATCGAAAGGTTGTTATTTATGAATTTCAACATAGGTTCTCCTTAATTATACTTGCAATTTTCGTATCCACATTGTTCAGGAACTCCACAAAGGGCATTTCACCATCAGCATTCAATCTTTCCTCCTCCAAATTAAGGGTGTGAAAGTTGTCCACTACATTGCCAAACCATTTTTCGGGAATATCTACGGGCGGATGGCCAAGCAAGATGGGAAGCACACGTATTACTTCCACAGAAAGTCCCTTATGATGGGCTTTACACCGCCTCAAATTTATCCCAATTGTCTTACAATTAATGTATAAAGACGGGCATTTGTCCTTATTCTTTTTGATGATCTTGCTTGGTGCATCATATACTACCAGCCATACTTTTAGAGGCAGGTCGTAATTACCATCATTTTGGCAATAAAGATATTGCTCTACAAAGTCATGTTGTTCCTTCCATTCAACAAATTTGTTTTCTTCAAAATGCGCCATAATGCCCTCCTGACACTGCTCGGCATTGAACCCTACGGGAATAATAATGTTTTTAATGTTCATAACTGTTAGCTATTTTAATGTTTCCGCAAAAATAGTCTATAACTATGCATATTTATGGCATAGTTTCAATATGCCGTTTGCGATACTAATTCCTAAAACCAATTTTTTTCTCCTATTTTCTCATGCCGGCAGAGTTTCTCAATCAAACTTTCACAGGATTGGGATGGTTAAACTGAAGTGGTATACTTTTCGATTATTACCTGGTATACTTTTCAATTCCAATTACACATTGAGACCATGTGTGCAAAATTTGCACACATGTGTGTTGACGGCGACCAGACCCATTTTACCATACTTTACAATCTTGATGTCATCATTTCCGTGGGTTACCGTTTGAAGAGCCAGCGAGGCGTCGATTTCAGCAAATGGGCAAGCAAAGTGCTAAAGGCTTATTTGATTAACGGTTATGTGGTGAATGAAGGAATCCTATATTACCACTTTTCCCTGCATCTCCTAATTTCTCATGCCTGCACAATTCTTCAATTTCCGCCAGGGTGGGGCGGGTGCCGTGCAGAAAAGTTCGTAATCATCTTCCAAAAACAGATGTTTTCCTTTGTCTGTCAGTGCAATAGCGGCGTCGTCAAACATATCCTCTTTTCTTAATTCGACAAGCGCTTCCTGTTGGAGTTTGTGTCTCTCGTCTCTCAGTTCTCGTGCCACGGAATACCGCATCCTCCGTTGGTCGTAGATGTCACTTAGCGTACATTCCAACTCGCTTTCCCTGCGGCTTGTGGATATGAAATCGTCGCAAACCTCATAAAACAGCAAGCGACTCTCCACATCAAGGTGGAGTTTCTCAACATTCTTTATGAATGAAAGTTCAGCGCATTGCGCCTCCAAATTCTCGATTGTTTCAAAAAGTATGAATGTGGGTGCATGGGCATCGGAACGGCTTTCGATGTATTCAGATACGATATTTACAAATTTAAAACGATCTATCTCGCCGGTTGTTAAATTTTTAGTGTCTGGCTTTTTGTTTTTCAGAATGTTTTCTTTGATGATGGAATTTATGACGTATGAAATGTCTTTATGGAAGATGGTCTTGCAGTCTGGAAGAAAGATTTTTTTGTGCGATCATGTCATCAAATTCGCTTTTCAGTAGTAGAAATTCGATATTATTCAGTCTTAAGAATCGGCAAATGCTTTCTTTCTCAAATCCTCTTCCGTTCAGTTCACAACTGAATGCCGCCACGAACAATGCGGCTTGCAAAGGTTTGACATCCAAATATTTTGCGAGTATGTTGGTTTGCTTGACCACTTTCTTTATGGTTTCGTCTGCGTATCGCGGTTCGTCGTCTTCATCTCTCCGCCGGCGCTCACCCCGTGCCTTGGGGCGCTCGTAGTCAATGTTTAGCTCTGGCGCAATGGCGCTAAGCAGTTCTGTTTCAGAGTCCTCCATTTGCAGCGCAAGGAAACTCAGGGTTCTGATGATGTTACTTTCTTTTTCCATAGTTCATTCTTTTTTATGATGCAAATATCTGCCACGACCATGCCAATTTATGGCATAGTGTTTTATGTTTTTTTTTGCGCTGCAAATATATAAAAAATTACTACTTATTTTATCGAATAATATAAAAATAATAAAAAGATTATCTAAAATTTTGTTGAAAATTTATGCCATTGATTTTCAGTGTTTTAGTTGTAGGCGCATTCGTGGTCTGCATACGAAAAAAATAACGGGTATGTTATTCGAGAATTTTGTGTACATTTGCGGATGTAATCTGAAAATTGTTTTTTCAACCTAGAAAGTTTTTTCACATGGATTACACTCCCTACGAGAAATGTGAATGGACTGACAATTTTTTTGAAACGGTAGATGTTAATTGATGTATAGTTATGGAAATGAAAAAGAATGAGTTGAGCAATACGCAGGATGGAAGATTGACTGCTTTGTTTGAAAAAGTGTCGGCTATCATCGAACAATCGCGAAATTTTGTTTATGTTACAGCGAATGTTGCCGAGGTGAAAGCCCGCTATGAAGTTGGTTGCTATATTTTCGAAGATGAACAACAAGGGGGAAGGGCGGCTTATGGCAAAGATTTATTACGACAATTATCCAGGAAACTGATGGAAAAATTTGGTGAAGACTGGACTTATGATACATTAAAAAGATGCAGGCTTTTTTATCAATCATACGCTCATCCGCAAATTGAGGCAACAGTGTTGCGCAAATTACAAGATATTGGTAAACAAGATATTGGTGATATGAGCAACAGTGTTGCGCAAATTCGGCAACCACGTTTTACTCTCTCGTGGAGCCATTATCTCATTCTCATGAGGGTTGAAAATCCCGATGCTCGTAGTTTCTATGAAATTGAATGTTCACAGCAGCAGTGGAGTGTACGGCAACTCAGCCGCCAAGTCGGCAGCTGCCTATATGAACGACTTGCGTTAAGTCGCAACAAGGATGAAGTGATGCGCTTGGCTTGTGAGGGACAAACGATGGAAAAGCCAGACGACATCATCAAAAACCCTGTCACATTGGAATTTCTGGGACTCAAACCTGATGTCATCTATACCGAAACTAAACTTGAGAATGCTATAATCGGCAAGATGCAGCAATTTCTATTGGAAATGGGCAAGGGATTCCTCTTTGAGGCAAGGCAGAAACGCTTTACTTTTGACGAGCAACACTTCTACGTTGACTTGGTGTTTTACAACCGTTTGCTCCAATGCTATATCCTTATTGATTTGAAGACGGGAAAACTTACCCATCAGGATTTAGGGCAGATGCAGATGTATGTCAACTATTACGATCGTTATGTGAGGCAGGAATTTGAAAAGCCAACCATTGGCATATTGCTGTGCGAGGAGAAGAATGATGCCTTGGTGGAACTGACCCTGCCAGATGATGCCAATGTGTATGCGGCACAATATTCGTTGTACTTGCCCGACAAGACGTTGTTGCAGGCCAAACTGAAAGAATGGATTGACGAATTCAATGAGAACAACCCTGGAAACTGATAATATGCAACGATATGATTAGCGAAAACAAAAAAGCCACAACCTCGCGGCTGCGGCTTAATCCGTTGTCTCACAATGGGAAGATTATCCGATGGTGATGTTACGTGAGAGTTTCTGTTCCGCTTTCTGAATTCTCGGCAGGGTCACGGTCAGGATTCCGTCCTCCACCTTGGCGGCGATATTCTCTTTATCGACATCTTCGGGCAGCGAGTAGCACTGCTCATAGTTGGTATAAGAGAACTCACGACGCAGATAGTGGTGTTTTTTCTCGCTTTCTTTGTGTTCGAATTTGTTTTCAATGGCGACACTCAGATTGCCCTCGTCGTTGATGCTCACACGGCAGAACTCTTTCTTAATGCCAGGAGAGGCAACTTCCATCGTGTAGGCTTTTTCATCCTCTTTCACATTGACTGCCGGTGCTGTTGTGTTGGCACGAGGCATAAAATCATTGTTCAAGAAATCTTCAAATACTGTTGGAAACCAACTGTTTTTAAACATAACTGGTAGCATAATACACCTCCATTTTTAATTGTTAGACATTTTGTTGGGCTGCGTCCGCTTTCGCTTTCGCAGCCGCCTCTATTATTGCAAAAGGCGTGCCAAAGTGTTTTTTCGCTCCGGTACGCCCTTTTATGGACAAATTGTCCACTTTTGTGACAAGATGTCGTTTTTTTGCTGACGAATTGTCGTATTATTGATTCACAATCTTCCGTACCACCGTTCCTTCTTTCATTTCACACTTGAGAATGAAAACGCCTTTGCTGGGGAGTGTCAGTTCCAGTGTTTCTTTGGTGGGAATGACTTCCTGGATCAAGGCTCCCTCTATGGTGTAAAGTCTTATGATTTTGGGCATTTCTTGCGTGAAGTGCACCATACATTGTCCATGTGCCGGATTGGGATAGACGGAGAGCAGCTTGGTAGCAAATCGCTGGATGCCGGTAGTGTCACCCCCTGTGGTGTCTTCGGGATTTACAGCTGGCGGCACGAGCGTAGCGTGTCGGTATGGAAGCTGATCATGGCCCATTCGCCCATAAGAGACTCGTCACATACGCAGCGCACATACACGTCGTAATAGCTGTCGGGCTGTAAGTCCGTCAGAAACAGACTGCTACTGTTGGTATTGACGGGTGTTCCATTGCTGGGAGCAAAGCCCTGAACGCCGTATTCAGCTTCAAAATGATCGGGTTCGCCTTCGTAAGTCCAGCTCAGCGTGGCGTGCATGGTGTCCACATCTGAAACGGTCAGATTGAAAATGGCGCTGCAGGTGTCAGGTTGGGGAGCTTCTCCAGCCCAAAGTTGCAGATGGTCAAGGAAAAGGGCTGAACCCTGCTGCGGATAAGGATTGGCCGATGAGAAAAGAAAAATCACCAGCGAGTCTGCTTCCTCGTATGAGGTGGAGGGATCAATAACCGACAGCGGATTGTAAACCACTTCAAAAGGAGTATAGGAAGAGGTTTCAGTCAGTGCAACATTGTAGCCGGCCCCCACTACCTCACGCCGGTGTGTTTCCGGATTATATTTAGTGCCCAGCAACAATACTCCGCCGTTGTCCCCGCTACCTGCTTCGGTATATTTGTAATATCCGGTCAGTCGGCCGGGAAATGTGCCGTTGAGCGGAATACCACCGTTAATCAAAGTATTCATATCCATTCCATCGAATAAGGATAACAGTTGGGGGAGATTTCCGAAGTTGGAAGTGATGCTGTTCATCATAGGCAGAAATTGCATGATATCCACCACACCGGTTGACAGTACTGTGGAGAAGACGGAGTTAGTCATCATAGGGTCGAGTGAAGACGAGGCCAGGCTATACACGGTGGACCCGATGATGTCGGAGAGCATAAAGCTTTGCATTTTCAGCGCGTGGCTGCCGTCCACAGCACCACTGTTTTCGTTGGATAATTTAATTAATGGCAGGTCGGTGTTTACATTTACATTTATTCCCGAATAAGTAATAGATTGATTCACTGGGTAAGTTGGGAAATTCCAATCGGTAGGATAGGTGTAGTTGTTATAAACCGGCAAGGAAAAGAACAGTACAGACACACTATAGCCGCTGCCATTGGACCAGTTTTCGAAACTGCCATTGGGTATGGCAATGAGACTGTCCTGGGTTTGTGCTGTCGATCTCAAAGAGATGAGAAGACACAATAAAAGGAAAAAAGTGATACGCTTCATTTTGTATGTTATTTAAATGTTATTGATATCAGATGCTTCGATTTGTCAGTGTACGAGAGTTAACAGATCTCAAACTATGATTTTGCAAAAATACATTTTTTTTGTTTTTATGAATCAGTATGATTGAATATTTTGCCGATTGCGGAAAAAAGAGTATCTTTGCAATGTTAAACTATTTGGTCAAAACGACTTGATTTCATCTCTAATTAATATGGATTAGGGCGAATGGAATAAAATTATAAGGCTATGGCAAAGAAGAACGACCCCGGCTACATACCATCGTTCACGGTGAGTGCGGAAGCCATCAATCTGATAGCGGAAATATCGGCATTGATAGAGCGCTATGCTATTCGTCTTGAACAGGAAGACGGTTTGCGACTACGCAAGGCAAACCGTATCAAGACCATCCATTCGTCGCTGGCCATAGAAGGCAATACCTTGAGCGAGGATGAAGTCCGTGATATCCTTGAGGGTAAGAATGTTGTGGCTCCTCTACGTCAGATACAAGAAGTGAAAAATGCCATTGCTACCTACGATCTTTACCCCTCTTTGGATGCCTTCAAGGAAAAGGATTTACTCAAGGCGCATGGCGTGATGATGCAGGCCTTGGTTGACCATTCGGGACGATACAGAATTGGCGGAGTAGGGGTATTGGGCGAAAAAGGTTTAGTGCATTTGGCGCCACCCGCAGACAGAGTACCCATGTTGATGTCCGACCTTTTTGCTTGGCTGAAATCCTCGAAAGACCATCTGCTCATCCGTTCATGTGTATTCCATTTCGAATTTGAGTTCATCCATCCGTTCATTGACGGCAATGGCAGGATGGGCAGGTTGTGGCAGTCGTTGATTTTGGGCAAGTTGCATCCCTTGTTCGAGCATTTGCCTGTTGAAAATATGGTCTATGCCAACCAACAAGCCTATTACAATGCCATCGGTGTGAGCAGCAAACTAGGGCAATCCGGCCCGTTCATTGATTTCATGCTGGGTTGCTTGAAGGAAGCGTTAGAAGAAATGTCGAAAAGTAACCAAAAAAGTAACTGGAAAAGTAACCAGAAAATTGTTAATGCCATGCGAGAGAATCCCTCTGTTACCATTAGCGAGTTGCAAGAAATCACTGGGCTTTCAGAAAGCGGGGTAAAGAAAAACATACGCCAGCTTCGGATGGACGGCATCATACAGCGTGTGGGCGGAGCAAAAGGCGGACATTGGGAAGTTATACAAATGGTATAGCTAAGCCTACGAACCGATACTACTCTAACAAACTTATCGGCGTGAGATGGTTGGACGAAAGTAGAGTATATAAAAAAATAAATGTAATAAAAGATGAAAGGCCTTGTGGTAAAATCGACGGGAAGCTGGTACGAGGTGCGGCAGGAGGACGGCAGCGTCATCCCGTGCCGCCTGCGTGGACAGTTCCGTATCAAGGGAATCAAGAACACCAACCCGGTGGTGGTGGGCGATTTTGTGCAGTATGAGCTCGAAAATGACGGCAACGGCTGGATTACCACCATCGAGCCGCGTAAGAACTATATCGACCGGAAATCCACCAAATTATCAAAAATCAGTCACCTGATCGCCAGCAATATCGACCAGGCTTTTCTGGTGGTCACACTGAAAGAGCCTCGCACATCTCTGGGTTTTATCGACCGCTTTTTACTCGCCGCCGAAGGTTTCAGAATTCCCGTGTGCTTGGTTTTCAATAAAATAGATTTATATGACAATGTAGAGACGGGGCGTGCCCCGTCTCTACTGAATACGGTTGAAGAACTGGAGAATTTATACGAAGGCATTGGTTACAAGACCTTAAGGACCTCTACCGTCACCATGGAGGGCATCGAAAGCCTCAAGCAGCTTATGCAGGGCAAGACGGTGCTGTTCAGCGGTCATTCCGGCGTGGGAAAGTCCGCCCTTATCAAGGCAGTGGCACCCGAAATGGACATCAAAATAGGGGAGATATCCTCTGTTCACAACAAGGGGAAACACACCACTACTTTCGCGCAAATGTATTATATCGAGTCGGTTGATGGCTTTATCATTGATACACCTGGCATCAAGGAGTTCGGCCTGATACAATATTCCAAGGAAGAAATACGTGACTATTTTCCGGAGCTTCGCCAGTATAACAACTGTTGCCGTTTTGACAACTGCATGCATGTGCACGAGCCGGGATGCGCTGTTTTAAAAGCAGTCGAGGAAGGTAAGATACCTTCCTCGCGCTATTTGAATTATCTGGCGATTCTGCAAGATGATGACTTGAAAATCGCGGATTGGAAATTATTGTAAATTCTCGGCTTTGGTATTGATGGTAATCTGAGAATTTGTTGGATCGTTGGTGATCAGTGTGATAGAGTGAGTTTGTTTACCTTTGTTTTGTTTGCTATTGTAGGTGACTTTTACCTCAATAGATTCACCTTTTTTCAGCACTGTTTTAGGACAATCAATCTTGATATTGGAGCTATTGGCTTCAAATTTACGGATAATCAGGTCGCTCTTGCCATCGTTTTTCAGGACGATGGTTTCGTTGGCAGCTGTATTTTGTTTCACTTTTCCGAAATCAATGAAAGTCTTGCTCAGATTCAACACCGGAGCTTTTTTCAATTTACCGGCGCTCAGTTTGGAGAAATCTTCCTTAATATTTACCTGATAGTAAATTTCTTTCTTAGGTTCGATGGAGTCGTTGGTAGTAAATGAGATGGCATCTTTAATGGTACCGAAATCATTACGTTTGGAGGCATCGTATTTCAATACCACAATACCTTCTTCACCGCCTTGGATTTCGGAACCAAAGCTACGGTATGCTTCGCTGACAAAACTGTTATTATTGAGTATTACGTTCACAGGCTTGGTGCCGAAATTCTTGATTTGGAAAGTGTCCAGATGCTGTTCAGTGTTCAGGAGTTCCAACTTGGTTGTGTTGGTTTTGATACGAACCATGCCTTTTCCAAGGGTATATCCTTCTTTTTCAAAAGGAGTTTTCGGTTTCGGGGTAACATTGCCCTTGATATATATCATGTGAGGAGTGGGCTTTTCTACCTGCATCTCGGGTTCGTTGGTCGTCACTTTAATATTTTTGTTGAACGAACCGGGACGATTGGCAGGATTGTAAGTAGCATCGATGAAACCTCTCTGACCAGGGGCAATAGCTGTTTTGGTATAGTTGGCAGCTGTACAGCCGCAACCGGGACGAACTGACTTCAAAATCAGGTCTTCTGTACCCACATTGGTGAAATTGAAACGGGCGGTTACTTTTCCACCTTCTTCTTTGATCAATCCAAAATCGTAAGTAGTCTGATCAAACTGAATTTTAGGTTGTGCAAAACCTAAAACGGCAATCACAACGGAAAAAACTGTTAAAAGAATCTTTTTCATTTTTGTTTATGTTTTTGATTTTTAATTGTTTACCCTTTATTATTATGTATAATTGATATTAGATTAATAACCTGCAAAGGTACACAAAAATTCCGAATAACATACATTGTGTATAATATATTTTCGTAAAGACGCATAACCGTGTGTCTCTACAGGATTATCGGTTTGATATGATTGTCTTTCCCAATTCATCAATATTGATGCCTCCAAAATTACCAGAAGACATTAATAAATAGACTACTTTCCCTGCCTCATGGTTTAAAAGTCTGTCATGGAGTTGTTTGGAATCACTGAAGACTTCCAGCCCAGGGCATTGGAAAGCCTCCTTGATCATCTCTGCGGTGATAGGTGGTAATTTTTTGAGGGCGATGGCATGAGGATCAAAAAAGACGATGCTTTCATCGGCCTGATTCATAGCACCTTTGTACTCTTTGAGGAATTGTCCGGTGAGGCTGCTGAAGGTGTGCAACTCCATGCAGGCAATGAGTTTCCGGTCGGGGAACTGTTCGCGCACGGCACACACAGTGGCTTTCAGCTTGGAGGGCGAGTGGGCAAAGTCTTTATAGACAGCGCAATTGTCGTTCTTGTCCACCAACTCCAGACGTTTGGAAGCGCCTTTGAAGCTCTGGATAGCCTTATAGAAATTCTCATCGCTTACGCCTACAGCCTGGCAGGCCAGACGGGCAGCGTTCAGGTTACTGAGATTGTGGCGGCCGAAAATCTGCAAGGGGATATTGCCGTATGGGGTTTCCAAATAGCTGATACCGTTGTCAATATGGTATGGATGAACGGTATAGGGGAACTTGTTGGTTTGGGTGATTTTCTGACTCATCTCGCTCAACACCGGATCGTCGTTGCAATAAATGAACCGACCGTCGGCGGGAATCATATTGGCGAAAATCTCGAATTGCTTGACGTAAATGTCAAAGGTCGGGAACACGTTGACATGATCCCAGGCAATGCCGCTGATGATCCCCACATTGGGCTGGTACAGATGGAATTTCGGTCTGCGGTCGATGGGGGAGGTAAGGTATTCGTCACCCTCGATGACCATGATTTTCGCGCTCTCACTGAGTTTCACCATGACTTCGAAACCGGCCAACTGTGCGCCCACCATGTAGTCGCAATCGATGCCATTCTGCTGTAGCACATGGATAATCATGGAGGTGATGGTGGTCTTGCCGTGGCTGCCACCCACCACAATGCGGCATTTGTCCTTGCTCTGCTCGTACAGGAATTCAGGATAGGAGAAAATCTTGATGCCTAACTCTTTGGCTTTCAACAGTTCGGGATTGTCCTCGCGGGCGTGCATACCCAAGATGACGGCATCTAAATCCGCAGTGATTTTGTCGGGATTCCAACCGATGCTGTCGGGCAGAATGCCATATTTCTGTAATCTTCCTTTCGCCGGCTCAAAGATTTCGTCGTCAGAACCGGTGATTTCGTATCCTTTCAGTTTCAGGGCGATGGCCAAGTTGTGCATGGCGCTCCCGCCGATAGCGATAAAGTGAATCTTCATTTATTGTTGATTTGTTTAATTATTAAATGTGCTAATTATCAATGTGCTAATGTGCTAATTAAATTAAGAACTAAGAATTAAGAGTTAAGAATGTTTTTTTTTGAATTTTGAACTTTGGATTTTGAATTCCCCTTCTAAATGAACGGGTGCCCGAAAGGCATGGTAGTATAATTAACTTTCAACTTTCAACTTTCAGTTTTCAACTCTTAACTGAGTTCAACGGTGTCTCTAAAGCTTGGCACCGTCGCTGTGGCAAATCCTGCTTCCCTCAGGTGCTCGGCATAGCGCTCGCGTGTTTCACCCTCGCCATGGACGATGTATAACTTCTTGATTTTCTTTTTATTCTGACAAGAGAGATATTGAATGAGTTCGTGGTAGTCGGCATGGCCGGAGAAGGCTTCGATGGATTTCAGCTCGGCTCTCACTTTGTAAAGCATGCCGAAGATGGACACTTGCTTGTCGCCACGCATAATCTTGGCGCCCAAGGTAGTAGGGGAGCAGTAACCCACGCAGAGGATGGTGGTGCGGGGATTCTCGATGTTGTTGGCCAGGTGATGTTTGATACGCCCGGCTTCCATCATCCCCGATGCGGAAATGATGATGCAGGGACGATTGTAAGTATTGAGTTTTTTGGAGTCGTCGATGGTGCGCACATAATGCAGTTTCTCGAAACCGAAGGGGTCGGAAGAACTTTCCATAAATTCTTGCATATCAGCATTAAAGCATTCTTTATGCAGACGGAAAATGTTGGTGGCGGAGACCGCCAAGGGGCTATCCACGAAGATTTCCACATCGGGTAGGTCGCCCGCTAATTTCAAGCGGTGCAGGGCATAGACAATGTCCTGGGTACGGCCGATGGCAAAGGACGGAATCAGCAGTTTGCCTCTGTTCTGGGCGCAAGCGTCCTTGACGATGAGTGCCAGTTCCTGCTCGGCATTGTCTATTGACGGGTGCAGGCGGTCGCCATAAGTGGACTCCGTGAGGATATAGTCGGCCTGTGGGAAAGGTTTGGGATCGGGCAAAATGCGCTTGTCGTAGCGGCCCACATCGCCCGTATAGCAAAGGGTTCTTTTCCGCCGTTTCTCCTTGAAAGTGATATAGACAGCGCTGCTTCCCAGCATGTGTCCTGTATCCACAAACTTGACCGAAAAGCCTTCCTCGATGAAAAATTCGTGCTCGTAAGGCCAGCTGGCGAACAGCGACATGGCGTTGGCGGCATCTTCCATGGTGTAGATAGGTTCTACGGGCGGCAGACCTTGTTTGCTGCGCTTCTTATTGAACTGTATGGTATCCGTCTCTTGGATGCGGCCGCTGTCGGGCAGCATGATGGAGCACAGGTCGCGGGTGGCGTGGGTGCAGAACACCGTTCCCCGGAAGCCCAATTTCCAGATGTAAGGAATCAGTCCCGAATGGTCAATATGGGCATGCGACAGCAACAGATAGTCGATTTCCTTAGGGTCGAAGCCCAGGTCGCGGTTCATGCTGTCGGTCTCCAAACCTTTACCTTGGTACATACCGCAGTCGAGCAGTATTTTGGTCCCTTTCTGTGTGGTTAGCAGGAACTTGCTACCAGTCACCTCTTCCGTCGCACCTAAAAATTCAAGTTTCATTATCGAATGATTTTAGAATTATAATCTGCAAATATACAATATTAAAAATGAAAGAAAGCTGAAGTGGAAAACGAAGTGTAAACAGGGAATTGTGGATAATGGTACATCAATGTCCGAAAGCCAAGATATATTCAATAATCCAACAAAAAATCGTATCTTTGCACCCTTAACTTTTCAAAAAAGCAATTATGGCAGAAAATGAATTTTGTGTTGGCACTCGCATCCGGCATGATAAATACGGCGAGGGTATCATTAGTGAGAATAACGATTTGACCTACAAGGTGATATTTGTTCGCGGGGGAGAGGTGGAGTTCTCGAAAATGAACGCCTCTTTTGAAGTAGTAAAACCCAATGTGAATGAAGATGAAGACCTCCGTCCAAGGCTCGATGTCAAGGATTTTGAGCGTGCGCTGACCTTTATCTTAGGCAAATACAACGCCATTGAAAACCGCGTGGCACTGGGCAAGAAATGGGAAGGCGGAACAATGATTCTGCAGCCAGCAAATCCAGAGCTGAAACCCAAGGAGATACCCGTGGAGACCTTCTTTCACAAGATTGTGATGATGCGCGACCGCCTTCGTGTGCTGGAACAGAATATCAACAGCAGCGACTCCCTCACCGATGAGGAAAAGGTTAATTTACAGCAATATATCACTCGTATCTATGGCTCAATGACCTCTTTCAATATTCTATTTGACGACAAAAGCGATTATTTTGTCGGAAGCAAACAATAAGCTATTCGGAAGCAAAAGTAATAACCTATAACCATGCTAAGAGAAGACACTGTTTTCGGACCGATACATTCCCGCCGTTTAGGCAATTCGTTGGGAATGAACCTGTTGCCCACCGAGGGCAAGTTTTGTAATTTCGACTGCATCTATTGCGAATGCGGCTGGAACAAGGACGGTCGCAATGACCAGCGACTGCCAAAAGCCGCGGAGGTGCGCGAGGCACTGGAAACCAAGCTCATAACTTGTCAGCAGCAGGGTACTCCCATCGACTCCATCACTTTCAGTGGCGATGGCGAATCCACGCTGAATCCGGATTTCCCGCAGATTATTGACGATACTTTGGCCCTTCGCGACAATTATTTTCCTCAGGCAAAAGTGTCTGTGCTGTCCAATGCCACCAGGGTGCATATTCCCGCCATTTTCGAGGCGCTGACCAAGGTGGACAATCCCATCATGAAGATTGACGCACCCACGAACGAACTGATAGCCAAGATTAACCAGCCCGCACCGGGTTATGATGTGAAGAGGGTAGTGGAGGCGCTCAAGCAGTTCAAGGGCAATTTCATCTTGCAGACCATGATGTTGCGCAGCCGCAATTTTGATTCCTCCTCGCCCGAGGTGCTCAAGGGTTGGATGGATATTGTAAGAGAGCTTCGTCCTCGTGAGATTATGGTTTATACCATCGACCGTCCCACACCTGAAGAAGGGCTGGAAAAATTCACCGAGGAAGAGATGAGAATGTTTGTGCAACCGCTTATAAACGAGGGATTTAAAATTCAGATAAGAGGGTAGGATTGTCTTAAAAATCGTTGTTTATGTTATTCAGATTTTCAGACGGAGAGACGGTGGAGCTTACCCCGGAAATGCTTTCAGAATTACTGAAACAGAATGAGTCGTACTTGCAAAATTATTTGGATTTGGCGGATGAAATAGATGATCCGTCATACGTTGCCAGAGGCAATGGATTTTGCGAGACCAAATATAGCGAGGACTTCATCGAGTCGCAAATTTCCAAGTATCGGCAGCGGATAAAGGATATCCGGGAATGGCTGAATAAAGATTAATTTTTCATCTCCAACTTCGGTTCCTCCAATCGTACCCGCAGCCATTGGAGAAGCTTCTGTTTTTGCTCGTTGCTTAAGCTGTGAGTGCTTTCGATGAAAAGAGTAGGGATGGTGTCGGTTTTCAGGGTTTTGGTGTCTGTGTAAACCAACTTGACCACCGAAAAAGAGGTAATAGTCGGATATTGAACAGCTAACTCCTTGGCTATTTGTCGGTTGGCCTTTTCGTTGGTATTGAGTTTGTCCAACTCACTTTCCAATTCGTCAATGCGTTGCTGATATTCTGCCAGTTGGGCATCTTTGCGCTCTATAATTTTCTCGATCACTTCATTCTCATTCTTTGACGAGTAGAATTGTTCGGTCTGTTTGACTATCAGAGTGGCATTTTTCAAGCCATATTGATTGCGCATCAAGCTCTGAATGTGTGTGATTTCTTCAGGAGTGATTTCTTTGCCTACCACCGACAGCATGATACTCTGCTCTTTGTATCCAAAATCTTTTTTGTAGCTAATGAGCTGTGAATGTTCAAAATAGGGTGATTCTTGTATTTCGGTGATGAATTTGTTGGCGGATGTGTTGAAAGAGGTTTCGCGAATAACATGCAAAGCTATAATGACACTGGGAATGATAACAACAATGGAGAAAACACTGATGGACCGCTTGACCAATTTCTCGCGGTTTTTATTCAGATATTTCTTCTGAGGGAAATGTAAATACTTGACAATCAAAAAGGTTGCAAGTGCAATGAAGAAGGAGTTGATGAAGAAAAGGTAGAAGGCCCCAAAGAAATACCTAAATTGTGCGGTGGCCAAGCCATAGCCGGCAGTACAGAGTGGTGGCATCAAGGCGGTGGCAATGGCCACACCTGAAATGACAGTGAAAGGCTGTGATTTTCTGGAGGTGGCGACAATGCCGGCGGCACCTCCGAAAAAGGCGATCAACACATCGAAAATGGTGGGACGGGTTCGGGCCAGCAATTCTGACTGCGCATCTCCCAAAGGAGAAAGAATGAAATAAAAGGTTGAGGCTAAAAGGCTTATAACAACCATGACCAAAAGATTCCGCAAGGAAATCCTCAACATGTCACTGTCGGTTGTACCTATGGCCATGCCTATGCCCATGATAGGTCCCATGAGCGGTGAAATCAACATGGCGCCGATAATGACCGCTGTGGAATTCACGTTCAAGCCCACAGAGGCGACAATGATGGCGAAGAAAAGAATCCAGACATTGATTCCCTTGAAAGAAATCGCACTGCTGATGCTGGTGGCAGTGGCCTCATAGTCGGTATCCTCTTGAATTCGGATGGTCCGCTTGACCCATGCCAGTGTATTCCGCAGAAACTTATTCCACTTGGAATGCTCTGGTTTCTTTTGGACATTCTCACCCTCTTCGGGAATTTCGCTTGTCGTTCTGTTCTCTTCGGACATTACTTCTTCAATATGTTAATTATCGGTGTGCTAATTAAGTTAAAAACTAAGAATTAAGAGTTGAGAATGTTGAAGTGTTGTATTGTTGAAATGTTGAATTGTTTTTGGTTTGTTGTTCTTAGTTCTTAGTTCTTAATTCTTAATTCTTAATTTCTGTCCCCTGTATCCTACAGCGTAGCTGCTATAATCTCCCGTATCTCCGCGATGTTCAGTTTGCGTTGTTCCCCACTGTTCATATCTTTCAGTGTATAAACATTTTCCGCTATCTCGTCGGCGCCGGCCATGATGACAAAGGGCACGGCTTTGGCATTGGCGTAGGTCATCTGCTTGCCGATTTTGGCCTTTTCGGGATACAGTTCGCTGGCGATTCCGGCCTGACGCAATGCCTGTAGGCCTTTCAGGGCATACAACTCTTCTTTTTCTCCGAAATTAATGAATAAGGCTTTGATAGGCGAATCAATATTGGTGGGGAAGAGGTTCAACTCGTTAAGTACGTCGTAGATACGCTCGGCACCGTAAGAGATGCCCACACCCGACATGTTCTTCAGTCCGAAGATGCCGGTCAGGTCGTCGTAGCGTCCGCCACCGGAGATGCTGCCGATGGACACGTTCTGTGCCTTGACCTCGAAGATGGCGCCGGTGTAGTAGTTCAGACCACGGGCCAGGGTGATGTCGAGCTCGATTTCGGCCTTGATATCCATCTGGGCGGCATAGGCCAGCATCTGGCGGATCTCGCTCAAGCCTTTCAAGCCTATCTCGCTGTTAGCGAATACCTTGTCTAATTGTGCCAGTTTCTCTTCATTGCTGCCGCAGAAGCAGAAGAACGGGTCCATTTTGCCAATGGCCTCACAGCTCAATCCACGTTCTTTCAGCTCTTCGCAGACCTTTTCCTTGCCAATCTTGTCCAGCTTGTCGATGGCGGTGCAGATGTCGGTCAGCTTGTCGGCTTCGCCCACCACCTCGGCAATGCCGGAGAGGATTTTGCGGTTGTTGATCTTGATGACTACCGGAATTCCAAAAGAAGTGAAAATCTCATCGGTAATCTGCATCAGCTCAGCCTCATTGAGCAGGCTGGTGCTGCCAATCACATCCACATCGCACTGGTAGAACTCGCGGTAGCGGCCTTTTTGGGGTCTGTCGGCGCGCCACACGGGCTGCATCTGGTAACGTTTGAACGGAAATGAGATTTCGGCCTGATGCTGCACCACATAGCGGGCGAAAGGCACGGTTAGGTCATAACGCAAGCCTTTTTCGCAGATTTTGGAGGTCAGCTGGTTGCTGGTAAGATTTTCGAAATCAACGCCTTGCTTGAAGTCGCCGGAGTTCAATACTTTGAACAGCAGACGGTCACCCTCTTCGCCATATTTGCCCATCAACGTGGAGAGATTCTCCATTGACGGGGTCTCAATTGGCAGAAAAGCGTGCTTCTTGAACACTGCTTTAATGGTGTCGAAAATATAGTTGCGCCGGATCATCTCGGTTGGCGCAAAATCTCTTGTTCCCTTTGGTATTGATGGTTTTACCATGTTTTCAGTTTATGTGTTGAATGTTTATTGTTTAGGGTATTTTAGCTATGAGTTATGAGCTATGAGCTGTGAGCTGTGGGCTGTGGGCTTAGGGGTTAGTGATTTATGTTTAATGTTTAATGTTTAATGTTTAATGTTTAGTGTTTAATGTTTAGTGTTTAGGGGTTAGTATTGAATTCTGAATTTTGAACTTTGAATTCTGAATTCTGAATTCTGTCCCCTGTACCCCGTCCCCTATAACCTAGTTAGTGCAGTATCTCCCACAACTTATCCTTCAACTGTGTCAAGTTCTTCTGCGCATGGGCGGAGATGAAGATGACAGGGATGTCCTTCGGCACTTTCTTCTCCAGCTTTTTCAGTTCCTCCTCGGGCATCAGGTCGCATTTGGTGATGGCCAGCACACGTTTTTTGTCCATCAGTTCCTCATTATAGGCTTTCAGCTCATTGAGCAGAATCTGATATTCTTTTTTGATGTTTTCTGAAATGCAGGGCACGAGAAAGAGCAGGGCGGCATTGCGTTCGATATGTCGTAGGAAACGAAGTCCGATGCCTTTGCCTTCGGAAGCTCCTTCAATGATGCCGGGGATGTCGGCGATGACGAAGGACTGGAAATCCCTATAAGCCACCATGCCTAGGTTGGGCTTGAGGGTGGTGAAGGGGTAGTCGGCGATTTTGGGTCTGGCGTTGGACAAAGAGGAAATCAAAGTGGATTTTCCGGCATTGGGGAATCCAACTAATCCTATGTCTGCCAGCACTTTAAGTTCCAGAATAAACCAGCCTTCCTGTCCCGGCTCGCCAGGTTGTGCGAAACGTGGGGTTTGGCGTGTGGCGGTCTTGAAATGCACATTGCCTTGTCCGCCGCGGCCACCGGGCAGCACCACAAACTCCTGGCCGTCTTCCAGAATCTCGCCGATAAACTCGTCGGTTTCGGCATCTTTGACGATAGTGCCGAGAGGCACTTCAACGTAAGCGGTTTTGCCGTTTTTGCCGAAGCACTGGTTGCCTTGGCCGTTGGTGCCGTCCTCTGCCATCACATGCTTGGTATAGCGCAGGTGCAGCAGGGTCCACAGGTTGCGGTTGCCGCGCAGGATGACGTCACCGCCGCGGCCGCCGTCGCCACCGTCGGGGCCGGCTTTGGGGTCGTGGGCGGTACGCAGCAGGTGTGCCGAGCGGGCCCCTCCGTTACCCGCACGGAAGACGATTTTCACATAATCGATAAAGTTGTCGTTTTCCATAGTTTAGAACTTGCGGCTGCCGGGTTTCACGTAGGGCAGACCTTGTTTGCACAATGGACAGTCGTCGGCTTCCCAGCTCTCAATGTCCAGTTTCACAGCACCATACACGGGGTAGGGGATGGCCTGTGCACTGCGGTCCACGATGCAGGCGATGCCAATGACTTCGGCACCATAGCTCTTGAGCACCTCGATGGTCTCCAATGACGATTTGCCGGTGGTGACCACATCCTCGGTGATCAGCAGTTTTTGTCCGGGTTTCACCTCGAAGCCGCGGCGCAGGGTCATTTTTCCGTCTTCTCTTTCGGTGAAAATGGCGGGAACACCTAACTGACGCCCCAGTTCGTAGGCCACGATGATGCCGCCCATGGCGGGACCGACCACCATGTCAATTTCTTTGCCTTTCAGCTGCTCGGCTACAGTGGCTAACACGCGCTCTGCACGATCGGGATATTGTAATAACTTGGCACACTGGCAATAACGATTGCTGTGTCTGCCTGATGACAGGAGAAAATGGCCTTCCAACAAGGCTTCGGATTGCTTTAATTCTTCGATAACGTTGGTCATAATATCGTTTATTTAAATTTGAATCTTTAAAATGCAAAGATACAATTTTTTTCCGTATCTTTGCAAGTTGTTACATTTAATATTCAAGTTCAAAAATAAATCATTATGTCAGAAAAAGTATTATCAAAAGTGAAAGCCGGCGTTGCGGTCGGTAAAGACGTTCAGGAAATATTCAGAATCGCCAAGGCTGAAAAGTTCGCACTTCCCGCAGTGAATGTGGTGGGTACTAACTCCATCAACGCGGTGTTGGAAGCTGCCAAGGCTGTCAACTCTCCGGTTATGATCCAGTTCTCCAATGGTGGTGCTCATTTCTATGCCGGCAAATCGCTGAGCAATGAGGGTGAGAAAGTGGCCATCGAAGGTGCTATCTCCGGTGCTATGCATATTCACCAAGTGGCTGAAAAATATGGTATTCCGGTGATTATCCATACCGACCATGCCGCCAAGAAATTGCTGCCCTGGATCGACGGTCTATTGGATGCCGGTGAAAAATACTATGCCCAGCATGGCAAACCGTTGTTCAGCTCTCACATGCTCGACCTTTCTGTGGAGCCGCTGAAAGAGAATATCGAAATCTGCAAGAAATATCTGGCCCGCATGGCTAAGATTGACATGACTTTGGAAATTGAGTTGGGTATCACCGGTGGTGAGGAAGACGGTGTGGACAACAGCGGTGTGGACAGCGCACGTTTGTACACTCAGCCCGAAGATGTGGCATACGCTTACGAAGAACTGATGAAGGTCAGCCCGAATTTCACCATTGCCGCTTCTTTCGGTAATGTTCATGGTGTTTACAAACCCGGTAATGTGAAACTGGAACCCATCATCCTGCATAATTCCCAGAAATATATCCAGGAGAAATTCCATACTGAAGAAAATCCGGTGAACTTTGTGTTCCATGGCGGTTCAGGTTCAGAACCTGAGAAAATCAAGGAAGCTATCAATTATGGTGTGGTGAAGATGAATATCGACACCGATACCCAGTGGGCCTTCTGGTTGGGTGTGATGAACTATTACAAGAAGAACGAGGCTTATCTGCAGAGCCAGATTGGCAACCCCGAAGGCGAGGACAAGCCCAACAAGAAATACTACGACCCGCGTGCTTTCCTGCGTGAAGGCGAGAAATCTGTGGTTGAGCGTCTGAAAGTGGCTTTCGCCGACCTCAATGCCATCGACCGCTGTTAATGATAGTTAAGAATTAAGAATTAAAAGTTAAGAGTTGATGACAATTTCTGCCTTGTAGTGCAGAGATATTTATACCATGATATGTTCTTAATTTTTAATTCTTAGTTCTTAGTTAAAAAGGAAGATTTGAGTATTTTCAAGCGAAAACCAAAAGAATACAAGTCCGTCTCTCTTTCTGAACTGACCTGGCGCCGGTTCAAGAAGGAGAGACAGGGCATGATTTCGCTTGGCTATATCCTGCTGATGGTGATTATTGCGGTGTTGGGCTATCTCATTACGCCTGATTCCACACCGTACTGCAATCACCAGCAGTTGGAGATTGCCTTGCAGAAGCCTGGTTTTCAGGTGCAGTTGCTGCAGGTGAAGCAGAGTAGGGACGTGGAGAAACGCAATATATTCTCCAAGATGCTCTATGGCCAGCCGGCGTTTTATGCCACTGTTCCGATTCATTCTTACCAGCGTCAAGGCGATTCTTTGGCCGTGAAACTGTATGGACATGAGGAAAGCGGAGATGTTCATTATTATGCTTTGTCGGATTTGAGTCCGGACGAGCCTGTGATTACCAAGCGTTTCCTCTTGGGCACCGACCGTTATGGCCGTGATGTGCTCAGTCAGCTGATGATGGGTACCCGTATCAGTCTGGCGGTAGGTTTGATTTCGGTGTTTATCGCACTGGTTATCGGCATTTTAGTGGGTGCTGTTGCGGGCTATTACCGAGGCAAAGTCGATGATATTCTGATGTATATCATCAATGTGGTATGGTCGATTCCGACTTTGTTATTGGTGATAGCCATCAGTTTTGCCTTGGGCAAGGGCTTCTGGCAGATTTTCGTGGCCATGGGCTTGACCATGTGGGTAGATGTAGCCCGTGTGGTCCGTGGACAGGTTATCAGTCTGCGAGAGCAGGACTTTGTGGAGTCAGGCAAAGCCTTGGGTTACAATGGTTTTCATATTATCTTCAAGCATATCTTGCCGAATGTCTTCGGCACGGTGGTGGTGATTGCCGCCTCCAATTTCTCCTCTGCCATCTTGATGGAAGCAGGCTTGAGTTTCTTAGGTTTGGGCGTGCAGCCGCCAACCCCGTCCTGGGGCATGATGATGAAGGAAAATTACGCCTATATTGTCATTGACAATGCCTATTTGGCCATTGTGCCGGGTATCGCCATCATGCTGTTAGTACTGTCGTTCATGCTGATAGGCCGTGCCTTGCGCAACGCCATGGATGTGCGTAGTTAATTACGCGAATTTACTTTCTTTTTAATTCCGGATGAAGCGTGGCGGAGTCTGGGGATGGGTGCATCAAGTATCTTTACTGCGGTGAGGGACATACTTGCACCGAAGCACTACACCTGTTCACCGCGGAAGGGGGGGGGCACTTCAGCTGTGACTGAAGAGACTTCGAAAATTTCCAAAATCCTTGCTTCCTTTTTCGTGCTCTCATGCAAATCTAAAAACACGCATTCCGCCATTTCCGCATCTTTTTGTACAATTTCGTTCACTTTTTGAATCGAAAGTGCATTGTATTGATCAAAATAATGGGGAAATCATTCTATACCAACCTGACAATAGTATACGTCTGGAAGTGATGTTGCGAGAAGATACGGTGTGGCTAAATCGCCAACAGATTGCCGAGTTGTTTCATAGGGACATCAAGACTATAGGTAAACATATACAAAACGCCAATGCGGAAGAATTAAAAGGAATTTCAACTGTCGCAAATTTTGCGACAGTTCAACAAGAGGGTAATCGTCTAATAAACAGAGAAATAGAATATTTTATTTTAGATATGATTATATCTGTGGGGTATCGTGTTAAATCAAAACAAGGGATTCTCTTTCGTCAATGGGCGAATGCTGCTCTTAAGGAATACCTGTTGCGTGGATATGTTATCAATCAGAGGGTTGAACGGTTAGAGCAGCGTGTCGCTAAAACGGAAGAACAAATTGGTTTCTTTGTTCGCACTGCATTGCCTCCCGTTGAGGGCGTTTTTACGACGGACAGGTCTTTGATGCCTACACCTTTGTGGCAGATTTGATACGCTCGGCTCATGAACGAGTCGTCCTCATCGACAACTATGTGGACGATTCGGTATTGAAGACTCTCACCAAACGGAATGAAGGAGTTAGTGCCAAAATCATTACCCGGAAGATATCGGAAACATTGCAGGTGGATTTAGAACGCCACAACCGACAGTACTCATCAATAGACATCAACACTTCCGACCGTTACCATGATCGATTCCCCATTATTGATAACACAGTTTATCATCTTGGAGCCTCTCTCAAAGATTTGGGCAAGAAACTTTTCGCATTCAATAAGATGGAAGTGTCCGCAGAAGAAATTATTTCTTTTGCCACCTAAAATTCATTTGTAAAAGCATTCAATTTCCGCCAATCATACTTTAAATGGTATAGGGCAAACATGGCGGAATTGTATGGGGTAGAAACCAAACGAGTAAATGAAGCGGTTAGCAATAACCCTGAAAAATTTCCGGAAGGGTACATTTGGGAATTGACAAATGAAGAATGGGACTCTTTAAGGTCGAAAATTTCGACCTTAAAGAATAGTGGTCGAGGACAGCATTCAAAATATCCTCCCAAAGCCTTCACCGAGAAAGGCCTCTATATGCTGGCCACTATTTTGAAGAGTCCGAAGGCGGTGGAGACCACCATCGCCATTGTGGAGGCATACGCCAAACTGAAGGAACTGTCGAGGGTGATTGTGGAAGTCCCGCAGCATGAGGATAAAAGCACGGAACAGCAGGTTCTCCTGCATCGTGGCGGCCAGTTGGTGGAAGGAATCATGTCGGATATGCTGCCTAAACAAAGTAGCGAGACTTCCTTTGAGCTGAACTTGGCGATGTTCAAGCTCAAGCATTCTGTGAAGCGGGAAAGTGATGAGGAAATCAAGCATTTGAGGGCCAAATTAGCAGAATTGGAGAAAAAGATGGGGCAATGAAACATTCTAATAGCTCGGGTCTCTCCGCACAAACTCCACATATTCGCTGGTGAAGATTGGGACGATGTCCGCATAGAGTTTGTAAATTTCCGGTAGGTTGTTGTCGGGGATCTTGGTGTTGCCCAAGAGTCTTTTCATGTCATTTTGCTCCCATTGGGCAATTCGGATTTCAGCATCACAGAATATGTCCTCGAAAAACTTGCGTTTGGCGCTTTTGTTGGCATCGGGGATGTCATCGGCAAACAAATCAGGACAGGGATGACTGTGCGCCTTGGGAATATGGTATAGCAGGTCGCTGAAACTGGAAATGCCACTGTCTTTTTTTGCATAATACAGCAGCAGATAGTCGCAGTCGGTGTGCTCCCACTGGTGAATGCAGATACCTTGTGAGTTCAGAATGTAACAGAACTCGTCGAATAAAGAGAGCGTATGAAAGGAAAGATTGCGTTCTTTTTTGGCGGTGGGATAGCCTTTTTGGTTGAATAAGGTGCTCTTGTTTTCCAAAACAATGAGGCTGATGTCGCAAGGTTCCTTGATCTTGGCGAAAGCCATCTGGAACTTGCATTCGAAATCCTTACTGCTATGCTCTAATTCGCCGATAGACCGGATGTCAGTGCACAGATACCGCTCCAAGGTGGCCAGAAAAGAGAAAAACGATTCTCCGGTCTGCGCGCCCACCAGATGATACTGGTTGACGTTACCAAAGAAATCGTTAAAATTATATGTCGGTCTTTTCTGGTTTTTACGGGCCATCCGATGACTTATTTTTTGGTCTGGTTGGCGACCTCCTCTATTTTTTTCTTCAAAGTTTCCTCATCAATCAGATAGTAATCCTTTACCAGCTTCATGTTGTCGTCGAATTCCAGTACAAGCGGAACACCGGTCGGGATATTCAGGGCCGCAATTTCCTCGTCGGGAATCTGTTTCAGATGCTTGAGCAGACCTCTGAGGCTGTTGCCGTGAGCGGCAATCAGCACTTCCTTGCATTCTTGCAATTTGGGACGTATGTTGTTTTCCCACAGAGGAATAATGCGCTTGGTGGTATCTAAAAGAGATTCAGTACCTGGCTTGGCTTCGGCTTCGGGAAAGCTTTGGTAACGGATGTCATGGGCGGGATGGCGAGGATCGTCGAGTGGAATGGCTGGCGGGGCCACACTGAAGCTGCGGCGCCAGATCTGTACCTGCTCGCTACCATATTTGTCCACCATTTCTTTCTTGTTCATACCCTGCAGAAAACCGTAGTGTTTCTCGTTCAGTCTCCATGTTTTCTCAACGGGAAGCCACAAAAGGCCCATCTCATCCAGAATGATATTCAATGTTTTAATGGCTCTGGTGAGCATAGAGGTATAGCAATAGCGGATGTTGAAACCTCCGGCTTTGAGTTCGGCACCAGCCTCGCGGGCTTCGTTCATGCCACGTTCGCTCAAATCCACATCGGTCCAGCCGGTGAAGCGGTTTTCCTGGTTCCAGACACTCTGACCGTGTCTGACTAATATCAATTTGTACATCTTTATTTTAGATTTTATTGTTTTCGGGGAAAATAATGCTGGGTTTGAAATGCTTGGCTTCCTCAAAATCCATGAGGGCGTAGGAGATGATGACCACGATGTCGCCCACCTGTACTTTGCGGGCGGCGGGACCGTTCAGGCAAATCACACCTGAGTTTCTGGCTCCTTTGATGACGTAGGTTTCAAAACGCTCGCCATTGTTCATGTCCAGAACCTGAACTTTCTCATTCTCAATAAGATTGACAGCATCCATCAGGTCCTCGTCAATGGTAATGCTACCCACGTAATTCAGATCCGCTTCGGTAACTGTCACCCGATGGATTTTGGATTTCAATACTTCGATTTGCATCTTTCTTTTTACTTAAGTCAATATCAATTATAATAAATTGAATATGAATTATTTGTATCGAATGTTATCAATGAGTCTCACTTCGCCGACATAGACAGCGATGCAGCCGATGATGCCCGTTGACAAATCGGCGAACTCTACAGGCTGGAGGGTCGTGTCATCCACGATTTCGTAGTAGTCGAGTTTGAAACCGTCAATTTTGTTGATTTCATTGATGACAAAGTCCTTGATTTCCTGGATGGGAGCATCTTTCAGCTTGAGCGAATCGGTGAGGATGCGGTAGATTTCAGCGGATTTCTTGCGGTCTTCTGCGGAGAGTCGCTGGTTACGGGAGCTCATAGCCAGGCCGCTGGCTTCACGCACAATGGGGCAGGGGACAACCTGCGTTTTGATTCCGTACTGCTTTACCAGATGCTTGATAATCGCTAATTGTTGATAGTCTTTCTCTCCAAAATACGCCTTGTCGGGGGTGGTCCAGTCGAAGAGACGTTTGACGATAATGCCTACACCATTGAAATGGCCGGGGCGGAAAGCGCCTTCCATCACCTTGTCAAGTTGGCCGAAATCGTAAACTTCTTTCGGCGGTTCGGGAAAGACCTCTTCGGCAGTTGGCGTGAATGCCACGTCTACGTAAGGTTCGATTTTTTTCAGGTCACCTTCCACGTCGCGGGGGTATTTCTCCAGATCCACGGGGTTGTTGAACTGCACGGGATTGACAAAGATGGAGCACACCACCACTTCGTTTTCTTTTTTAGCCCTTTTCAGTAGCGACAAGTGACCGTCGTGCAATGCGCCCATGGTGGGTACCAAACCAACGGATTTGCCGTTACTCTTAACGCGGAAAACCACGTCTTTTAATTCTTCAATAGTTTTGACTACGAGCATATAATTAGTGTTTTATAATATTCAGAACGTCATCTTCAAAAGAAAGCTTGGGTTGTTCATTGATTTCGCCAACGAGGGTACGCTGTCCATCGGTGATGCGGTAGATGGCATAATAAGGCATTGTGGGAGGAGTAAAGTCTTTTCCACAGTCATATTCGCGATTACAGCCATAAAAATTAAAAGCAATAGGAGTTTGGTATTTAGCCTCCATCGTCATGACAAAAGCATAGAAATGAGGCAGTTGTTGCAAGGACTCATCGTTCCATGCACCAAAGTATGCGTCGATTTCATACTTTGTATCAGGCTGTGATTCAAGTATTTTTGCCAGCTCAACGGTTGCTTGGGGATTCAAAATAACGCCCATGGAATATTCTCTCATGAGTGCGCTGAATTCAGACTGCTCTAAATCGTCCCATGTGCAAAGTCCTACAGGGATTTGGTATGATTTTTCTTCGTCCATTTCCCACTTTAGATTCTGGGAAAAAATGCTACTTACTGAAAGTAAGCATATTACAATAACAAATGCAAATTTCTTCATAACTTTAATTTTAATCTGCAAATGTATATTAAATTCTTGGAATAGCAAGGGGAAATTAAGTTTTTTTTGGAACAATTATTTGTTAACTTTCTCTTCAGCGATTCTTTGCTTGATAATTTCCTCTTGTTTAGCGGCAGGCATGGGGGCGTACTGGTAGAATTCCATGGAGTAGTTGGCGCGGCCGCTGGTGATGTTACGCAGGGCCGTGGCGTAGCCGAACATTTCCATCAGCGGAATGAAACCGTCGAGTTTCTGCGAGCCTTTTCTGAAACGGCGCATGTTCTCGATGCGGCCACGGCGTTTGTTGATGTCGCGGGTCACATTGCCGATGTAGTCGTCGGGGGTGTTGACCTCAATCTTCATCATGGGTTCGAGCAGCACCGGGTTGGCTTTTTTGAAGCCTTGCTTGAAGCACATGGCGGCACACAACTGGAAGGCCATGTCGCTGGAGTCCACCGGGTGGAAGCTGCCATCGATAAGAACACATTTGACATCTACCACAGGGTAACCGGCCACGGGACTCTTGGCCATGGCGGCCAGCAAGCCTTTCTGGATGGAAGGCATGTATTCCTTCGGAATGACACCGCCCTTGGTCATGTCCACAAACTCGAAACCCTTGCCAGGGTTGGGCTCGAAGCGGATGACGGTGTGGGCATACTGGCCCTTGCCGCCGCTCTGCTTGGCGTGCTTGTAGTTGCTCTCGGTTTCGGTGGTGATGGTCTCGCGGAAGGATACCGAAGGCGCGCCCACGCTGATGGGCACCTTGAACTCGTCGCGGATACGTTCCACCAAAATCTCCAAGTGTAACTCGCCCATGCCGGCAATGATGGTCTCCTCGGTCTCCTCGTCGAAATGCGAGTGGAAAGAAGGATCCTCGTTGGTCAGCTTGGCCAATGCCTCGCCGAGTTTGTCGCGGTTTTTCTTGTCTTCAATATTGACTTTCATCTCGATAACGGCAGGCGGCACCTGGATGGATTCGAGCAATACGGGATGGTCCTCGTCGCAGAGGGTGTCACCGGTGCGGGTGTATTTCATACCCACCAAGGCGATGATTTCGCCGGCGCCGGCCTCGCTGATTTCTTCACGCTCTTTCGCTTTGATGCGGAAGATACGGCCTACACGCTCATTCTTGGTTTTATTCACATTGTAAAGACTCATGCCGCTGCTCAGCTTGCCGCTGAAGATGCGGATGAAGGTCTGCTGACCCACATACGGGTCGTTGATAAGTTTGAAGGCCAAAGCTGAAAATGGCTCATTCAGAGATGGTTGACGCTGGATGGTCTTCTCCTCATCGTCGGGGTCGTGGGCAATGACCGCACCCTTGTCGGTGGGAGAGGGCAGGTAATCGACAATAGCGTCGAGCAGCAGCTGGATACCCTTGTTTTTGTATGCGGCACCGCATAAAACGGGTGTTACCAACAGCTTGATGGTAGCCTCGCGGATGGCCTGTTTCAGCACGTCTTCGTCCACATCGGTTTCCTCAAGGTAGCATTCGGCCACCTTGTCGTTGTAGTCGGCCAGCTTCTCGATGAGGGCATTGCGGGCCTGCATGGCTTGTGCTTTCAGCTCGTCGGGGATTTCGCTCACAATGCGTTCTTTTTCAGAAAAAGTGATGGCTTTCATGCCCACCAAGTCGATCATGCCCTGGAAAGTGTTCTCGGAGCCGATGGGTAATTGGATGGGCAATGCGTTGGCACCCAAGTAGTTGTTCATCTGGTTGACCACCTCGCCGAAATCGGCACCAGTGCGGTCCATCTTGTTGACGAAGGCGATACGGGGCACACGGTATTTGTCGGCCTGGTTCCATACGGTCTCGCTCTGGGGTTCCACACCGCCAACAGCGCAGAACACGGCCACCATGCCGTCGATGACACGCAGTGAACGCTCCACCTCGATGGTGAAGTCCACGTGGCCCGGAGTGTCTATCAGGTTGATTTGATGGTCTTTCCACTGGGCGGTGATGGCAGCAGAGGCGATGGTGATGCCTCGTTCCTGCTCCTGCTTCATGAAGTCCATGGTAGCCTGTCCGTCATGGGTCTCGCCAATCTTTCGGTTGACACCAGTGAAATATAGTATTCGTTCGGATACGGTAGTCTTGCCAGCATCGATATGGGCGGCGATTCCGATGTTTCTGAGCTTTGAAATGCGAAAGTTCATCTTGTATTATATTGATTATTAATTATTTGACTATTTTGATTTGTATTTGCAAAGATACGTAATAATTAGCAAATTAGCAAATTAGTTAATTAGCCAATGAAATTAGCCAAGGATATGATGTGCAATGAATTTTGAATTCTGAATTTTGAACTTTGAATTCTAATTATTTGTACCTTTGCAGAAATTTTTGAATGATGAAAAAGATCGTGGTTTTATCAGGAGCTGGTGTAAGCGCCGAGAGCGGCATCAGCACCTTCAGAGACAGCAATGGCCTCTGGGAGAACTATAATGTGGAGGATGTGGCCAGTATCGACGGCTGGTACCGTAATCCCGAACTGATGATTGATTTTTACAATGCGCGCCGTCGTGAGCTGGAGCATTGTCAGCCGAATGATGCCCACAAAATCATTGCCGAACTGGAACAGCAATACGAGGTGGTGGTAGTGACACAAAATGTTGATAATCTGCACGAAAGAGGTGGCTCTTCACATGTAATCCATTTGCATGGCGAGCTGACCAAAGCGTGCAGCGAGCGCGGCAAGCGCTGTGTGGAAGACATAGGCTACCGTGATATCAAGTATGGCGAAAAAGCTGCCGATGGCGGAATTCTGCGTCCCTTCATTGTTTGGTTCGGTGAGGCGGTTCCTTTGCTGGAAGATGCCGCTGCTCATGTGCAAACCGCTGACATATTGATTATTATCGGCACATCGCTCAATGTATATCCGGCTGCGGGCTTGTTGTATTATGCTCCAACTGGAATCCCGATTTATGTAATAGACCCGAAAGAAGTCCAGCCTATCCGCCGCGAGGTGATTTTCATCAAGGAGAAGGCCACCGAGGGCATGCGGCAGCTCCGGGCGAAGCTGATGAAGTAGTTTTCAGGTTACAGGTTACAGGGGACAGATGATTAGAATTCAGAATTCAAAATTCAAAATTCAAAATTCATAATCCCTCCAAAAAACTCTAAACCCTAAACTCAAAACTCTGTGCCCAAAGCTCAACACTCAAAGCCCATAGCCCATAGCCCTCTCACCTTCTAACCCCTAAAAATTGTCACATTGTCACATTGATAATTAGCATATTAAATATATGGAAACCATAAATTTCAAATTCTCTGTTCCTATCCAAATCAAGATGAGCGATCTGGATCCTTTTAACCATGTGAACAATGGCATCCAGTGCCATTATTTTGACTATGGCCGTAGCGCTTATTTCGAGCATGTCTTTCAGGAACCCATCGACTGGAGCACCTTTGACTTGGTGTTAGTGCATGTGGATATGGATTTTCATAATGGCATTGAAATCCATGACAAGATTGTGTGTCGCTGCAAGGTGTTGGAAATTGGCAATAAGAGTTTCAAGATGGTGCAGCAGTTGGTGGATGAGTCAACGGGGGTGGTTAAAACCACCTGTCACAGTGTGATTTGCGGCTTCGACCGCAAAACCCATCAATCCATTCCTTTGAGTGAGGAATACTTGCAAAAACTGAAAATTGAAAGTTGAAAACTGAAATTCTGAATTTTGAATTTTGAATTTTGAATTCTTAACTGTCAACTATCAATTGTTAACTGTCAACTGCTTAAAGATCTCCCACATCACCATCCCCGCAGCAATCGTCACATTGAAGGAGTGCTTGGTGCCGAACTGAGGTATTTCGATGGCGCCGTCCACGAGGGGCAGCAGCTTGTCGCTGACCCCGAAAACCTCGTTGCCCAAGATGATGGCGGTTTTCTGATCCTGAGGAGTTTTCAGGTTTTGCAACATGATGGACTGGTCGGTTTGTTCTACCATAAACACTTTATAACCATCCTGTTGCAGCTGTTTTACGGCTTCTACCACATCTTCAAAATAGTGCCATTCCACGCTTTCGGTGGCACCAAGGGCGGTCTTGTTGATTTCCTTGTTGGGTGGACAGGCGGTGATGCCGCACAGATACAGTTGCTCCACGGCCAAGCCATCGCAGGTGCGGAAAATGGAGCCGATATTGTTCATGCTGCGGATGTCGTCCAAAACGACGGTCAGCGGTATTTTCTTGACTTTTTTGAACTCCTCGGGGGTTACGCGGTGGAGTTCTTCCATCGATAGTTTTTTCATAGTTTAGAAAGGCATTTCTCCGTCTTCGGTGCCGGTGAAGTTGGTTTCGGGTTCGTCGTTAAAGCTGGCGTTGAAGGTGCTGAAGCTGGCGCTGGGGGCGATGCCGGCAGAGGGGTCGGCGAAATTGCCGCCGCCTTCACTGTTTTCCACAAAATGCGGCACATCGTCCACATCGGTAAACTTGGTGTACTGGCTCTGGAAGCGGATACGGACATTGCCGCCGGAGCCGTGACGGTTTTTCTCAATCATGATATCGGCCAGACCTTCTGAAGGGGTATTGTCTTCAAATGCCTCAAATTTGTAATACTCAGGACGATAGATGAACATAACCATATCGGCATCCTGCTCGATAGAGCCGGATTCACGAAGGTCGGACAGCTGCGGGCGTTTCACACCAGGACGGGTTTCCACGGCACGGCTTAACTGTGACAAGGCGATGACAGGCACGTTCAGGTCTTTGGCCAAAGCCTTGAGTGAACGGGAGATATGGCTGATTTCCTGCTCGCGGTTGCCGGTGCCTTTGGCTCCGTCCACATTGCCCTGCATCAGCTGCAAGTAGTCCACGATAATCAGGTCGATATCGTTGTGAGCTTTCAGACGGCGGCATTTGGCGCGCAAGTCGAAAATGGAGAGGGCAGGGGTGTCGTCGATAATCAGGTTGGAGCTGAAGAGCACGTTGATTTTCTCCATCAGGCGTATCCATTCGGTCTCGTCCAGCTTGCCCTTGGCAATTTTCTCGGCAGAGATACCCGATTCGATAGCGAAAAGCCTGTGTACCAGCTGGGTGGCGGACATTTCCAAGGAGAAGAAAGCCACTTTTTTGTTGAAGTCCAAGGCGGCGTTGCGGGCGATGGACAGCACGAAAGAGGTTTTACCCATACCAGGACGGGCAGCCATGATGATGAGGTCGGAGCGTTGCCAGCCGCCGATTTTCTCGTCAAGAGCCCGGATGCCAGTACGCACTTGCAGTTCGTCGCTGCTCTTGTTGTTCATCTCCTGCAGCTCATGGATGGCGTTCTGCACCACCGTACGCAACTCTTTGCTGTCGCGTTTGAAGTTGTTCTGGATGATGTTGAACAGGTCGGTTTCAGCCTTGTCCATCAGCTCTAGTACGTCTTTCGAGTCATCGTAGGCGTCGCGGGTGATGTTGCTGCACACGGAAATCAGTTCGCGCAACACAAATTTCTCCATGACGATACGGGCATGGTATTCGATGTTGGCGGAAGAAGCCACACGGTTGGTGAGCGATGCCAGATAAGAGGCACCTCCCACAAACTCCAGCTGTTTCTCTTTCCGCAGTTTATTGGTAACGGTCAGCAAGTCAATAGGTTCTGATTTGGTAAAAAGGTCGAAAATCGCTTTGTAAATCATCTGGTTGGCCTCGCGATAGAACATGCTACGACACTCACGGCGTTGGCGTCAATCAGCATGGCTCCCAGAACGGCTTCCTCTATGTCAACGGCCTGAGGCACAATCTTTCCGCTGTTGCCCAAGGCGTTTTCAATCGAATTATAAGACAGTCTGTTTTCAGTACGTTTAGCTGTAACGGTCTTGTTTTCCATTAATTACAGAAATAAATTTAGTTTGAAAATTTGCTTGCAAAAGTAAAGTAAAAGTGCAACAAAACCCTTCCTTCTTCAAGAAAGATATTAACAATGCCCCTAAGAATCCTTAAATGAGGGGATTAAGTTATCAACAATGGATTCTGGTCTTTCATAATAATCTATCAGGATTCTTTTTATACAAATATTGATTCCAAATATTGATTTTTATTATTTTTGCATTTTGAAGATGAAATAGTTATGCGTGAAAAAACACAAACGCTGAAATTGATGACGAACAAGTTGAGGCAACATGTTTTGCCACTGCTTGTTATAACGGCTATTGTGCTGGCTCTTAATGTCCGTCATTTGAACGAGCCTCCGGCCTATATTCATGCGTGGGCGCAGGCAGATAACTATTCGTTGGCATTGGGATTTCTTCACAATGGCGGTGATCTTTTTCATCCGCAAACGCTTATTTACAATAAGCAACAGTTTGGTTTTGAGGAGCCGGAGTCTTTGGTGACGGCTTGCGATTTGCCTTTGCATCATTGGCTGGTAGCCGGACTGATGCGTGTCACGGGTAGCCATCAACCGTGGGTTTTCCGGGGAATGACACTGATGGTATCTATTTTGGGTTTGTGGTCCTTGTATCTCATGGCTTTTGTGCTGACCCGCTCAAGGAGTAAGTCGCTGTTAGTCACCACGGTTGTGGCCACAGCCCCGTCGTATGCTTATTATAGTGCCTCTTTTCTTCCCACTGCGTCGGCCTTGGCCCTGTCGATGGGTGGACTGCTGTTTTACGTGCTTCATTGGCGCGATGACCAAAAATGGACTCTCTACGTCAGTATATTGCTGCTTACCCTTGCGATGATGGTCCGTACTTCGTTTGCTGTTTTGTGGGTGGCGGTGGCTTGTTTTCAGATGTTGCGAGTGTTTCGTAAAGAGGCTAGTCTGCGCAGTTCTTGGCTGCCCTTTGTCGCCGGTGCGGTTTTGTTTGCGGCTTGGTGGCTGTGGAGCCAGCATCTACGGCAGCAATACGGCTCTTTGTTTCTTAGCAGTCTGTTGCCTGTCCATAGCAAAGAGGACGTTCTGGTGATTTTGCAAAATGTTCATGACCGTTGGCGTTTTCACTATTTCCAACGGATGCAGCACTGGCTGTATGTGTCGGTGGCGGCAGGTGTTTTGGTAGCCGTTTTCTTCAAGAAAAAAAATGTCAATAAAACTCGCAATAAATTGTCCTTGTGGTGGTTGCTGCTTATATGGGTGTTCGGGGAAATGCTGTTTGTCACGGCTATGCTGTCGCAGTATATGGACCATGATTATTATTTTTTGGATAGTCTCTTCCTGCCCATCGTGATGCTGTTGGTGGGACTGCTGAGCCTGTTGCCCAATCCGTCGCCACGATGGGGCAAGATATTGTCGTTGGCAGTGGTGTTGTCGCTCATCGGCTTGATGACGGCCGAAGCATTTCACATGCAAGAAGAGCGTAGGAAACAGGGCATAGATGCACTGCAGACTGCTGTACGATACAAGCATGCCAATAAGATGTTGGAAGAAGCTGGTTTTGGTTCCAAAGAGCTGAGATTTATGACTTTGTTCTCTTATCCGCAGAATCTGCCGTTTGCGATGATGGATAGGGAAGGCTACGCTGTGATGTGGACCAATCCTGAGTTGGTTGCCCATGCGTTGACGTTTGACTATGACTATATTCTGGTGGAAGATGATATTTTTCGCAAGGAGTTTGAGGAAGCCCCGTATGTTCTGCCGTATTTGCGGCGTTTGGCCGGTAATGGGGAAATATCTGTGTGTACCTTGTCCGACAGCGTCTTGCATCATACAGCGGAGGATTTCTGTCAGTATTCAGTAAATGAATGATTTAGAATAATTTATACATAAAAAGATGATGAGAATAATGAAAAAACATGGTATGGCTATTTTTGTGCTGACTATGGTATTGGCATCTGCCTATAGTTCAAAAGCCCAAAATAATACGGAAAAAGCTGTTTTGGACAATATCGCGACCCGTGTCTCGGTGCGCAGTTATCTGGATAAACCCGTGGAGGAAGCCAAGATAGAGAAGCTCCTTCGGGCAGGCATGGCGGCACCTTCGGCCGTGAACAAACAACCCTGGCACTTTGTGGTGGTGACCGACAAACAGCAGCTGGCGGCACTGGCGAAGGCTAATCCCTATGCCGGTATGGTTGCCAAAGCGCCCTTGGCTATTGTGGTGTGCGGCGACATGAGCAAAGCCTTGCCAGGCAGTGCCCGTGAGTTCTGGGTGCAGGACTGCTCCGCAGCCACTGAAAACATCCTCTTGGCCGCCAATGCCATGGGCCTGGGTGCGGTATGGACGGGCACTTATCCTTCTGAAGAACGGGTAAAGGCGGTGTCCAAGGTGTTGCAGCTGCCAAAGAAACTGATACCGCTCAATACGATTGTCATTGGTTATCCGGATGGCACGAACACCCCCAAGGACAAGTGGAAACCGGCCAATGTGTCTTACAATTTTTATGGCAGTGTGGATGGCAAGGCGGTGGAGCCTGAAAAGCAGGTGGAACAGACGGTTTTCAGCGAGTTTGACTATACGGACGACTTTGAAGGCAATCCCTTCACGTGGTTCAAAGGCTCAGGTTTGCTGTTGGCGGTGGGCGACAAGGACAATCACAACGCTATGACCATTGGCTGGGGCGCTTTGGGAAATGTGTGGCGCAGCGATGTGAACACGATTACGGTTTATGTGGCTCCTGCTCGCTACACTTATCAGTTTATGGAGAAATACAAATACTTCACCGTCATGACCTTTGATGAGGAGCATAAGGATGTTTTGGCCTATATGGGCTCGCACAGTGGCCGTGATGGCAACAAAGAGGATGCTTTGGGCTTGCATGTGGCTTATACAGAGCATGGTGCCCCTTATTATCTGGAAGCATCCGAAGTGTATGAATGTGAGATTATCTATCGTGACCCCTTTGACCCGGCCGGTTTTGAGGAGATTCCCCGTCAGCGTTACGAGAACTTTCCCGCCGGCATCCACCACATGTACATCGGTCGAATTTTAAGTGCTAAGAGAAAATAAATACAGTTGTTATGGATGTGTTGTTGGTTTGCAAGCCTTCAGGGAAAAATGCAATGTCTTTTTTTATGGCAATGGGTGCTTTTCTCGCACTCAGTGTGATGTGGGTGTATGAAGGCATTGAGGATCCAGTGTGCTTGTGGATGTTGTTGTTAAGTGTTCCGATGACAGTGCTTTTCTTTTTTTTATTCCGGTTTCAATTTGTTGGGGAGGAGCAGTTAGGAATTGACGGCAAGGACTTTGTCATACGTGTTGTCAAAAAATTTCCGTTCCAGAAGGACTTGCGTATTCCCTTGGCCGACATTGTGGAGATAAGGTATAACAGTAAAAGCAAGATGAGGGAGATTACGGAAGCAATGGCTGAACTTAGAGGCCGGGTTATTGATGAGAATGGCATCGTGCTGGTCACCATATATGGAAAAAGATATCGTTTTGGCAAGGACTTGACAGAAAAGCAGGTGGAACGCTTCCGTGAGAGATTGTATGAGTATATGATGTCGATGGACATAGAATTGAATTTCAGTGATTTAAAATAGTAACTGATGGGTGATAATTTAATGGACGATAGCAGCAAAGTGATGGATTTGGCCTACGAGGCGGGCTCAATTCTTTTGGAGAACGGGGCGGAGATATCGCGTGTGGAGGAAACCATGCAGCGCATTGCTGGACATTTCGGTGTGGAGGATGAGAGCGTATTCGTGCTCAGTAACGGCATTATGGCCACAAGCAAGGGATATGCTCGCTCCAAGTTCATTCCTATCAAGGGTACGAGTTTGGACAAGGTGGTAGCGGTGAACCAGTTGTCTCGGGAGGTGGCGCAGGGACGATGCGGCCTGCCGGAGTTGGAGCGGCGGCTGAAGGAAATCCGCAACATGCGACCGAAGCCAGCTGTGGAGCAGATTGTGGCGTCAGCCTTGGGCAGTGCGGGGTTTTGTATCGTTTTCGGGGGTGGCTTTATGGACAGTCTGGTCGCTTTGGTGGCGGGTTTGCTGTTGTGGGTTTACATGCTGTTTGTCGGCTATCGTCACTTGTCCCGCATCACGAGTAATCTCACCGGTGCGTTCTTAGCCACAGTGCTTTGCGGGGTGATGTATAAAATGGGTATGGGTACTCATCTGAGCAACATGATTATCGGTGCCATCATTCCTTTGATTCCTGGGGTGCCATTCACCAACGGTATCCGCGACCTGGCTAACGAGGACTACATTGCGGGCGTCACGCGACTGCTGGATGCCTTGCTGGTCTTCTTTTGCATTGCGTTAGGGGTGGCTTTTGCCTTTCTTTTTGATGCGGCGATAGCTGGAAGGATGCAGCCGTTGGAACCTTTGACTGCTGCACCCGAAACAGCAGGACTGTTGGTGCAGTTGATGGCTGCTTTTGTGGGCACCATGGCCTTTGCGGTACTCTTCGGTGTGCCTCGAAAGTATTATGCGGACTGCGGTTTTTGCGGCATGATGGGTTGGTTGCTCTATTTGCTCTTGGTACGTTACACGACCTTGTCGGTGGTGGGTGTAGTGTTTTTTTCCACAGCACTGGTTGCTTTCACGGCTTTGGCGCAATCCTTTGTGCGCAAATGTCCCATCACGGTGTTCCTCATCTGTGGCATTTTCCCCTTGGTGCCGGGTGCGGGCATCTTCTGGACCACCTATAACCTTGTTTCCGAGCAAGCTTCCGCTGCCATGCAGACGGGTTTTGTAGCATTGAAAGTCACCATAGCCATTGCCTTTGGTATTTTAGCGGTGGCAGAACTGAACGGCCGAAACAGAATCGGCCGCCTCCTTAGCCGAAGAAAACAATTATGAAAGCCAAGACCAACAAGCGATCTCAACAGAATATGCGCACATCGAAACCCAGGCCGACGGCGAACTCCAAGCCGTCATTGAACTCTAAGCAGATAGCAAAATCCGAGCAGACGGCGAAGTTAGGACAAGCAGATCAGGTAAAACTGGCAGATCAGATAGTGCGCATCACCGAGATGGAAGCCCTCTTCACCAAGTGTGAAGAGACTGTCCGACAGCTCCGCCAAGCCATAGAAAACAAGGCCAGCATTACCCCTGACCTTACTAACTTTACCTCTGTCCTTAAGGACCTTTTCGACTTTAAGGACCATACCTCCGCCCCTTCGTTCCTCAACTCTTCGGCTCAAAGTTTTGACCTTAAAGACCTTACCTCCGCTCTCTCCACCCTCGAAGCCTACTACACCTCTCCCGCCTGGCGCACCGACTTCGAAGCCGACGAAGCCGGCCTTCTCCCTCCCGACCTCAAGCGCGGCGTCCTCAGCGAGGACGGAATTTATAACTTGCTGGAAGAGTACAAAAGGGTGGAGGAGGAGATGAAGGAACTTTTTATCTAGTTGTACGGCAAAAATCTCTGATGATTTAATAAGCTCAATACAAGGGGTGTAATTATCTTAATTATTTCTTTGGTTTGATTCTCGTTAGATGTGTCTAGACGAGATTGTTTTTATATTTGTTTCATTGCTTTCGTTTGGTAAAACACACTCATTTTGAGAACATAATCATGTGTATTTTTGTACTCAAAATGAGAATAAAAGATGAAGACAGAATCTGTTGATTATCAGGATGCGATAATACAAAGAATAAAGAAATTACGTGAAGAGAAGAATATCAGCCAGGCTAGGTTGAGTGAAATACTGAATATTTCACGGGGACAGGTTGGCAATATAGAAAACCCTCGCTATTCCCACAAATACACCCTTAAGCAAATTGATTTGATTTGCAAGCACTTGGATTACCCGATTGAAAAGATTTTTATTCCTGAGATGAAAATATCTCCCGAGTGCTCTAATGCTATTAATGCATTGATGGAAAGTGTTGTAAGGTATGAATAATTAAAAATCAGGAAGTTTTTTTATAGTTATGCGATATAAGTTTAATATATCATTGAATGATGATTCTGCTATAGTTACGCATTATCTTCAAAATGCAGGCACTAAATATGCTTTGCCTTTTAAGAATGATGCGTTGTTATTGTTAAATGGTACAGATGATGAAGATAAACAAGGTTATGTTGCAGAACCCAATCCTCAATATAATTTATTTCCAGAATTGTTGTCTGTGCCTTTTCCCGGCCCTAAAAAAGCTAAGTTTACTTTTATTGACTTATTTGCTGGTATTGGGGGCTTTCGTATAGCAATGCAAAAAAATGGGGGCAAGTGTGTCTATTCTTCAGAATGGAATAAATTTGCTCAACAAACATATTTGGCAAATTTTGGAGAAGTACCATTTGGAGATATCACAAAAGAAAAAACGAAGAGCTATATTCCTCAAAAATTTGATATTCTTTGTGCTGGTTTTCCATGTCAGCCTTTTTCAATAGCGGGCGTTTCTAAGAAAAACAGCTTGGGACGTGAAACAGGATTTAAGGATAAAACCCAAGGAACATTATTCTTTGATGTTGCTGATATAATAAGCAGGCATCGTCCAAAAGCTTTTTATCTTGAGAATGTCAAAAATCTAACTTCGCATGACAAAGGTAACACTTTCCGCATTATTCGTGAAACTTTAGAAGAACTAGATTATTCGGTTCACTACCAAGTAATGGACGGTCAGACCTATGTGCCTCAACATAGGGAGCGTATAATGATTGTTGGCTTTGACAAAAAAATCTTCAAAGGTAAAGAAAGTTTTGTTTTTCCTGAACAGCACCAAGCTACAACAGCTGTGAAAGACATCCTTGAACCAGCAGTTGATGAGAAGTATACCTTAAGTGATAAATTGTGGACCTATCTCCAAAACTATGCTGAAAAACACAAAGCCAAAGGTAATGGTTTTGGATACGGATTGGTAGATCTAAATGGTATTACTCGTACACTTAGTGCAAGGTATTACAAGGATGGTTCAGAGATTCTTATTCCACAACCCGGAGGTAAGAACCCGAGAAGACTTTCTCCTCGTGAGTGTGCTCGTTTAATGGGCTATCCTGACGACTATATAATTAATGCAGTTTCAGATGTTCAGGCCTATCGACAATGTGGCAATTCTGTTGTCGTTCCTTTAATTACTGCCGTTTCGGAACAAATTACAAAAATAATTTTGAAATCAAAATAAGCTATGAGTGAAATAGTTGATATTGCCATTCAAACAGTAAAAACCTCAAAGATGTCGTTTTGTCGTTTTATTACTGGCAATGATGCAGGTACTACGGGTTCTCACCAAGCTGGATTTTATATACCAAAATGCGCAGCAAAATTACTTTTCGGCAAAGAATGTTCTCGTGGTAACAATCAAGAAAAATGGGTGAAAATAAAGTGGCAAAATGACATAGAGACAGATAGTCGCTTTATTTATTATGGTCAAGGAACGCGCAACGAATACCGTATCACACGTTTTGGACGTGGTTTCGAATTCTTGATGGATAAATATGTTGGCAGTTTACTTGTTATATCTGAGCAAGAGGATGATTACTACCAAGCATTTGTTTTAGAAAGCGATGATGACATCGAAACTTTTCTTTCTTATTTCAATCTTTCAACTGAGCAAACTAACCAGCTTATTAATGTTCCTCAATTGCAAAGCGAAGATGAAAGAATGCAACTGGCTATTGCCGCTGCTATTGACAACCTACAGGTGTTCCCTCAAACGGAAGAAATGGCTAAAATAGCTCAAGGCATCTTCAATAAAATATACAAGATAACAGATGCACATGTATGTGAATCACCTGATTTCATACTATTTGATTGGAGAAACGTTGAAAGCAATCTCTTTTTCGCTTTAGAAGACAAACTTTATCGCGATGTGTATTCAAAACCGTTTGCTAACTGTAATGAGTTAATGGATTTTGCGAACAGTGTTCTTAACCGTCGTAAATCAAGAGCCGGCAAATCTCTTGAGCATCATTTATCAGCAATATTTACGGCTAACAGTTTGGTATTTGAAGAACAGGCAATTACAGAAAACAATAAAAAACCAGACTTCCTTTTTCCTAATTCAGAATGTTATCACAACTTCGAGTTTCCTGCTGACGATTTAACTATACTTGGTGCCAAAACTACATGTAAAGACCGTTGGCGTCAGGTGATTAATGAAGCTGATCGGGTAGATGTGAAATATCTTTGTACTTTGCAACCTAGTATTTCTCGAGCACAACTAAAAGAGATGGAGGATTATCATGTCAAACTTGTTGTTCCACAGAGTCTTGTTAATTCGTATCCAGAAGAATATCGGGATAAAATCAGCAACATAAAATCTTTTATTGCTATTGTAAAAGAAAAACAATCCCATATTCCTCAGCACTATCTGATGCAATAATAATTAACAGCTCATTTTTTTTCACTTTTTTACTCACAGAATTACACCTTTTCATGTCCCTCCTTCGAGTCCTTCTTGCAATCTTTTTCCCGCCGCTGGCTGTTATAGACAAAGGGTGCGGGTCTGTGGTTATTGTGTTCCTGCTGACCTTGTGCGGCTGGGTGCCAGGGGTTATCGGGGCACTGATCATACTGAATAAAAACCGATAAATCAATAGGTTATGGATACCAAACTTTTCTTCCAAGCTTTAACCAAATTTCTCCTCGGGATTATTCTATTCGGTCTGTTTATCTTTTTGCCTGCGGGTTCGTTGCATTATTGGCAGGGGTGGCTGATGATGGGCGTTTTGTTCGTGCCGATGTTCGTGGCTGGATTGATATTGATGGTGAAGAATCCGGAATTGCTTCGTAAACGCTTGAATGCTAGAGAGGATGAGCGAGAACAGAAGGCCGTTGTGGCGCTGAGTGCTGTGATGTTTGTCGCTGCATTTGTGGTGGCGGGATTGAATTGGCGCTTCCAGTGGCTGGTGCTGCCCGATTGGGCCGTGTGGCTCGCCGCCGCACTCTTCCTGTTCGGCTATATCCTGTATGCGGAGGTCCTGCGAGAAAACACATACCTCTCGCGCACAGTCGAGGTGCAGGAACACCAAGAGGTCATCGACACAGGGCTCTACGGCATCGTCCGCCACCCGATGTATATGTCCACTACCATCCTCTTCCTGGTGATGCCGTTGGTGCTGGCTTCGCCTATCTCTTTCTTGATCATGCTGCTCTATATTCCGCTCATTGCCAAGAGAATACGCAATGAGGAAGCCGTTCTGGAGCAAGGTCTCAAGGGCTATCGCGAGTACAAACAAAGGGTGAAATACAAAGTCATTCCTTATATCTGGTAAATTGATATCAATATAAAATATTGATTTTGAATGGCTTGATATTGTCGAAAGATAAAACTAAACAGATAAATATGCTTGAAAATCATCAATAGAAATGAAACACATACAATACAAAACGCAAGGTACTTGTTCACAGTTTATTACTGTGATTGCCGATGATAATGATGTCATCCAAGAAGTGACATTTTTTGGAGGATGTAACGGCAATTTGCAGGGAATCAGCCGACTGGTGAAAGGGCAGAAGATTGACGATGTGATCAGTCGCTTAAACGGCATACGTTGCGGCGACAAGTACACCTCATGTCCCGACCAGCTTTGCCGAGCACTGGAACAGCTGAAACAACAATAATGCTATTATGAAACAGATTGAGGTTGTAGCAGCGATTTTACACGACACCGAAGGTCGCATTTTCGCCACCCAGCGGGGATATGGCGAATGGAAGGATTGGTGGGAGTTCCCTGGCGGAAAAATGGAGGCTGGGGAAAAGCCCGAAGAGGCGTTGAAGCGGGAAATCCGTGAGGAACTCTCGGCGGAAATCGCTGTGGATGAGCTGCTTTGTACGGTGGAATATGATTACCCGAAGTTTCATCTGACGATGCACTGCTATCTATGCTCGCTGTTGACGGAAACAATGCAGCTGAATGAACACGAGGCCGCAAAATGGCTCCCGAAAGACGAGTTGGACAGCGTAAAGTGGTTGCCGGCAGACTTGGGTGTGATTGAAACACTTAAAAATCAGTTTTGAAAAGAACAGATAGTACGTATGACCGACGTCATGACCCCGATACAACGCCATCGCTGCATGTCGCATATCCGCAGCCGGAATACCAAGCCTGAAATCAAGGTGAGGCAATGGTTGTGGCGTCATGGCTACCGCTATCGTTTGTGCGTGAAGGGGGTGCCGGGGAAGCCGGACATCGTGATGCGGAAGTATCGCACCGCCATCTTTGTGAACGGGTGCTTTTGGCACGGACACGGGGTTCAGTTGACAGTTGACAGTTTACAATTGACAGTTGAGAATTCGGATTCTGGAGTAGCGGTTGGAAAGGTGGGAGAGAAGGGAATTCCGTATAAGGTTGATAGAAAGAAGGTTGAGAATTCTGAGTGTTGCAGGATTCCGCAAAGCAATACTGAATTTTGGATTCGAAAGATTCAGCGGAATCAGGAGCGGGATCAGGAAAATTACCGGATTCTGCGGGAGAATGGCTGGCAGGTGATTGTGCTTTGGGAGTGCCAGCTGAAACCCAAGCAATTGGAACAGACGATGTTGCGTGTTGAGGTTCAGTTGCATAATTATTACCTTGCCACCTTCAATCCGAAAGATAAAAGCTATATCCGTGTGGAGGAGGAACTGCCGATGGCAGCGGAAGATATGGCGGAATATAATGGGTAAGACTTTCTTTTGAATTGAGAAAATATCGTATCTTTGCATTTTATTTTACTATTAAAAAAGATACAGATATGAAAAGATTGTTTATCATTGTCTTAGTCGTCCTGTTGTTTGCGGCGTGTACCAGTAAAGAAAAGCAGCTGCGTGAACGTGCGGCAGAGTTGTGCCAATACATTCCTGACCATGAGTTGCTGGAGAAGTCAAAAGACTATATGACAGCCGATTTTTATGCGGTGCTGGATACAATGTTCAATCATTTGCCGGAGTTCGAAGCCATGGATCATGAATGGCTGTACTATTTTGTCACTGGCAATGGCGGAACAATTGCGGATTATGAGGTGGTTGGTGTGGAGCAAACTGACGAAACTCATGCAGTGGCGACAATCAACGTGCGACAGAAATGGGAAGACGGTTCGTTTGATGAATCAACTGATATAGAGGAACATAAGCTCTATATGGAGAAGGTGAATGGTCAATGGCTGATGTCCGATTTTGACGGGCATAAAAAGGACTGCATAGAGAATATCGCCAACAGTCGCAAGGAACAGGCGATGCGTGATGCCATCAGCGATTACCTGGTGAAGGAAATCGGGGCTAATTACTCGCAGGGGGAAATCTGTGTTCCCGTGCTGATGCTGGTTTCCACGGAAGAGCCTGACGATGAGCAAACGTTGGTATGGGGCGATTTTTGGGTGTTTAACTATGATTTTGCCGGAGACACCCTCAAGACTGTTTCCGGTGGTAATCATTCGGGGTGTATGTTATTACAGAGAAAAAATGGGGCATTGACGGCTACCGATTTTGAACAGACTGAGGATGGAGCTGGTAATGAAGTCAGTGCCAAACGCATCTTTGGCAAACATTATGATGTGTACCAGAATATGCATTCTAATCAAGATGTCCGCGAGGCTGTCCGTCATGAGCAATTGAAAGAATATGTTCGCCGCAATGGTCTTTCTGTCCATTATTACCAGGACTACGGCTGGGATGCGGTTGCATTGTAAAATTCTTATACAGAGTTTTTTCTGCTTTTATTGCTGAAGTAATTATACGGTCAACAAAAAAGAAAAAAATGAAAAGCATCGCTATTTATCCACTGACTTCCGTTTTGCATGATCCACAGTCCGTAACGGCTCTGACCCAGGAGTTCTTATCATCGCTGGAATTGCCTTTTGAATTGAAAGACAATGATTTTGCTGATTATGGCAGCCATGATTTGGATTTGATTTTTGTGCGGACGGGTGGCACCGAAGGAATTTTTAAACGCCTTATGCCTCAGCTGGGTGCGCAGTCCGCTAAGCCGTTTTACCTCTTAGCTTCCGACAAGAGCAATTCTTTGGCCGCCTCGCTGGAGATTCTGTCGTATCTGCGACAGCAGGGCATGCAGGGAGAGATTCTGCATGGTAATGCCGCCTATATCTCTTCCAAAGTCAGGATGTTGCAAAGAGTAGGGACGGCTTCGAACCGTTTGCGTCAGTGCCGCCTCGGTGTGATCGGAGAGCCGTCCGACTGGTTGATTGCCAGCGTGAAAGATGCCGCCAAGGTGCGTCAGAAGTTGGGCGTGGAGTTGGTGGATATTCCGATGAGCGAATTGCTGGAGACTTTGGAACACACTCCCGAACAACCCGTGGGGGAAAAGAGCGATGTGTCGGCTATTCAAGCAGCTCTGCCGATGGCCACCCGCATATACGCAGCCTTAAAATCAATTATTCAAAAGTATAATTTACAAGGTTTTACCTTGCGTTGCTTCGATTTGCTGGATACCGTGCATAATACGGGTTGCTGGGCTTTAGCGAAGCTGAATTCCGAGGGCATTGTAGCAGGTTGTGAGGGCGATGTGCCCACCATGCTGACAATGATGATGGTGCGCGCATTGTGCGGTACTTCGTGCTTTCAGGCCAATCCTGCCTCCATCAATCCCGAGACAGGCGAGATTCTGTTTGCGCACTGTACCATCCCCTTCGATATGGTGCAACGCTACGAGCTGGACACGCATTTTGAGTCGGGTATAGGCGTGGGTATCCGAGGCTATATGCAAGAGGGTCCAGTTACCATTTGCAAGCTGGCTGGTGACTTAAACCGATACTTTATCACCGAAGGACAACTGATTTATAATCAGGCAAAACCAGACCTTTGCCGCACGCAGTTGATGATACGCTTGGATGACCCGTCGCAAACCTCCTATTTCCTTACCAATCCTATAGGAAACCATCATGTCATCGTGCCCGGCCGCCATGCCGACGAATTGAAGGCATTGATGCAAGGATTGTAATTCCCCTTCTTTTAGAAGGGGTGCCCGAAGGGCGGGGTAGTGACGCAAAAATAATACCATATAGAGACGCGCCACGGCACGTCTCTACAAACACAAAATATAATGTAAACGAATTAACAATCAATAAATCACCCTTTTATGAATAAACCCCATCTCATTCTCATCCTGTGTATTGCACTTTGTGTGGCCTGCACTAAGACCGAAACCGACCCTGAGTGTGTGGCTATGCGCGCACTGGTGGATAGGGTAGTGCCCGAATATTCGAAAAACATTGTGCTTGAGCGACTTGAAACCGACTCCGTGGACCGCTTCGAAATCGAAAGCAAGGGCAAAAAGCTCATTATCCGTGGTAACAATGCCAACAGCATGGCCGTGGGCTTGAATCATTACCTGAAATACTACTGCCTGGCGCAGTATTCGTGGTTCAAAGAAGAACCGCTGGAACTGCCCGCCACAATGCCTACAGTGCCGGAGAAAGTGAGTTTGTCGGCCCGTGTGCCTGAGCGTTTCTTTCTGAATTACTGCACCTTCGGCTACACAATGCCATGGTGGAACTGGGAGCAGTGGGAGCATTTCATCGACTGGATGGCCCTTAACGGAATCAACCTGCCGCTGGCTATTACGGGCCAGGAGGCTGTTTGGTACGAGGTGTGGAGCGAGATGGGACTGACCGACGAGGAAATCCGCAGCTATTTTACTGGACCGGCACATCTGCCGTGGCACCGTATGCAGAACATCGACCGCTGGGGTGGTCCGCTGCCCGTGTCCTGGCTCGAAAACCAGAAGGAATTGCAGAAGCAGATTGTGGCCCGCGAGCGTGAGTTGAACATGAAACCTGTGCTGCCAGGTTTTGCGGGACATGTGCCGCCATGCATCACCCGCATTTATCCCGATGCGCCTTTAGCATCCCTGGGCGACTGGGCAGGCTTCGACAGCACCTGCTGGTGCAAGTTCCTCGACCCCGAGTGCGAGTTGTATGCTGATATTCAGAAGAAATTCATTAGCAAGGAGATAGAAATGTTTGGTACGGACCATATCTATGGTATCGATATTTTCAACGAGATGATTCCGCCCAGCTGGGAACCCGAATATCTTGGCCGTGTGAGCCGTCAGGTGTATGAGTCGCTGGTGGCTGCCGACCCCGATGCCCGTTGGCTGGAAATGACCTGGCTGTTCTGGAACGAGCGCCAGTACTGGGAGGTGGAGAACCGCATCGAGGCGTATATCACTTCCTTCCCGAAGGAGCGTCATCTGTTACTTGACTACTATTGCGAGCGTCAGCCGGTGTGGGAGCGTACCAATGCCTATTACGGTGTGCCTTATATTTGGTGCTATCTTGGTAATTTCGGAGGCAATTCGATGCTGGCGGGCAATCTCGATACCGTGAATGTGCGTATAGAGCGTGCTTTCGAAAAGGGTGGCGACAATTTTGTGGGTATCGGCTCCACTTTGGAGGGCTTCGACTGCAACCCCATTATGTATGAGTATGTCTTCGAGAAGGCATGGGACAATCCGCTCACCAAGGATGTGCCCGCTTGGGTGGAGCGCCTTGCCGACCAGCGTGCCGGCAAAGCGGATCCGGAGATGCGTGCCGCTTGGAAACTGTTGGCGGACAGCGTGTACAACAAGGTCTCCTCGCCAGGACAGACGGTCCGTATCAACCAGCGTCCCACCATGGGCGATATTCAGGAATATCATCAGTATTATATCGCTCCGACTTATAAATACAATAACATTGACCTGCTGGATGCCCTCGACCATTTGCTGGCGGCTGACTGCAATACCCGTACCCGCCATTTTGATGCGGTCAATATTACCCGCCAGCTGTTGGGCAACTATTTTAGCGATTTGTATGCGGACTATGTAAAAGCATATCGCGAAGCAGATTATGAGAAACTTCATCAAGTAGAGATAACCATGACCTCCATTTTGGATGATGTTGACCCCTTGTTAGCGACTGAAAGTGCCTTTCTTGTAGGTCGTTGGATTCGTGATGCGAGGGCTATCGGTACCACCGAGGAGGACAAAAATTACTTCGAGAGCAATGCCCGCAACTTAATCACCACCTGGGGTGAGGAAGACGCTTTGCTGAACGAATATGCCAGTCGCGCATGGGCGGGTCTCACCGAAACCTATTATGCATACCGTTGGAAGGAGTTCTTCAAGGATGTGAATGCCGCTATCGAGGCTGGTGTGCCATTTGACGAGAAGTCTTACCACGAGCGCATCTGCAAATACGAAGGCCAATGGTGGCGCGAGCGTCTCGGCAATTTCAGTGCCGAGCCCCAAGGCGATGGGGTAGCGCTGGCCCGCAACATCGCCGACAAATACCGCGCGGAATTGGAGAAACGGTATAGGAAGTGATATTCACGAAGATTATGCCTGTGCCTCGAAGAGGCACCATTTCAGTAACCCCGCACAAATGTGTGGGGTTGTTGATATACAGTGTCTTCGGTATTTTTTGCATTGTTGAAAAAATGTATTTCAGGATGTGTTTTTATAAAAATAAAAACATTATTTTTGCAAGTTGAAAATAGAATTGGAAAGATGAAAAAAACATATAAGCATAAAGAACCGGAATCTATCCCCAGTGTGGCTGAATCAATAGCACCATACGGAACCGCAAGACATTCTCATGTTCAAGGAGACGATTCTTCTGGCAAAGAAAAAATCATTGAGGATACCATGTCTGTAGATGACTATTTTGATGAATTGATTTCATTGGTCCACGAAGATTATGCAAATCTATGAGGTGAGAATTGGCCATGGGGCACTTCTCGATATGAGTGAGTTGAGAATTTTCCTGAAAGAAATTTTATCAGAGGAAGGAGCTGTGCGTTATGCTAATGCCATGAGGGATGAGATTAAATCACTTTCAGTCTATGCTAGTTGCATGTCGCGTACCACATCCCAGACATTGCTTGCAATTCATCCTGATGCACGGCGGATGGTGTCTCACAATCGTCGTTGGATATAGTTATATGGAGTGAATACTTTATAGGTGCCACTCTTATGCGGAAAAAAGTTGCAACTTTGTAGTTGAAGTGTTGGAAAAAAGTTGTATTTTTGCAGTCGAAATACTGGAAAAAAGTTGCAATATGTTACAAAGAAAGATTGATAAAATACTTGATAATTGGGCTGTTAAGTCAAGAAAGAAAGCCTTGTTTCTGGAAGGGGCCCGGCAAGTTGGTAAAACTACGTCCATCAGAGCGTTGGGACACCGACATTACAAACATTTTATTGAAATCAATTTTATCAAAAAACCTTCTGCCAAAAGGGCTTTTGACGGAGATTTGGATGCGAACACCATCATTTTGAATCTTTCCGCAATGGGTTTTGGACCTTTTGTGCCTGGTGAAACGTTGGTCTTTTTCGATGAGATACAGGAATGTCCCAATGCCAGAGCTTCTATAAAATTTCTGGTGGAAGATGGGGCGTATGACTATGCAGAGTCTGGGTCATTATTAGGGATTCATTACAAAGGCGATGAAAATTCTGAAGAGGAGATAGGTGAAATACCTTCCATTCCGGTAGGCTCGGAAGAAACTGTGGAGATGTATCCTCTTGATTTTGAGGAGTTCTTAATGGCTTTGGGAATGACAACGGAAATATTAGGCGTATTAAGACATTCGTATGATACGATGAAGTCTGTGCCGGATTTCATCCACGAACAGGTTATGCGAAGGTATGCGCAATATCTTGCGGTGGGTGGCCTTCCGGAAGTGGTTTCCAATTTTGTCGAAAATCGAGATTTCACCTTCACCTTAAAAGCTCAAAATGACCTCATATCTGGTTACAGAAAGGATATTTCCAAATATGCTGGCAAAGACAAAGTGTTAGTAAAGAGAGTGTTTGATTCCATTCCGTCCCAATTGGCCAAACAGGACAAGCGCTTTGTGTTGGCCGATTTGGAGCACGGGGCAAGTCGCCGCAAATATGCAGATCCCACTCAGTGGCTGATTGATGCGGGTATGGCATACTATGCCATCCAGACCAATGCTTTAAGTTTGCCTTTGTCGAATGTTGAAAACCGTCGATTATACAAATTGTATCTTCTTGATACTGGCATGCTTTGCAATATGAGTCTTCCTCGTCAGCATTTTGCTGTCATGAATGGCAATCTTGATATCAACGAAGGTGCTCTTGCTGAGAATTTTGTAGCCGCAGAGCTGGTGAAGAAAGGATACCCTTTGCACTATTTCGATCAGAAAAGCAAGCACGAACTTGACTTTGTCTTGCCTGGAAATGACGGCATCATTATACTTGAGGTGAAATCGGGTGGCAATTATCGCAAACACGCTTCATTGGACTATGTGTTGCAACATGATTCAACGATGATCTCCGATGCAGTTGTGCTTTGTAATTCGAATGTGACAACGGATGATCGCATCCATTACCTGCCACTCTATATGGCGATGTTTATGTAGTTGGATTCATCCGACAAAACCGTAAAATTTGTGAAAAGGTAAGGGGATATTCGTGAAATTTATGTAATTTTGCATTTTAAATGCAATAATAAAACTATGGACTCAACAAGACAACAGAAAATAGCGAAACTGATACAGAAGGAGTTGGCGGAAATCTTTTTGGCCGACGGCATTCCGGTGTATGACTGCATGATTACCGTCACCAAAACCTCTGTCACCAAAGATTTGTCGCTGGCCCGCAGCTATATCTCCATTTTCAATGCCGAGGACAACGAAAAGGTGCTCAAAGCGGTGAAATCCAATATCAAGGAAATACGTTACCGCTTGGGACAGAAGGTGAAAAACCAGCTACGCATCATTCCGCAACTGGATTTCTTCATCGACGACTCTCTGGATTATATCGAAAATATTGAAAACCTGCTGAAACAGTAGCCTTGAAAAGCAATTCATTTCAAACGGCCCGCTTCATCGGATTGAGGTATCTGTTTTCTCCCAAAAAACATCATGCCATCAATGTGATTTCCATTATCTCCATGATCGGTATCATGGTCAGCTCGGCCGCTTTGATTATCGTCTTGTCGGTGTTCAACGGCATGGAGGGCTTGGTGCGCAGCAGTTTCAATTCCTTCAATCCTGACTATCAGATTCTTCCGAAGGAAGGGAAAGTCTTCGCCACAGACACTTTCCCGATGGCGGAGTTGCAAAAACTTGAGGGCGTGCAGGCGGTGTTTGAGGTGGTTTCCGACATGACCCTGATGACCTACAACGAGAAGCAACTGCTGGTGTCTGTCAAGGGTGTTTCCCCTGATTATCTGCACAATACGGGCATTGACAGTTTGCTGATTGACGGCAATGCCACGCTGCAATACAGTGAAGGTCCCGCTGCGGTAATGGGTGCCATCGCTGCCGGCAATATCCAGCTGAACATGCACAGTCCCGAGCAACTGAAGGTGTATTACCCCAAGCGTTTGCTCAAGAATCTTTCCGACCCGACGCGGGCGTTCAATATCGACTATGTCATTCCGGCAGGTGTTTTCGCTTCCTATACGGAATATGACGAGAAGTATGTGTTTGTGCCATTGGCTTTTGCCCGTTCCATCATGAACTATGAGAACGAGGTGACATCCATCGAACTGAAACTGAAAAATCCAAAGGAATATGCCAAAATCCGGGCTTCCATTGAAAAGGTTTTAGGAGGAAATTATATTCTGAAAGACAAATATCAGCAGGAAGAATCCCTCTACAAGACCATGAAATCGGAAAAACTGATGGTCTTTGTCATTCTGGCCTTTATCTTGGTAGTGGCAGGTTTCAACATGATTGGCACCCTGTCCATGCTCATCATCGAGAAAAAGGATGACCTGTCGGTGCTCTATGCCATGGGTGCACGCAAGTCGTTGGTACGTAAGATTTTCATGGTGCAGGGCGGTTTCATTTCTCTGCTGGGAGGCTTGGCAGGTTTGCTCATCGGTCTATTGGTCTGTATCCTTCAGATGAAGTTCCACATTGTGGGCTTAGGTGACGGCAGCAGCGGCTATCTCATCAACTATTACCCGGTGCAACTGGAATGGCTGGATTTTGTTCTGGTTTTATTCACAATATTGATAATCAGTATTATAACCTCATATATCCCCATCCGTTATATGAAAAATATCGTGGTGGACAAAAAATAAGGAGGCGAATTCATGAAAAAATTATTGTCAGTACTAAGTATATCCCTTATGTCGGTATGGCTATCGGCTCAGATTCCTATCGGCACCTTCCGCGACCATCTGGCCTACAACCGCTTCTATTCGGTGGCAGTGGCCGATGATTATGTTTATGCTGCCGGAGAAAGTGGCATTATGTACTTGGAAAAATCCCAATTGTCATCGTCTTCTGTTAATGCAATGAAGTGGTCAAAAAGCGATGGCCTGTCCGACGTAAATATTTCCAAGATAGCCTATTATCGACAGTATGATTGTCTGGTGGTAGCATACGCCAATGGCAATCTTGATTTGATAATGGGGGACCAACTCACCAATGTGCCCGATGTGAAAAACAAACAGATGGTGGCCTCCAAAGTAGTGCAACAGATTCTATTTCAGAATCAATATTGCTATTTAGTCTATCAGTTTGGCGTGATTGTGTTGGATTTGTCGAATTATCTGATCAAGGATACGTGGTACACCAATACTTATAGTGACCTTGTGCTTCACAACATGGCGATGAGTGGGGAACGAATATACTTGGCCACAAGTGAAGGCATATATAGCATTGACGCTCAGAATCCAGCCATTGCTGATTTCGGGGAATGGCAAAAAGAAAACGTTTTTGGGAATCTGGATTATAATTTTGTGGTCTGGTTTGACGGAAAATTATATGCGAATCGCAATTCTCACCGGCATGATGCCCAATGGCAATTGTTACAATCCGATTCTGTTTTTGTACTGGAAGACGGAATATGTCAGTATGCTCCTCAATTCAGAACTGACGAAACACGGGATTTCAATGCATCGGATGGCAAACTGGCATTGCTCAACTGGCAAAATGTGCTGATATATGACGGCGTACAGTTTGATGAACATTTCTTTTATGAATATGAAAAAGTTCCCAGTTTGCATAATGTTGTCTGTCAGGGAGAAAATGTCTTTGTAGTGGATGACCAGAATGGTTTATGGATTTGGAATCGCTCAACCAATCATTGTTTACTGGTTACGGCCAATGGTCCCCATTCAAACCAGTCTTATAAATTGTCATGCGAGAGTGGGGTATTGGCTATGGTTCCGGGAGGTTACAACTTATGGGCACCCGCATACCTTCCTCCGGCATACAGTATTTTCAAAAATGAAAAATGGAGCTATATGGATCAGGAATTTCGGAATGACCCAGCTGCCCACGATTTGGTCAATGTCGCCATCAATCCGAATAATCCAGATGAATGCTTTATCGCCTCATGGGGCAATGGCTTGTATAAATGTGTTAACGGCCATATTGTGCTCCATTACGATCAGAGTAACAGTCCGCTGAGAGGAATGACCGATGAGGAAGTGGCCAGAGTGTCAGGAATTTGTTATGATGCGTATGGCAATCTCTGGGTCACCAATTCCAATACCACATATCTTCTTCATGTCTTAAAAACAGATAACACATGGGTGACTATCAATAGTTTACGTGGCGAATTGGCTACTGTGGCCCAATATGTTTACGTGGATTCACGAGGATACAAATGGATTACAATTCCACGAAGTTCCACCCAGTCATTATATGTTTTTGACGACAATAATACCATTGATAATCAGACTGATGACCGCCTTCGTCTGGTCAATATGAATCTTGCTGCCGAAGTGGAGTCTTCGGTGGTGAAATGCATCACGGAAGATAAAGACGGACGTATGTGGATCGGAACTAATAAAGGAGTAAAGCTGATATATGATCCTACCCGGGTATTCGATGGCTCGTCATTACCTCGGAATATTATTATGGAACAGGGTGGTTATACCTCTGTTTTACTTGAATTTGAAGAGGTTTCATGTATTGCTGTTGACGGAGCCAACCGCAAGTGGATGGGAACGTCCAAAGCGGGGGTATTCCTGATCAGTGCCAATGGCACAGAGGAATTGGCGCATTTTACCGCGGACAATTCTTTTCTATTGTCGGATGTGATATATGATATCGCTATTGATGGTCAAACTGGCGAGGTGTTCTTCAGCACAGACAAAGGTGTATGCTCGTACCGCGGAACAGCCACAGAAGGCAGCGAGGAATACTCAGAAGTGAAAGTTTTCCCCAACCCTGTGCGCAGTGGTTATACCGGAGTCATTGCCGTTAGTGGTTTGATGGAGAACTCGTTCTGTAAGATTGTGGATGCCGCCGGAAATCTGATTTGGCAGGGTTACGCCAATGGCGGTGAGTTGGTTTGGGATGGCAAGGATTTCAAGGGACGTCGTCCGGCAACAGGGGTCTATTTCGTCTTTTCCTCTAGCAAAAGTGGCAAAGAGAAAAATGTGGCCAAGTTCCTTTTTGTCAACTAATTGGTAAAAACTGTTCCATGTTTGTCACCACCAAAGCCACAGTGTTGCACAAAACCAAATATGCCGATTCCGGCATCATTGTCAAGGTGTTTACAGAAGCATACGGCACCCAGACGTTCATTATTAAAAATGCATTTTCAGCCAAAAACAAGCATTTGTTGCCGTTGTTAGCCCCTCTTTCACTTCTGGAAATCCAGTTTGATGACCGAAAGCTCAACCAATTGATGTATTTGAAAGAAGTGAGTTGCTATCGTCAATACACTCACATTCCTTTTGACATTGTCAAAAGCAGTCTGCTGATGTTTTATGGGGAATTGCTTTACCGCTTACTGTATGAATATGGCGAGGACCGTCAGTTGTATGCTTTTATCGAGCATCGTATGATGCAACTGGATGACACAATGGATATTAGACCCGATACCCATATTGATTTCATGTTGAAGATGTCTCAGATATTAGGTTTTGCTCCGGTATCGAATTTCGATAACGACCATCAGATTTTCTCAATTCCCCAGTCGTCGTTTGTTCGTAATTGGGTGGATGAAGAGCAGAACTTTTCGCCCGTGGCGAGCAAGGTTTTATTCAATATGATCAATGACACCATGCCGCAGCCAGCCCCAAAAGTCATACGTAATGAATTGCTACATGGGATGTTACGCTATTTCAAACACCATAACGAACATATCGGGAAAATAGAATCTGTATCTATTTTAGCTGATATTTTGGCACATTAAAAAAAATTGTATCTTTGCAAACTTTTTTGAAACAACATTAAACAACCAAAAACAAGTTTATGGAATCACAAGAACTTCTCCACCCGAACACTGATGAAAATCAGAACCAAGAGGTGAATCCCGGCACTTCTGTTGAAGGCCAGACTGTGGAAAACACAGATGCAAACAATGCTACTGAAGCAGTGGCTGAACCTGCCGCTGTAGTTGAAAACGCCGAACCCGCTGCTCCCAAGGCAGAGGAAACCCCGGTAGAACCAGTTGTCGAACCTGTAGCGGAGACTCCTGCGGCAGAACCCGTGGTTGAAGCCCCTGTTGCCGAAGCTCCGGCAGCTCCTGAAACGACCGAGCAGTCTGTTTCAGAAATGATGAATGAAATTGAAAACACACAGGCCCCTGAAGCCGAAAACGAGGACGAGGGCGAAACCGTCACAGAGACCATGGAAGACGTTGAGAAACAATACGAAGGTCTCGACTTTGACCAGACGGTGGGCGAGTTGGAAAGAGTGACCTCAGAGCTGGATTACGACAACATGAAGATGCATGTGAGCGTACTGAAAGCTAAAGGTCTTGATATGCTGAAAGCCGCTCGCAAAGCGCTCTACGACAAGTTTATCGCCGATGGTGGCAACAAGGAGGATTTCGTGGCTGAACCCACAGAAATTGAAAAGAAATTCAATGCAGCCCTCCAACTGTTCAAAGATAAAAAAGCCGCCTATCTGGAAAAGATAGAGAAAGAAAAACAGAAAAATCTCGAAGATAAGAAAGGTATTATCGAAGGCCTGAGAGAACTGGTTGAGTCTGAAACCAACCTGAAAGTGCTGAATGACAAGTTCAAAGAACTGCAGGATAAGTGGAAAGAAATCGGTCCTGTTCCGCAGAGCGAGTCCAATAATCTGTGGCAGAATTACCATTTCTATGTAGAAAAATTCTTTGACATCCGCCGCATCAATAAGGAATTGCGTTCCTTGGATCTGAAGAAGAATCTGGAACAGAAAATCAAATTGTGTGAAACCGCCGAGTCTTTGTTGTTGCAAGATTCTGTGAATCAGTCGTTCAAGGCTCTGCAGCAGTTGCATGAGGAATGGAAGGAAATCGGTCCCGTTCCGGAAGACAAGAAAGACGAGATTTGGGAAAGATTCAAAAACGCTTCTGACCAGATCAATCAGGCTCGCAGAGAGTATTATGACAAACTGTTTGAAGAACAGCAGAATAACTATAACGCCAAGGTGGTGCTGTGCGAGCAGGCTGAAGAACTGACCGCTGGCAAAACTGCTGAAAGCGTGAAGGAAAACAACGAAATTGCCGACAAGCTGACTGAGTTGCTGAAGATGTGGAAGACCATCGGACCGGCTCCTGTGAAGCTGAATGACGAGGTATGGGAACGCTTCAAATCCACTTTGGATAAATTCTTCACCGCCAAGAAAGAATACTTCCAGCAGGTGAAGGACGAGCAGATGCAGAACTACAACCAGAAGCTGAATCTGGCTATCCAGGCTGAGGGAATCGCAGAACGTACCGACTGGAAGAACGCCACTGATGAGATTTTGGGCTTGCAACAAGAGTGGAAAGCCATCGGCACCGTGCCCCGCAAATATTCCGAACAGGTATGGAAACGCTTCAGAGCTGCATGTGACAAGTTCTTCGCTGCCAAAGCCGAGTATTTCTCCAATATCAAAGAGATTGAAGCCGATAATCTGAAGAAAAAAGAGGAATTAATAGAGAAGATTCTCAACCATGAATTTGGTGAAGACAGAAGCGCCAACCTCGATATTATCAAGGATTACCAGCGTCAGTGGACGGAAATCGGTTTTGTGCCGAAAAAAGACAAAGATCGCATTTATGCGGCTTATAGAGAAGCTTTGGACAAACGTTTCGCCGAACTGAAAGTGAACTCTGACGATGTTCGTAGAAATTCTTTCAGAAATCGAATCGACAATATCCTCAGCAATCCCAACGCAGACCGTCTGTTGGATAAAGAGAAGAAATTCTTGGTAACCAAATTGCAACAGCTGAAAGACGATATCAATCTGTGGGAAAACAACTTGGGCTTCTTCGCAAATTCCAAGAACGCTGACCTTCTGAAGCAGGAATTCACCAAGAAGGTGGAGAATGCCAAGAAGGAAGTCAAGGAGCTGGAGTATAAAATCAAGATGATGAACGCTCCGAAGAAAGAGGAAGAACCGAAACAGGAGGAAAACCCTCAGACAGAGGAACCTGCTGAAGCATAATTCAAATTAAGAATTAAGAACTAAGAGTTAAGAGTTTGATTCTTGGTTCTTAGTTTTTAATTCTTAGTTTTATGGAAAACTTAGATGTAAGAATCGACAAGTGGCTATGGATGGTGCGTTTGTTCAAAACGCGCTCCATGGCCACTGATGCTTGTAACGCCGGCAAAGTGAAAATGAACGGTACCAATGTAAAGCCCTCCAAGATGGTGAAAACCGAGGAACGCTATCATGTGCGCATTGGACAACTGGAAAAAGAGGTGCAAGTTATTGATACACCAAAGAGTAGGGTAGGTGCACCATTGGTGCCCCAATATTATACCGACTTGACTCCCGCGGAAGAATATGAACGCGTCAAACAGCTGCACGCCAAGTTTGAATTCAGAGAACACGGTATTGGCCGTCCCACCAAACGCGACCGCCGACAAATCGATTATCTGAAAGATTTTTACAACGAAGAATAAAGTCATAAAAAAACATTGTTTTTCATAAGTCCTGTCCCGTCATTCTTGGTATTGACGGGACAGTTTTCGTTAACACATATTAACAGCAATTTGTTTATATCATCTTACAATATTTTGTATTTTTGCAATTTTGTATATATTAAAATTAAGAAGGCATGAAATCTATTTCTATCTATTTGAAAATGATTTGTTTAGCCCTGTTGAATATGGTCTTGGGCGGATTGTTTACCTCTCATGTCCGTGCTCAGGAATTGAATGACTACACCGATACATTGAGATTGTGTCGAAGTGCCTTGCCTGTGATGTATGACACTTTGTTGGTGGAAGACGCGGGGGATTATCTGGTGCCATTTGTTTCTATTTCAGGAACGGACAGCATTGTTCACCTGCATGTTATTGTCACGGAAAATCCAGTTCCGCATATTACAGGCGATACTTCACGCTGTGAGAACTCGGTGGCGATAGTGATGGTTCAGGATACTTTTGCCCATGTTATATGGAGCACTGGGGATGAACGCTATTATGCTATCTCTCATGATAATTTCTGCATGGTTGAAGTAACAGACAGAGCAGGTTGCAAAGGAACAGCAAGAATAGATTTCGTAATCTATCCTTCTCCGGTGATTTCTGTAACAGGAGCTGATGCTGTATGCTACGGGGATACGACTTTGTATAAAGCTTCGGGAAATGCCACATTATATACTTGGCAGGATTTATATGGGAGGTGGCTGTCTTTTTCCGACAGTCTGCTATATAGAGCCAGTGTAAAAGGAGTAGATGCCGAAACACTTATCCTGCGTGGTTATTCCGACGCAAATTGCTCCAGCAGTATATATGTTACCGTTCAGATTCACCCGGTATATGAAATCCATGATACAGTGACTTTGTGTCGCAGCGAATTGCCCTATTACAGAGATCAAGATCAGTTTGAAGAAGCAGGAACATATCCGATTCATTATCAGAGTGTTCATGCTTGCGATAGTATCATCATGCTGACATTGGTGGTCAACGAGAATCCGGATGTCAGAATTCAGGGAACCGATAGCATCTGCGACAATACCACCACCATACTTACCGTTTCAGGTGCCGTTGATTATCTTTGGAGTACACAATCCACCCATGATAGCATTGTGGCCTATCCCGACAATGAATATTGGGTTATTGGTGTAGCTGATAACGGTTGTTCCGCCACCGATAGCATATATGTGAATTCATGGTCATCGCCAGTCATCACTATTGAAGGACCTACGGATATTTGTTACGGACAATCAGACACTTTGTCTGTCAGCGACGAATACGAGGAATATCTATGGTCTACGGGAGATACAGTCTCTTCCATTGGCATCCAGCCCATTGAAGATACTGATTATCAAGTTACTGTTGTGAATCAACATGGATGTCAAAACACTGCCACGACCACAGTCTCTGTGCGCCCCAATTATGAGTCTGATTTGAATATTACCGTATGTAGCAATGAACTTCCATTTGTCTATCATACTTATTCATTCAATCAAGCTGGTAATTATGATGTAACATTGACCACTGAGTATGGTTGTGACAGTTTGATTCATCTTCATTTGAGTGTAATTGAAGGTGCGTATGCTCTTATCAGTGGAAATACGGAAATCTGTCCAGGGGCAAGCACTCAATTGTCAGCTAATGGTAACGGAACTTTCTTATGGAGTACAGGAGGTAACCGTTCACCCATTACCGTTGACTCCACAGGCTGGTATGTATTGACAGTTACTGCTACCAACGGCTGCAAAGCCTACGATTCGGTTGAAGTGACATATTTACCGCTGCCTCAGCTAACTATCAGCGGCCCGGATGCCGTTTGTCGTGGTGACGAACTATTATTGATGGCATCCGGAGCCTACAGTTACAGTTGGAACACGGGGGTTACAGGGTCTATTTTAAATGTAATACCCAATCAATCAGCTACGTATGTTGTAACGGGCACTTCTGCCAGAGGTTGTACCGCCACGGCAACACATTACGTTAGGGTAAATCCTCTTCCTACCGCGTCAATTAGTGGTGTGGATGCTATTTGCCAAGGGGGCAAGGCCATCTTTACCGCTAATGGAGGTAGCAGCTATTTGTGGTCGACAGGCGCTACAACGGCATCAGTGCAACTTACTGTAGAACAATTGTATACGGTGGAAGTAACCAATCAATATGGATGTGTCGCCACAGCATCAAAGTACCTGGAAGTAAACAACTTGCCTACAGTTTCCATTATAGGACAGGATTATTTCTGCGAAGGAAGCAGCAGTATTCTGAATGCCACCGGTACTGGTGCAATTTCATACGTGTGGAACAATACCAGCATCGGTCAATCCTATGAGGTTTCCCAACCTGGAATATACACGGTAATGGCAACATCATCAGCTAATTGCACAGCAACAGCTTCGATAGCCGTCGCCCGAAGAAATGGTCCGGAGATCGCTATCTCAGGTAATTTATCCTTCTGTGATGGAGAAAATACCCAGTTGACAGCCACTGGCGGACAGCAATATACGTGGAGAAATTTATATGGGGCGGTAATCGCCAATACTGCTACTGTATTTGTTAATGAAGGAGGCTTGTATACAGTTACCGCTACCGACAATTACGGATGCACCGCAAGTCAACAAGTGATAACGACCAAAAAGAATTTGCCCAATGTTAACATTATCGCTTCGGATAATGAAGTATGCGAAGGCAACTCGATTCTGTTGAGTGGCGGATACTCGTCAGGTTATTCTTACAAATGGAACACAGGAGCGTCAAACCGGCAAATAGAGGTTAATACGCCTGGGGTATATGTTTTGCAGGTGACGGCAAACGGTTGTACCGCTGCCGACTCTATCGAAATTGTCATTTATCCGCGACCCAACATTGTGTTTAGCGGAGACACAATTATTACAACGGGAGAAACCACCACAGTCTATGCCACAGCGCCCCAAGCAGTATCTTATCATTGGAATACAGGTGCAAATGTCAACAATATCAGTGTTTCCCCGAGTTCCACTACTGATTATACGGTGGAGGTGACCAATTTATATGGATGCAGTGGTACGGAAACAGTCCGTGTGGTGGTGGTCGACACCCCAACCATTGTGGGTAATCGTTATTTTTGTGAGGGAGATTCCACTTTGTTGCAGGCACTTGGGGGCGTAAGCTACCTGTGGAACGATGGCATTACTACTGCTTCCAGATATGTGTCGGAGGCAGGTTTATATAGTGTAACAGTTACAAATTCAGAGGGTTATACTGCCTCAACAAGTGTGCAAATCGCTCAGCATAACAAGGTTCAGTTACAAATCAGCGGAAACACAGGTTTCTGTGTAGGAGACTCAGTTGCGCTTGTGGCTTCCGGTGCCAATCAGTTATACTGGTCCAACGGTCAACAAGGCAATCGGATCGTGGTGTATGAGTCTGGAACATACACCGTTAATTCATCTGATGATGCGGCTTGTGCATTGGCCGCAAGTCAATATGTTTCACAATATGCGCTTCCTGAAGTGAACATTACTGGGCAAAACAGTATTTGTCAAGGAGACTTGCTTGTTTTAACAGCGACCTCCAATGAGTCAGTGGCTTTCGTGTGGAATACGGGTGCAACAGGTTCAACATTGTCAATATACCCCCAGGAAAGTACCACCTATCAGGTTACCGCCACCAATGCACATCAGTGTACAGCTACAACATCAACTTTTGTAAAGTTTATCCCGACATTCGACACAACCATCAACGTAAGCTGCTGTAGCGACGAGCTTCCCTATAGGTATAAAGGTCATGAATTTAACCAAAGTGGATTATATGACATTTATCTTCCTGCAGGTTTGGGCTGCGATAGTACCATCCACCTGAATCTGACAGTGAACAGTGTGCCGTCTGTGTCTATCGTCGGCCAGAGTTATTTTTGTGAGGGTGGAAACACGGTTCTGTACGCGTATGGTGCAGATACCATTTCATATGTATGGAATAATACGGTGATTGGCCAATCCTGTACGGTTTCAACACCGGGAACTTATACGGTGCGAGCCATTACTGCGGCAGGCTGCTCTTCAACAGCTTCCATCTCAGTCACACAGTATTCCAATCCTGTGGTTTCAATCACCGGCGACACAGTATTCTGTGATGGACAAAGCACTCAGCTTACAGCCTCTGGTGGACAAAGTTATTCATGGAGGAATGCATACGATGCTCAGCTTGCCAATACAGAAACTATTTCGTTAAATGAAGGCGGCATTTATTACGTAGTAGTTACCGATGCCAATGCTTGTACATCGGCACAATCCATTATTTTGACGAAGAAAAGCCTGCCCAATGCCTCAATTATTGCCACCGACATCGAAGTTTGTGAAGGCACATCAGTCACCTTGAGAGCAGGTTGGGCATCAGATTACAGTTACCTGTGGAGTACCGGATCCACAGAACGTCAAATCGTTATCAATGAGGGAGGAACATATAGCCTGCAAGTGACCGCAAATGGTTGTACGGCAGTTGACTCAACAGAAATCATCATGTATCCTCTTCCTGATATTGTCTTTACAGGTGACACCATTATTTGTCATGGTAATACCGCAGTGGTCTATGCATCGGCACCTAATGCAATTTCCTATCAGTGGGAAACTGGCGCAACGGAAGATCATATTACAACAACTCCTTATATATCAACAACTTATAGTGTTTTAATCACCAATAGTTTTGGTTGTAGCAAAGAAGATTCCGTTCGTGTGGTGGTAGAAGACAATCCTGTTGCCATCATCACTTCCCAGACAGATTCAATATGCGTGGGTCAATCCATTGTATTGCAGGCCTCTGGTGGAGTCAACTACCTTTGGGACAACGGCGACACTTCTGCCGAACATGTTGTTAGTGAGGCTGGCGTATATACGGTAAAAGTTTACACGGCATTCGGTTGCGTGGATTCTGCCTCTAAGACCATATATCAATATGAAATTCCTGAAATTATCATTGATGGAAATTCTTCCATGTGTGAAGGGGATTCTCTTGTATTGACTGCTCATGGTGGCAATACCTATTTATGGTCAAATGGTTCGACAGATACTTGTATTACCGTTTTTGTATCAGGAATTTACACTGTGGAAGGATGGGATACCCATGCATGTTCTGCCAAAGACACGCTTGAAGTTAGCGCGTATTCCCTGCCAGAAGTGCAGATTGTGGGAACTTCTCATGCTTGTTCCGGTTCTGTAAATACGTTGACAGCCCTTTCTTCAACGGCGGTAAGTTATTTGTGGAATACCGGGAGCACTTCTTCTGAAATCCAGGTCAATGAAACAGCAGAGTATTATGTAATTGTCCGCGACAGCAATTCCTGTCATAATTCCGCATCATTTGCATTCGAAGTGATGCCGCCACTGGAATGCTCAATCATAGGTCCAGCACAGATCTGTCAGGGTGACACAGCCATCCTTACGGCTTCTGATGGGGTAACTTTCATTTGGTCCACCTTGGATTCCACCGCAAGCATTCGAATAGCACCAGATACTACAACCACCTATAATTTGATGATTACGGATAGCAATGGTTGTATAGCCTATGCCAGCAAACAGGTGGTCGTAAAAATCCCTTCTCCAATTACAATTCACGGAGCTGATGGTTTTTGCGAGGGAGATTCCACACTTATAGTGGCAGAAGCGGAAGAGACTCTCGTATGGTCGAATGGTCATATCGGAGATAGTATCATGGTTTATGAAACAGGCATTTACACTGTACAGGCTCTTGATTCTTCATCTTGTGTGCTGTCATCATCGAAAGAAGTTACCAGCTATACCATACCTGAGGTATACATTGAAGGAAGTACTCATATCTGTTTTGGGGATACCGGATGGGTTCACGCCGTAAGCGATAAAACAGTCAGCTATTTGTGGACAACAGGGTCTACTGACAGTGCCATTGCTATCACCTCTACCAATGTATATGGCGTTACTGTGACTGATGCACATGGTTGCAGCAATGAAACCTCCATGCTCATTATGGCTTATTCCAATCCCACAGTAAGTATCAATGGTCCCAGCACTACTTGTAATGGTGAGGAGATTACACTTACTGCCACAACCACAGCATCTCACTTCCATTGGTCCACTGGGGACTCAACCGCATCTATCAGGGTAAGGCCGAGATTTGCGACAAACTACGATGTGGTCGTCTCTACCGAATTTGGTTGCACAGCCACTGCCAGCTGGACAGTAAGTGTCATTTCAATCCCTATTGCCAACATTACGGGTGACACAGTATTATGCGAAGGGGAGGTGGGTACTCTGACCTGCTCAAATGCCAGCAGTTTCCATTGGTCCACAGGTGCTAATACAAGAAGTATTAATGTTTCTGAAACAGGAACCTATTCTGTAGTAGTAACCAACACAGCAGGTTGTACAAATAGCGCATCCATATTTGTAAATGTATACGAACAGCCCCGGGTAATCATCTATGGTGACAGCTTATTGTGCAGAGGAGCACAAACCGTACTGACAGCAACCGGAGGCTCACAATATCTATGGAGCGATGGAACAACAACACCTTATATAGCGGTTGCCCCTGAAACAAACACAGTGTATAGCGTTCAGGTATTCAATCACAATTGTGTGTCATCGGCTTCCAGAAATGTGGTTGTCCATGATCGCCCAACCGCTCATATTGATGCTCCCGACGGTTTATGCCCGGGTACAACTATCAGGCTTAATGCCCAGGGTGGTCAGGCATACTTATGGAGTACCGGACAAACTTCAGCCATGATTGACGTTGCCAATAGCGGCACTTACCAACTGATTGCTTTCAACGAATTTGGCTGTATGGATACCACAACACACACAATTATCCAATATCCACAGCCACAAGTAGCCATTAGCGGTGCATCTGCTATGTGTGCTAATTCACAGGAAACATTGTATGCCATAGGAACGGGAAGTTATTTGTGGAACACCGGCGACACAAGCATGTCCATTGTTATTCATCAGACTGGTTATTATCAGGTACAATTGACTGATATACATGGATGTACTGCTACAACCATGCATGCTGTAACTTCTTTGTCCACGCCAAGTATTACAATTTTGGGACCTTCTTCCATTTGTGTACCAGATACGATTGATTTGAGCGTGGTATGCACCAATGCTTCTTCTTTCCAATGGAATACTGGAGCCACATCCTCTTCTATTGAAATTAGTCCGAATGTAACAACTACTTATACAGTAACAGCGGTTTCTTCAGACAATTGTATCGCGGAGCAAAGCCATACAGTGACGGCCCATTCTGCTTATAATTACGAATTTAGTGCAGAAATATGTCAGGGACAGTCTTATACGGGCAATGGCTTTTTCATTCCAATACAAACTGAAAGTGGAGACTTTACCTTTACCAATACCTATCAATCTGTATATGGGTGCGATAGTATAAGAACATTGCATCTCAGAGTCAAGGCAACACCGGTCATTACCACCTCCATTTCGGGTAATGCAACTGTTAATAGTCCTGGAAATTATGTGTATATGATTGATCCTGTGGAAGGAGCGTCATCATACGAGTGGATTTTGTCCAATCCCAATTGGAATCTCACGTTCAATCAAACTATTGCTCAAGTTTCTATTTTGTCAATGGGTACCGCAACATTATCCGTATATGCGCTAAATGAATGCGGACAGTCATTGCCTATGACCATGCAAATTTCTTACGCTGTGGGCATCGACGAAGCAGAGATGCAGACAATATCAGTATACCCCAATCCTACCAATGGTATGGTCAATGTGAAATTATCCATGAACAATGAAAAAATGTTTGACGGAGAGATTCAGTTGCTGGATATGTATGGTAAATTGTTGAACAAGTGGGAGATGAGTGGAAACGATATGCAACTCGACCTATCATCTTACGCATCAGGTGTATATATGCTGAAATTGCGCAACAGCCAGAACTCTATCGAAAGCGTGGTAAAAGTAGTGAAACGTTAATTAGTTGAAAGTTGAAAACTGAAAACTGAAAGTTGAATTTTGAATTCTTAATTCTTAATTCTTAATTCCTAACCACTAGTAAGCGTGCATGCCTCCAAAGAGGTTTATGCCCAAATATGTCATGATAAGCAGACCGAAAGCGATGAGGATAATCAGATGATAGAGCCATGGTTTGCGGTCGGCGACTGGGATGACTCCCGGGAGGGCGGCACAATAGCCCAAAAGGGTGATGAGCGCCCAAGTCTCTTTGGGATCCCAGCTCCAATATTGTCCCCAGCTGATATTGGCCCACACCGAACCTATGATGATGCCCGTGGTTAGCAATACCACTCCGATAATGCAGAATACCCGGCTGTTTTTTGTGATATTTTGAACAAGTTCTTGTTTTCTTTTCAGAATAATGAGAGAAATACTGATGAGTGCCAAGATAAACGTGAATGTCAGCATGCTATAGGCTGTCATCAGAATAGACACGTGGACGGTAAGCCAGGGGGAGATCAAAACCGGCATAAGGGGAGAAAAACTCCGGCCTCCCATCAACGATGCCGCCAATGTGACAAAAGTGGCGGCGGTCAAGGCTGAAAAACTGATTATCAGGTTTTTGCGTCCGAAAATAGCGGCTACTAACAGCGTGATGACGGCCAACGACAGCATGGTGTCAAAGGTGCCGCTGAAAGGACCGTGCCCCGACAGGTAACAACGCAGGACAATGTCTGCCAGGGTGAGGACAAGTGCCAGCCATACGAAGATTAAAGCAATTTTTTGGAGCCAGCTTGTTTGGGAGGAGGTAATCAGCAATATGAATAGTATCAGTACGAGGATGATTTCGGCCAAGAAGATTTTTCTTTCTGTATTAGATTGATTATAAATGATTTCTATGTGGTCTTTGGTGCGATTGATGCTGCCAGGAGTGCAGCGTTTTTCCTGGAAAGTAGCTATTGAGTTGATAATCTGTATGTTCTGCTGATGTTGCTCTTCCTGAATGGATTGCCGCAGCCAGTCCAAAATATGGGCAATGAAGAGCGTGTCCTCACTTTGTGCCACGCTTAAATCATCCTCTGGACTTAGCCATAAGTTTTGTTGGGGGAAAATTTTGAAAGAGGGACGGGTTTTGTCCGGCCAATTTTCAGGGAACAGATAGATTGCCGTAACCAGCTGTACCGGTGTATATTCTGCAGGCATGGAGCCTTTGGGGAATGCGGCCTTGCAGTAGTCGCGGGCATAGCTGTCGAAGGGAGCGATGCGGCCACGGTAATACACAGACAGCCTGCCAAACGCCTCCGCCTCTTCAGTTGAAAGTTGAAAGTTGAAAACTGAAAGTTGATTGTTGAAATTTGAATTTTGAACTTTGAAATCTGAATTCTGAACACTGTCCCCTGCTACCTGATACCTGCTACCTGCTACCTGATCGGGTAGGGCAAATGCGGGCAGGGCGAGCAGCAGCAGGCCAGCAATAGAGAGTGCACGCAACAATCGGCGAAAAGCTCCGTCGCGGCGCAGCAACAGCCATATCATCGACAGCAAGAGTAGGGCATAGCCACTGTAAACCAGCGTAGTTCCCCATGGGTCGTAACAGACGAGCAAAACGCTGCCGTCCAAGTCGGTATCATAATCCTCCTGAAAAATGCGATAATGCCGGTATTTCATGATTTTATTCATCGAAATGCGGGCCTTGGTCTCTTGTCCACCATCGGTTACGGTAACATAACTGATGTAATCCCTGATGGTATGAGTTCCTTCGTAATAGTCCACATCGAATTCATCCAGCCGAATGCTGAAAGGCAAATTTTTATCATCAGAAGTTTCTGAACCATTGGAATTTTTGCAGGAGAAATTGGCGACAGTATCCCTAAAATCTTCATAAACGGAAGAGTTGTCTGCGGTATTGGTTTCGCCTTCGCGCAAGTGCACATGCACGCTGCGGGCGGTAAACCATGTGCACAGTCCCCCCGCCACAATCAGCAGAATAGCGACAAATAATGGAAGCAGAAATTTATTTATTTTTTTTCGCATTATTAAATATTTTGCTCCGCAAAAATACAAAAATCTGAATAATTGGCACATTAGCACATTTGCTAATTTGCACATTGAAATTTTTTCGTATCTTTGCACCTCTTAAAAAATGACGATAAATATTTTTATACTAATCAGTAAAGTAATTGAAAATGAGTAAAGTAAAGTACGTTTACACCTTTGGCGGAAAGACCGCCGAGGGCAAAGCCGACATGAAAAATTTGTTGGGTGGCAAGGGTGCTAACCTCGCCGAGATGTGTTTATTGGGATTGCCAGTTCCCGCTGGTCTGACCATCACCACCGAATGCTGCACCGCCTATTATGGCAACAACTGCCAGCTTCCTGAAGGTTTGATGGACGAGGTTTGGGCAGGTATGGCTCAGATGGAAAAGATTATGGGAATGAAATACGATGATCCCGAAAATCCTCTCTTGGTTTCCTGCCGTTCTGGTGCCCGCAGCTCTATGCCCGGCATGATGGATACCGTACTGAATATCGGTTTGAGCTCCAAAACGCTCCCCGGCCTGATCAAGAAAACCAACAATCCCCGCTTCGTGTACGACTCTTATCGTCGTCTGATCATGATGTACGCCGACGTGGTGATGGAGAAGGCTGAAGGTATTGAACCCGCTGACGGCAAAGGCATCCGCAAACAGCTGGATGACATGCTGGATGCATTCAAAGAAAACAAAGGTTACAAGAGCGATACAGAAATTACCGCTGACGAATTGCTGCAATTAGCCAATGCATTCAAGGCTAAAATCAAAGAAGTGCTCGGCACTGAATTCCCGGATGACGCCAAAGCTCAGCTGGAAGGCGGTATCAAGGCCGTGTTCAAGAGCTGGAATGGTAAGAAAGCTATTTCTTATCGTCGTATCGAAGGTATTCCCGATGACTGGGGCACCGCTGTTAACGTACAGACCATGGTGTTCGGTAACATGGGCGACACCTCCGCTACCGGTGTGGCTTTCACCCGTAACCCCGCTACTGGTGACAACCAATTCTATGGCGAATGGCTGATCAACGCTCAGGGCGAGGACGTTGTGGCAGGTATCCGTACCCCCAACCCCTTGAACGATGACACTAAGAACGAGCAGAACAAGCACATGCATTCTATGCAGGAGCTGATGCCCGAAACTTATAAGGAATTATGTAATGTTCGTGAAATCTTGGAGAAGAACTATCACGACATGCTCGATATCGAGTTCACCATCCAGGATGGTAAGCTGTATATGCTGCAGTGCCGCGTGGGCAAGCGTACCGGTGTGGCCGCTCTGACCATGGCTCTCGATATGATGCGCGAAGGTCTGATTGACGAGAAAGAAGTGGTGATGCGCCTCTCTCCCGCCCAGTTGGACGAACTGCTGCACCCGATTCTGGATGCCGCTGACGAGAAGAAACACGAAGTGATCGCCAAGGGACTGCCCGCAGGTCCTGGTGGTGCCGTAGGTATTATCGCCCTCGACAGCGAAAAGGCTAAAGAATATGCCGCTAAGAAAGTGAAAAACATCCTCGTTCGTGAGGAAACCAACCCCGAAGATGTGGAAGGTATGCGTGCCGCTACCGGTATCCTCACCGCTCGTGGTGGTATGACCTCTCACGCTGCTCTTGTGGCTCGTGGCTGGGGTAAATGCTGCATCGTAGGTTGCGACGCTGTTCATATCGACATGAACGCCCGTACCGTGAATATTGCCGGTAAGACTTTCAAAGAAGGTGACCTGCTGAGCTTGAACGGCTCCAAGGGCTGGGTCTACGCTGAGGAAGTGAAGATGATCGATGCTACCGAGAATCCGCTGTTCCAGGAATTCATGAAGCTGGTTGACAAATACCGCACCATGGGTGTCCGTACCAATGCCGACAACCCCGATGATGCTCAGAACGCCGTGAACTTCGGTGCCGAAGGTATCGGTCTGTTCCGTATCGAGCACATGTTCTATGGCAAGAACAGCGAGAAACCGCTGGCCAAGCTGCGCAACATGATTCTGACCAATACTACCGAAGATCGTATTGCCGCTCTGAAAGAACTGGAACCCTACATCCGCGAGAGTGCAAAAGGTACCTTGAAGGTGCTGGATGGCAAACCGCTGACTTTCCGTTTGATGGATCCTCCATTGCATGAATTCGTTCCCAAAACCAACGAAAAAGCAAAAATCGAAGCTTTGGCCAAAGAACGTGGCATGAGCGAAGAGGAATTGGTGAAACGTATCGAGGCATTGCACGAAGTGAACCCGATGATGGGT
>CAJOFJ010000005.1 GCA_905233625.1 uncultured Bacteroidales bacterium | reverse complement strand
TGCAGAGATGGCCGCAGTGAACTTCGCAACAGCGATCACCGACGGTACGATGAGCTACGCATGGACACGTGACAACACGACCAACGTAACAGGTATCGCGACCAGTGGCACCGGCAACATCGCCGCCGCTACCCTGAGCAACCTGACAGCTACGGCTCAGACGGTGACCTTCACGGTGAGACCTACTTATACTAACAATGGTATCAGCTGCGAGGGTGCCGACAGCACATTCACAGTGACGGTTAACCCGCAGATCCGCATGAACGAGGTGACCGACCAGAACATCTGCCACGGTGCAGAGATGGCTGCAGTGAACTTCGGTTCAGCAATCACGGATGGTAGTGTAGTGTACAACTGGACACGTAACAACACCACGAATGTGACAGGTATCGCCGCAAACGGTACCGGCAACATTGCCGCCACCGCTTTGAGCAACCTGACGGCTACGGCTCAGACAGTGACCTTCACAGTGAGACCTACTTATACTAACAACGGAATCAGCTGCGAGGGTGCAGACAGTACGTTCACAGTGACGGTTAACCCGCAGATCCGCATGAATGAGGTGGCTGACCAGACTATCTGCAATGGCACTCAGATGACCGCAGTGAACTTCGGTTCAGCAATCACGGACGGTAGTGTAGTGTACAACTGGACACGTAACAACACCACGAATGTAACAGGTATCGCTGCAAGCGGTACGGGTAACATTACTGCTACGGTTCTGAACAATACGACGACCGAGCCTCAGACAGTGACCTTCACGGTGAGACCTACTTATACTAACAACGGTATCAGCTGCGAGGGTGCTGATAGCACATTTACAGTGACGGTTAACCCGACCATCGCAGCAAACAGCATCACTAACCAAGTGGTATGCAATGGTGAGGCAACGACAACAGTGACCTTCGGTACAAACGCCACGGGTGCCGGTACAGTAAGCTACGCATGGACGAACGACAACACGGCCATTGGTCTTGCAGCTAATGGCACAACAGACAACATCGCTTCGTTCACGGCCACAAATACGACTACCGCTCCTATCGTGGGCAACATTGTAGTAACCCCGACCTACACTTACGGAACAGTAAGCTGCGAGGGTACGCCGACAACCTTTACAATCACGGTGAACCCGACAGTTACGCTCTCTGTAACTCCTGATGCAACCCAGAATATTGTCTATGGTGACGCAATCAATACTTTGACAATGACTAACACTGCATCTGATCTTGAGGTGACATTGAGCTACAATGGCGCTTCTAAGGAATTCGCTGCTGCTGGTCTGACTTATGATGCTGTTGCTAAGACTGTTTCTGGAACACCGAATGCTTATGGACAGTATGTTATTACAGCAACGGCTACCAGTTTGTCAGCTTACAATTGTGGTACTGAAACAAAACGTGATACTATCAATGTCGCTCAACGCGACCTGACCATCACCATCAACGACACGAAGGTGTATGATAGCACAGCGTTAGTGACGAACTACAATGGTACGGCAGTGAGCACAACTGGTCTGCAGAACGGAGCAACGCTGACAGCTGGTGTGGTGACTACTCCGAGTGTGAATGTGAATACTTACACGGACAACACCGGTGCTAATATCACAACGGCATTTGCTACAAGCGACGGTATCAGCAACTACAATGTAAGCTATAACTTCACCCAGGAAATCACCCATCGTGAGGTTGCCCTTACTGCTCGAGACGCCAGCAAGGTGTTTGACGGTGATCCATTGACACAGCCTGGATTCATTGTCTATTCGCTGCTGCCTATCACCGATCCTCATACCTTCAGTGTGGTGATGACGGCTACCAGCACGATTACGAATATCGGTACCCAGCCTAATGTGATTGCCACGGTTGATGGTGTGGCAGTGACCACGGGTAACCCGACTATCGTGGGTAACTACAAGGTGACCACTACCGATGGTTTGTTGACCGTCTCAGCTGCTGCATTGTCAATTACCCTTGATACTACCAAGATGTACGATGGTGCTGGATTCGTAAGCGATTATATGGTTACTACCGACGGGTGGACCATTACAGGTCTGGTGGCCGGTGACTATATCACTGCTGGTAAGGTTACTAACAATGGCAATGCTGAAGTACATGAATACACAGGTAATGGTACTACCGGTTCTTCAGTAATCGCTACAGCATTTAATACTCATAATGGTATCAATAACTACGATGTGGCATACAACTTTACTCAGAAGATTGTAAGCAATAATCTGCCAATCGTGATTACTTCAGGTACTCAGGTGTTTGACTATGATGGTACAGCTCATACTTATCCGAGCTATAGCTTGACCTACAATGGTTCTTCTGTAGCCCGTATGGCTTCCGATAGCACGAAGTTTGAACTGCCTACTGGCGACATCCTTTCTGTAACCAACCCGGCAAGCATCACTTATTATAGTGAGAATATGCCGGACAACAATACCTTCGATTATGAGTTGGAGAATGCTGCCAATTACGATGCTTCCGCAGTAACACTCGTTCCTGGAACTATCGCTATCAACGCAATGTCTCACCCGCTGCAGATCGCATCTCTGGGTCAGACTTGGACTTACGATGGCGAAGCTCATAACTACAAGCATTATACTGTGAAGTTTGCTGATGCATATATCACTGGAACAGGTATTGTGAATGACACAGTCTTCGCACTGCCTACCGGCGATACACTGACCATCACTAACGCTCCGAGCATCACTGAAGCCGGTAAGCTGGGTAACACCTTCAGCTATACACTGCAGCACGATATTCTGTATATCGGTGTCCGCGACACAGTGGTGGATACGTTGCATGTGCTCCCGTTGACAGGTGTTGAAGTGACCGTGAAAGAACATGGTGGTGAAACTACCTACGATGGTTACGAACAGCGTGTGACAGGCTATGATCTGGTATCTATCAGCAATAGCCTCTATACGGCAGCTGACTTCTACTATTCAGGTGTTGAAGAGGATTCTGTGGCGAAGGGTAGATATGTGGGCACTTATCCGATGAATATCCTGCCTACCGACTTTACCAACACCAATTCCAACTTTGCGGATGTGATCTTCACCATCAAAGACAGTAGCCTGTTGATCAAAGCTAACCCGACAGTGATTACCATTACGGCCGGTAGCGCTCAAAAACTGTACGACGGCACTCCATTGGTGGATTCAAGCTTCACCTATGTTCCTACCGATGTTCTCGCACAGGGCGACAGCATGGTGGTTGAGATTGAAGGTACCATCACCGAAGTGGGTTCTGTTGACAATGTGGTTGTGGGCTATCACGTGTATCGTAACGAAAGCCTCAACGGCTCTATGGTACGCAGTGGTCTGCACGCCGTTCCCGCCGGCTACGTGGATGTGACGAATTGCTACACCTTCGCTCCTGAAATGGTGAAGGGTACACTGACCGTTTACGATGCCCTGACATTGACGGTTGATTCTGTAAGCGAACCGCTTTGCCCAGGTTTGAACGACGGTGTCGTGAAACTCAGAGCTACGGGTGGTAAACCGGCAACCCCGATGTATAACTATACGGTTATAGGTAATGTGACGACTGACACTTACATGGGTACTTCCGACAGCACCTTCAGCCTGTCATCATTGAAACCTGATACATACGTGGTGACCGTGACAGAAGCTCTCGGTAATACCATTACAACCAGCTTCACTATCGCTGTTCGTGAGGTGATTACCCCGGGTAACACAACCTTCATTTGTCCCGCCAATATCGACACAGTGCTGAGAAATGGCGGATGTACGCTGACTTTGGTGGATCTGGGTACACCGGTATTCCATACTAATACAGGTCTGCCGATGAGCGAAATTACTATTACCAACAACGCTCCCGCCGATAATCTGTATCCGGCAGGTGAAACGACAGTGGTAACATGGGTGGCCAAGAGCCTGTGTGGTGACAGCCTTACTTGCGAACAGATTGTCAAGGTTAGCTTCCCGACCTGTCCCGATGCTGTTGACTATCACGGTATCCACTATCCGTCTGTCCGTCTGGGTGGCGGTTGCAAGTGCTGGACTACCGAGAACCTGAAGTCAACGAAGTACAGCGACGGTCGTGACATCGACAATGTGATGAATTACTACTCAGACACTTATCCTGATACAGCGTCTAATGTGGCTATCTTTGGTCACCTGTATGATTGGTATGCAGCCGCCGATACTTTGCGTTATGGTTCGGTTGATTCAATCAGAACCGCATACAGCTTAGGCCAGCGTATCCAGGGTATCTGTCCTGCAGGTTGGTATCTGCCGTCAGATGTTGATTATGAAGAACTGAATGTTTATCCGACAACAGCTTTGAGATCCACTTCATACTGGCTTAGAGGTGAAGACAATACCAATGCTACTGGCTTCAACTCATTGCCGGGTGGTTTCTATAGCTGCGCATCCGGAAGATTTGAGAACATCACGACCAGTTCACATTACTGGACTTGTCATCCGGTATATGATATGGCTACAGGTGCGATGATTGATTTCGTCTGCGAAAAGCTTCTTGAATCTGTATCATCTCCTTGCAACGGATACAGCATCAGATGTGTTATGGATGAACATTAATAAATGTGCCAATTGGTAACTTGGCAAATAAGTAATTGAAAACGGGGTGGTTCGCCACCCCGTTTTTTCTTTTCAGTGGTGGCATAAAAAACAATTACCACATTAGCACATTAACTAATTTGCTAATTGAAAATTTCCGTATCTTTGCAAGAATTTTGACATAAGAAATGGGAACATTATTTTTCTATCTGATTTTAGCTTTAGGAGTCTCTTTTTTCTGCTCCTTGATGGAGTCTGTGCTGCTGTCCACACCACTTTCTTTCATCAATATGTTGGAGGCAGAAGGTCGCAAAAATGCTGAAATATTGCGGAAATACAAAGATGATATTGACAAACCTCTGGCAGCTATTCTCTCTCTGAATACCATTGCCAATACAATTGGCGCCGCGGGTGTGGGTGCCCAGGTGGTGGAAGTCTTCGGCAATGCATGGTTCGGACTCGGTTCTGCAATTTTGACGCTTTTGATTCTCATCTTGTCTGAAATTATTCCGAAAACTTTGGGCGCTACCTACTGGCGAAAATTGTGCATACCCGTGGCTAAGCTCCTGCGGGTGCTGATTGTCATCATGTACCCCTTCGTGCTGCTGTCTAAATTATTGGTTCGTGCTATCGGTACAAAAAATCATGAGTCTGCCGTCAGTCGCGAGGAGGTGTCTGCCATGGTGGAAATGGCCGCCGAAGAGGGCGAAATCGAAGTGTCTGAAAACAAAATTATTCAGAATATCGTTAAACTCGAATCGGTGAAGGTGGAGGACGTGATGACCCCTCAGACCGTTGTCTCTATCGCTCCCGAAGAGATGACCGTGGCAGAGTTCTACAAGAATAAAGATTACCTGCATTTTGCCCGTATCCCTGTCTATGCCGACGATGATGAAGACCATATAACGGGCTATGTGCTGCGCCAGAAAGTGCTCGAAAGCGTGGCCAACGATAAGTTCAACACCCGTCTGTCCGATATCAAACGCCTGATTGTGGTGGCCGAGGAAGGGCAAACCCTGACCAAGTTGTGGGAAACCTTGCTGAGGGAAAAAGAACATATCGCTTTGATTGTGGATGAATATGGCTCATTTACAGGTATTGTGACCTTGGAAGATATTATTGAATCCATCTTCGGCCTGGAGATTGTTGACGAGACCGATAGCGTGGAGGATATGCAACAATATGCCCGCAATAAATGGAAAGAGCGTAAGGAGGAATATAAACATATTATCGAGGCTCCTGATGATGAGGAGGATACGGAAGATGACGGGAAGTAGTCTTTTTCAGAAATGAAGAAAATACAGATTAAAAATACAGAAATATGACTTTACAAGAATTTCAAAATGATTTGAGACAGGGCATCCCAACTACGCTGCCCGCACCGAAACCATACGACACAACGGTTAACCATGCACCTAAACGTAAGGATATTCTTACCAAAAAGGAGAAGAAACTGGCACTGAAGAACGCACTTCGCTATTTCGATCCTTCATTGCATGCCACACTGGCACCAGAGTTCTTAAAGGAGTTGCACGACTATGGCCGCATCTATATGTACCGTCTTCGCCCGGATTACGACATGTACGCCCGCCCGATTGAGGATTATCCCGCCAAATGTCGTCAGGCTGCCGCCATCATGCTGATGATACAGAACAACCTGGATCCCGCAGTGGCCCAGCATCCCCATGAGCTGATCACTTACGGTGGCAATGGCGCTGTTTTTCAGAACTGGGCTCAGTATCGCCTGGTGATGAAGTATTTGTCGGAAATGACCGATGAGCAGACCTTGGTGATGTACTCAGGTCACCCTATGGGCTTGTTCCCCTCCCATAAAGATGCGCCCAGAGTGGTGGTGACCAATGGTATGGTGATTCCGAACTATTCAAAACCAGATCATTGGGAAAAATTCAACGCATTGGGCGTGAGCCAGTATGGTCAGATGACCGCTGGTTCCTATATGTATATCGGACCGCAGGGTATCGTTCACGGAACGACTATCACGGTGCTGAATGCTTGCCGTAAAATCGGTGGCGGCGCCGCTGGCAAGTTGTTTGTGACCGCTGGCCTCGGTGGTATGTCGGGCGCTCAGCCCAAGGCTGGTGACATCGCCGGTGTGGTGTCCATAACCGCTGAAATCAATCCCGCCGCCACACAGAAACGTTATGTTCAGGGTTGGGTGGACGAGGTTTGCGACGACCTCGAAGTGCTGATGACCAAGGTGAACGAGGCTCGCCAGCAGAAAATCGCCAAATCTTTCGCTTACCAAGGCAATATCGTGGATCTGTGGGAATATTGCGCGGAACATCATATCAAGGTTGATCTGGGTTCCGATCAGACCTCCCTGCATAATCCTTGGGCAGGTGGCTATTACCCCGTGGGATATTCATTTGAGGAATCCAAACGCATGATGGCCGACGAACCCGACAAGTTCAAAGAGGCCGTTCAGGCCAGTTTGCGCCGCCATGTGGCCGCTGTCAATAAGCTGGCTGCCGAAGGTATGTATTTCTTCGACTATGGTAATGCCTTCCTCCTGGAATCCAGTCGTGCCGGTGCTGATATCCTCAAAGAGGACGGTACTTTCCGCTATCCCTCATACGTTCAGGATATCATGGGACCCATGTGCTTCGACTATGGATTCGGACCTTTCCGCTGGGTTTGTACTTCCGGCAAGGCCGAAGATCTGGAGGTTACCGATCATCTGGCTATGGAAGTGCTGGACGAAATCATGAAGAATTCACCTGCTGAAATACAGCAGCAAATGAGCGACAACATCACTTGGATCAGAGGCGCAAAAGCCAACAAACTGGTGGTGGGCTCCCAGGCCCGTATTCTCTATGCCGATGCCGAAGGCCGTATCAAAATCGCCAAGGCCTTTAACGATGCTATCAAGTCGGGCAAGCTGACCGCTCCGGTGGTGCTGGGCCGCGACCATCACGATGTTTCCGGTACCGATTCTCCTTTCAGAGAAACTTCCAATATTTATGATGGCTCTTCCTTCACCGCTGATATGGCCGTACAGAATGTCATTGGTGACTCTTTCCGCGGCGCTACCTGGGTGTCTATCCACAATGGTGGTGGCGTAGGCTGGGGCGAAGTCATCAACGGTGGCTTCGGCATGCTGCTCGATGGTAGCGAAGAGGCTGAGCGCCGTCTGCAAAATATGCTTTATTGGGATGTCAACAACGGCATCGCCCGCCGCGCATGGGCCCGCAACGATGGTGCTATGTTCGCAATCAAACGAGCCATGAGCCTGAACCCGAATCTGAAGGTGACTATCGCCAATATCGCTGATGATCAGTTGATTGATGACCTTGTGAAATAATTGACTATGAAGGGTAGGGGAACAGTTTTTACAATGCTTTGGCCGACACTGCTGCTGTCGCTGCTCCTTTTGTCGGCTTGCCGACAAAAGCCGTCGGAGATTGTCATTGTTCCCGATGCCCAGAAAAATCATCTGCAAAGAAATCATATCTTTGGTCAGGTAAAAGAGTTGTGTACGTATACTTTGATATCTGAAGTACCTGTTTCACAGAATGATACTCTCACTCTGGATACACTGTCCTTCGACACCGTGAGCCTGATGCTGCAACACTATAGTCCCGATGGTTATCTCTTGGATTATTGCAAAATGACTCCCCAAAGGGATACCCTGGTCGTGCGCTTGTTTGCCTATCATCCCGATGCCCGTGTCGACTATTGGAAAGAGTTCTATCCGGGGGAAGCCGATACTGTAATATGCCGCTTTGAGTACGATATGAATGATTTCCTCTCCGCGGAAAAAGTGTATATCGACGATTCTTTGATGCAGCAAACAAGTTATAAGACCGACGGAGAGGGGAATGTGATAGAAATGGTGCGCCATTACGACGGCTATGCGGTGCGCAATACCTCCCAATACAATGCCCAGGGGCTGCTGACTCGCATCGATGAGTTCGAACCCTCAGGCAAGTTGTTCAAGTATGTGACCATTGAGTATGATAATTATGGCGACGAAGTGAACCGCAGAGCTTTCAAAGGCGAAAACGACTTGATCGAATATACTTACACCCAGTACCGCGAGGATGGCGCTATAAAAAAAGTGTTGTTCGAAGACCGCCTGCACCATAACAAAGAACAGTATGACTATGCGGGATATGATCCGCAGAAAAACTGGACATCCGAAACAAGATACAAAAACAAAAAATTACAATACAAAAGAATAAGAACGTATATCTATTATTAGTCATCAAAAAAATTAAACAATGGATTTATCGAAAATTTTATCTGTGACAGGGAAAAGTGGACTTTTCAGACTTCTCTCACACAACAAAAACAGTTTTATTGTTGAATCTTTGACAGATGGCAGCCGTCTGCCCGTATTCCCCAACGACGGTGTGGCCACACTGGACAATATATCCATATTTACTGAAGACGATGATGTGCCATTGCAGGAAGTGCTGTTGTCTATTTATAAGAAGGAAAATGGTGCAAAATCGTCTGTGAATGTGACCGATGGAAATGCGCTGAAGGCTTATTTCGCCGAAGTGTTGCCGAACTACGATCGCGAAAGAGTGTATGTTTCCAATATGAAGAAAGTAGTGCTATGGTATAATCAATTAGTTGAAAAACAGTTGATTGACGACAAACAAGAAGAAAAAGCCGAAAACTGAAACCTGTAACCTGTAACCTGTAACCTGAAAACTGTATTAATATGACCGTAACCAACAACACCAAAGGATGGATTATCACCTCTGCCATAGTCGGTATCATACTGATTTTGGTGTCGATATTCTTTTACAACAATTTCTTCAGACAGACTAACGGGCCATTGATAGAAACTGTGCCTCCCGATGCGGCTTTTGTCTTCGAGATCAATGATAATGAGCAGTTTGTGAAGACATCCGCTTCGTTGATGCCGTTTCTGACGGAATTGTTTGCTTTGGATGGATTGGCTGGCTATGAGTCTTTCCTGGAAAAGATGCCTCGCAAAGATGGACCTATTTTGGTGTCTGGATTTGTTAACGATGACAAAATCATGCCTTTATTCTCTACACGTATGGATGAACGCTATTTCAAGAGTTTGCTGAAACTTTTGCAGATTGATCCTCGTAATAATGTAAAGTTTGAAGGTTATGAAATTTATTCGTATGGCACTCATTATAAGGATTTTAAGTTTGTATTTCACAACAATGTGTTTTCCGCTTCCGAAGATGTGGACCTGCTGAAACGTTCGATCGTACAGCTGAAATACCCCAAGGGATTGAGTAGCGACAAAGCATTCAGGCAGTTGCGCACATTGGTAGATAAGAACGTGAAACAGAACTGGTTGTTGATGAATCCGTCAAAGTATGCCGAATTCTTGAAAACAAAGTCCGATGAACATTTGGACGGTCTTATTGACGAGCTGGCCAATTTGACTACATGGTGCGCCTATCAGGTCCGTTTTTCGGATGCGGAGCTGTTCCTTTCGGGTTATTTGGATACGGAAAATGCTCGTGTTCAGCAGTTTGCCAATGGTATCGCCAACTCGGAGTTCCCTCAGCGTGTGGTCCCCATCACGGCTCAGGCATTGACGATTGTGGATGATGAGAATTATCGCGATTTGGCTCGCAACTGGGGGGAAGAGAGCGAAAGCTACCTCCGTCTCGCTCCCGTGCAGTCGGTGTTCTTTTCCTTGCCCGGTGATAGTTGCAACTATCATTACTGTGCGGTGAAGATTGACACGTCTGCCGCATCCTTCGCTTCTTTCTTTGCCGAAGAAATTGATGCGGATTCGATACAAAAAAACACGCCAAAATCAGTATATGATTGTCTTCCAGTTGATTATGCTGAAAAACTGTCATATCTTTTCCGTAATGACAAGTATGGGTACATGATGCAGGTGAAGGACTATTATTTGTTGGCCGACACGGTGACCACGTTGGAGTATTACAAGAAATTGATGAGGAACACGAACTATGTTGAAACTGGCAATCTGTACAAGTTCGCGGCTTCCAATACCCCTTCGGATGCGGTGTGCACGTTTTTCTTTTTCAATCAGAATGATAATTTGAAAAAGCAGATGGACAATGATGCTGCTCGCAAAAGTTGCCTCAACGATTTGAAAGCCATTTCATTTTCTTTTGCCGCTCCCTCGCAGAAAATCGTGGGAAGCAATGTATATCTTAAATTTTAATATGGACAAAGGCCGCTTATATCTCATTCCCTCTTCTTTAGGCGAGAAGGATTTCGACTTTCTCTTCCCCCGTTTCAATGCCGAGATTATCAACAGCATTGATGTCTATATTGTCGAGGACCTGCGCACGGGCCGTCGCTTTCTGAAGAAACTGGGCTTGCAAAAAGCCATCGATGACTTGGAGTTTTTCCTCTTGAATGAACATACCCAGGGAGTGGATTTGAACGACTACCTGCGTTGTTGCGAGGAAGGAAAAAATGTGGGCCTGATGTCGGATGCGGGCACGCCTTGTATCGCCGACCCGGGCAATGTGGTGGTGGCGAAGGCGCATCAGCTGGGCATAGATGTGGTGCCGCTTGTCGGCCCTAACTCCATCGTGCTGGCATTGATGGGCTCTGGCTTCAATGGTCAAAACTTTGCCTTCAACGGTTATCTGCCAGTGGAGCAGGATAGACGGGAAGAGCGCCTGAAAACCTTGGAAAACTTGGTCATCAAGTACAACCAGACACAGCTGTTTATTGAGACACCGTATCGAAACAATCATTTGTTCCAGTCCATTCTGCGGGTGTGCAAGCCAGACACACGTCTTTGCATTGCCTGCAATATGGCCACCGACGAGCAGTTCCTGAAATCACAGTCCGTAGCTCGCTGGCGCAAGGACCAAATCGATCTGCACAAGAAACCGACAGTCTTTGTTTTAGGTCGGTAATTTAGGTGCCAGTGGTCAGTAGTCAGTGGTCAGTGGTCAGTAGGGACGCAATTCATTGCGTCCGCAGCCCGTAAATGATAAATCCCAAGCCGCAGGAATTCCTCCAACTTGGGATTTGTTATGTTCCAAAAAAACGTCTTCTTATTCCGTTATTACAACTTTTTTAACATAGACATCGCCTGCTTTTACCAAATAAACGCCAGTGGACATGGGAATAGAGAAACTGGTTGAGCCATCTGCGGGGCGGCTAACCAACAGTTTGCCACTCATGTCGTAAACCCATACAGGCATGGGGGTGTCGAAGTTGGCAATGATATTGCCATGGTGGCTATATACTAGAATTTTTCCCGTGGTATAGTCCTCTACTCCATCCTCAATTTCGAAGTAGGCGGTGAAGGTGGTGTCGCAGGTGAGCATAATCTCACGAGGGTTGGTGGTCACGTTGTCGTTCCAGTGGTCGAAGATAAAACCATTGTATGGGGTGGCTTCAAAAGATACCAGCTCATCATCGGCGTGAACCCCGCCACCCACCGTGTACCCCATGTTTTCATCGTTGACCAGCAAGGTCAGTGTGTAGTACTGGGTGATGTGGGTGCGCACAAACTGGTCGGACTGTAAGGGCGAGAGCACGTCATTGTTGCCGTTGGTGATGTAATGCTCGATGGTGTGGGTGCCTTCCGTTAAGTCGTTCATGTCGAGATTGAGGGGAACCATTGCGCCCTGGGCGGTGACTGTTTCAGTCTGGAACTCGCCGCCATCCACACGGTAGTGGAAGGTGAGGGCAGTGGCTATCGGGGTTTCAGGCATCTTGTAAAACATGAAACTTTCCAAGTGGAGTTCAAAATGTATGCTATAGGTTAAGTTAAATTGATGTAATCCGGGGCTCAGCATAGAGGCATCCACCAGAAAGGAACCGTTGGCCAGGGGTATATTGGTGGAAGTGCTTACGTCGTTGTCAAACCAATAGAGACAAGAACCTCCTGTTGTGGCAAGATTCGGATGATGGTAAAACAGAAATTGCTGTACGCGGGTGTAGGAGTCAATCTGGCAGAACAGGGAGAGAACATGTGGACCGGCTTTCAGCATGGAGGCGTCAATCAGTGTATTGCCGTCAACAAGAGTGAAACTCTGTCGGCTGGCATAGTCATAGTCGTACCAATACTCATATTGGGTGATATTTTGGGCCGACAAGGCTCCGCAGAGCAGCCATCCGCTAATGAAAAATAGCAATCGTTTCATAACGGATTGGATTTACTGGTTGATGAATTGGATATTGATGGGAAGCTGTCCCTGTTGGTTGGTCTGTCCGCCCACGGTGATACGACCTACACCTGGATTGGCTATGCATGGGTTGAAAGGCATGTTGCCACCATAGATGCCGATTTGGGAGTTGTCGTTGCCTAACAATAAATCGGCTCCACTATTGCTGGCAAGATGGTAGTTGGCAAAGACAGTAACATCGCGGTCGAAACCCTCAAATACTTGATAGGTCCAAACATAATTGTGCAGATTGTGGCCGCTTGCATACGAAGACGGAACAAAAAATCCGTCATGCCAGCTCATGATGCCGATGCAGTACTGATGATTATCACAGGTGGCGGCAATACTGATGGTGTCGTTAGGATTTTCAAGCAATAAAATACTGTTGGTGGAGTGGATTTTGTCTATTCCTTCACATCTTCTCAACTGGATGACACAGTGGTCGAATACGGATGTGCCATCGCTGCCTCCAAAATCAATGCCATTTCCTGACATGATATCACGAACCACACTGTTGAAGAAATGGCAGTTTGTAAGCCAGTTGCCCCTGATTTCACGGATGATGCAATGGGTGAAAGTGCCACCATGAATATCTCCACCGCCATAAAATGGGGATGTGAACCTATTGATATAGCATTTGTTGAAGTAGGTATGATAAATACCATCCATATAGAGTTCATCCTCAAAATAAAGACCTTCAAAAGTCATGGTTAGACCGGTGTCGGGGTTATGGATTTTTTTGCTGCCGCTGATGATGGTGGGAAGAGTACCAGCTGTGGTGTCGGTCATCATGCCTGCACCACGGATGGTGAGTGACTTTCTGACTTCAACGTTGTTGAAGACACCGGGTGAGAGGTTGATGATATCGCCGTTTTGTGCATCGTTATATGCGTCAATCAGGGCGTTGCTGCCATAGTAGGGGGTTATATTGCTGTCGTGGATCAGCATGGCGATAGGAGTTTGTGCTTGTGCCCATGCGAAGCAACACAATGCAATCATTACTGCGAAAAGTTTTTTCATGATACGTGATATTTGAATTAATACTGTTGTTGTTTACTGTTATTGAATGTTGATAATTTGATTAATTGCGGACGCAGCGCACAGAGTAGCCGTTGCCTTTATAATCACCGGCGGAAGAGCCGATATGCCAATAGGTGTAACCTATGCTGCGCGACCAAGCAACTTCCCCACCACCGCTAGTAGAGCACCAAAACATGGCATTATAACCTAAAGGAAGCATGTTGGGATTATCGGTGACAGCACCAGCGGGAAGGGCGGAGAAGCCGGTGGCATTATTGGACATTAAGTCTGTACCAGGCAGACAGGCATGCGGGAAGTCCATGGGTTCCCAAGCCCAAGTGTTGCACATTGCTTGTGCAAGACCACCATTGCACAAGTATTCTTCTTGTTGGATCAAATGTTCGGTCATATCCTCCCATTCGCCAGTACTAGGCACATGCCAGCCGTTGGGGCAGGCACCCTGTACCACACCACTGCTTGCTCCATGCACTGTAGCCGGCCAATTGTATAACCATCCGTATGAAGACACATTGCTTTCGTCGTTGTTGGGCGCATAGCGGTAGGGTTCTGTCGGACTTGTTGTTTCAACCGAGGCGGCTACAGGAATGGCGCTGCCGTCGGCATATCTTGTGGTGCGCAGGTTCTCCTTCATCCACAGCTTGCCATTCAACCATACACCATTATAGACGTTGCCGTCGATATCCGTCACCACGTTGTTCTCGATGGTGCCTGTGGGTTGTGTCTCTGTGCCTCCACCAGGTGTCTCTGAATTATTATTATTGGTTTCGTCTTTCTTGCAGGCGGTTAATAGCATTGCTCCTGCCAGCAGGGAAATCATCAAGATTGAAAGGATTTTCTTCATAGTTGTTTGTTTTAAAGGTGTAAAATTATTTAATATGCAAAGTTAGCGAAAAACAATACTACGGATTCTGTGGTAAACAAGAAACGACTGACATTTTGTAAAATGTCAGTCGTTATGGGTATTTTATCCGTCTTTGGATATTAGAGCTTCTTGCGCTGTTGGTCTTTCCACTCTTTGGGTGTCAGCCCTGTGGCGGCTTTGAACGAACGGAAAAACGAACGCTCGTTGGCAAAGCCCGACTCCATGCCCACGGTATACATTTTCATATCGGTGGTCTCGAGTAACAACTTTTGGGCGTGCCTTAAACGGTAGTCGTTGATAAACTGGCTGAAAGTGCAACCTTGCTGAGAGTTGATGCAGGCCGATACTGTGTTACGATGCACTCCGAGAGTATCGGCAATATCGCTCAGCTTTAGCTTGGGGTTCAGATAAGGGTGTTCGGCCTCCATGAGTCGGATAATGCGTTCCATCAGTTCTTTGCAGCTGTTGTCGGCTGGTAGATTTTCCTCTGATTCTGTGTTTTCCGTTTTTTTGAGCTTTTCGGCTTCTTCGGAAAGTGGCAGCGTGTCTTTTTTGCCCTTGCGGATTCGAAGAGACACGACTGCAAAAATTGCAATCAGTAGTCCGCCAAGTAGCCACCACAAGAGGTGTTTTGAAAGTGTAGCGGTGCTTGCCGTTGTGTTGTTCTGGCCTGTATGCAGCAACCACACTGAGGCAAAAGGCGAGAAGTTGTCATTGGTGATGCCTCCGGTGACGATGAGGTCGCCGTCAGGAGTCAGTATGGGTGTGGTGTTGCCGAACTCGGTCAGGAGGGTAGTATAATATAGCGTGACGGGAGCCGGAATTTGGTCATATTCTACAGCTACCACATAGACTCTTCCTGTAGTATCAGTGCCCACTAAATATGTGCGGTGGGCTTGGGTGTCGGCAACAGAGGTGCTTTGATATTTTATTTGTCCCCACTTTGTCGTTGTCGGAATGGGGCATGATGTGGGCAATAGCGAAAAGACCGTGTCGTGAATATGGATAAAGGCCATTTCGCCATCAAGATTCATGGCGGCTATAAGGTAGGTGTAATCACCTTTGGCTTTGTTGCCGATGAAGGCCGCTTGCGCATGACTGTATTGACAGAATAGCAAGGGCATCCATTCTTTCAGTAAAGGAATACAGAAAGGCTCGCCTTTCAGTCGTTCAACGGTGTCGCAGGGTTCGAAACGCTGGTTCCTCCAGACGCTACCGAACACGATGGCGTTGTCCTCGGCGATAGGCAGCACGTAGGGTGCGCTGCGCCAAGTGCATACGTCTTTTATGTGTCTGAAGTTTTTCTTTCCATCAAACATTTCGAAGCCATCGTTGCCTTTGTGGTTGCCGCTGATGAGTACCTGTCCGTTGTCCAGTTCCACGCCTTGGGCGAAAGCCCTGTTGCGGTCCGTGCAGCCGAAGCCTTCAAAGGTATGCGATACGGTGTTGTACATTTCCGCCTCGTATCGCTGGCCTATGCCCAGGTTCTTTTCGTGTCCTCCAGCCAAAAGCACCCGCTGGCCATCATCGAGTACTACCGATAGGCCGTTGTCGTGGGGATAAACGGTGGAAATTTGATGCCACTTGCCGCCGCTATAGTATTCGGCGGTGGGAGTGAGCACAAAGCCTGTGGTGTGTCCGCCCACTACTGTCAATTCTCCGCCAGCGTAGAAAACAGTATGGCCGGCACGAGCTATGTGCATGTCTGCTAAACGTTCCGCTTTCAGCACCTCCTGCCTCAAAAGCGTATCTCCTGCCGGCGGTTCCGCCAACAGGGGGATTGAGGCTATTAGAAAGAGTATTAATAATACCATTTGGTATAATTGTTCTTTACAAGTGCAAATTTATACAAAATTCTCGAATTGCATAAAGATGAATAAAAAATTTGTATAGATGCTCCGTTTGCGTCTCCTTTTCACGCCATGAAGAATAGCACGCATTTATACCCCATCCAGCAGGAAAACGCTAAAAAAAACAGTGCCCAGATGAATGCTGGAATATGGGTGAATTTGGCAAGGTTGGTGGCATCGCCAGCTGAATGCCCATCCTTGATGCTGAGTACCAGCAGGATAAAGGAGGAGGAAACGGCCTCAATCATTACCACGATGGCATAAAACAAAGCGGCAATATTAATATATTGTTGATTGTCAGTGTATAATAGCCAGGCATTAAGGGCGCAGAATAGGATAATCCAGATAAAACCGTACCAGTTTCTAATCCAGAAAATCAGCATTACGACCATTAATATGGAGAGGCCGATGACGAGACCTTTCTGATATCCGACTTCGTTGAGGTAGCAGCAAAACCAGCCGGCAAAGGCGGCAAAGGGATAGCCCGCAATGGAGACCATGATATTGCCCAAGGTGGTGGGGCATTGGGTGACTGTGCTGCCTGAAGTGTCTCGCATCAACTCTATCTTGTGAACCTTGCCCTGCATGATCAAAGCCATCAGCGCATGTCCGAACTCGTGGATGGCGGTGTTGATGATATTGAAGAATTTGCCGACCACGGGAATTCTTGGCAGTATCAGGGCTATGGGAATAAAGATATAAATAGCCGGAATGCTGAAAAGGGTCAGCGATTTCATTCGTTCTATGTTAGGAGTACCTTTTGTTTTGAGAAAAATGGACTGCTGTCAGCTTTAGTCAAAACTGATCTGCTTGCGTTTCTCTTGGACGGCGGCATCCTCACAACCAGTGTTAGGGTCACCTCTGAAGGCTGCCGGTACCGTAAAGCTATAGCCGTTGCCTTGGGTCTCCATGATTTTCTTGTAAGGCAACTCGGGATCGTTGTAACATTTCTGCATGAAGAGGCCGAAAACAGGCAGCGCGGTGCGAGCTCCTTGTCCCAAAGCGGTGGAACGGAAGTGCGCGGCACGGTCCTCGCAACCTACCCAGATACCGCAGGTCAGCACAGGCGTGTAGCCCACAAACCAACCGTCGGACTGGTTGTCGGTAGTACCGGTTTTGCCTCCCAAGGGGAAGGACAGTTGGTACTGTCTGCGCAAACGACGGCCTGTACCGAAGTCCACCACACCCTGCATCAGTCGCACGGTCTTGAAAGCAGTTACCTGGTCAATGGCCTCGTTGGTCTTGGGCACGTAGGTGAAGATAACATTACCTTCCTTGTCACATATCTTGGTGATGAAAGTCGGTTCCACATAAACGCCTTGGTTGGGGAAACAGTTGATGGCTCCAACTTGTTCATACAAAGAAAGTTCGCAAGCGCCCAGACAGATGGCGGGCACTGCCGGAATATCGGAAGTCATACCCATTCGTCGCACCAGCTCGATAACGGCGTTGGGACCGTATTGCTTCATAATGTATGCGGATACCTGGTTCAGCGATTGAGCCAGGGCCTCGCGCAAGGGCATCATCTGGCCTTCTTTGTAGTGGCCCGAGTTGTGTGGTGTCCAAGTACGCCCGTCGGGCAGGTGAATGGTGACAGGAATATTGGGCACCATGGTACAGGGTGAGTAGTCACCGGTAGACATAGCCACAGTGTATACGTATGGCTTGAAGGTTGAACCCACCTGGCGGCGCGATAGTTTCACATGGTCGTATTGGAAGTATTTGTAGTTGGTGCCGCCAACGTATGCTTTCACATGGCCGCTGTTCACATCCACCGCCATTAAGCCGCAGTGCAGGAAAGACTTGATATAGCGGATGGAGTCCATCGGGGTCATCACGGTGTCTTTCATGCCGTTCCATGAGAAAACCTTCATTTGCACTTTGGTGTTGAAAGCCTTTCTGATCTCTTCTTCGGATGCGCCGGCGTCTTTCATACGCTGGTAACGTTCGGAACGACGCATGGCGGAGGTGAGAATACGGTCGGTCTCTTCTTTGCTCAGATTGGCGAAGGGGGCATTCTCCTTGCCGCGCCAGTGATCGAAGAACATGGGTTGCAAATATTGGCAAACGTGTTCATAAACAGCGTCTTCTGCATGTTTCTGCATTCTGGAGTCAATGGTGGTGTAGATGCGGAGACCATCACTGTATATGTCGTAGTGAGAGCCATCAGGTTTGGGGTTGTTCTTGCACCATTCATTCATGTACAGTCGCAGGTACTCGCGGAAATAGGTGGCACTGCCGGCAGTATGATCCTGCACCGAGAAATTGGACATGTCAATGGGAAGCTGTTGCAATGAATCACATTCTGTATCAGTGAGGTATTTGTACTTGTTCATCTGCGCAAGTACCGTGTTGCGGCGTTCTGTCGAAGCATTGGGGTTGCGGGTGGGACTGTATTTGGTCGGAGCCTTGAGCATGCCCACCAGCAAAGCAGCTTCTTCCGTGTTCAGCTCTATAGGTGTCTTGTTGAAATAGGTTTTGGCTGCCGATTTGATGCCCATGGAGTTGTTGCCGAAATCCACAGTGTTGAAATACAAGGCCATGATCTCGTTTTTCGAGAATTCGTGTTCCAGCTTGACGGCCACTACCCATTCCTTGAACTTGGTCAGCACTAATTTTGCTTTGCTGGCATGCGGGTCGCGCGGAAACAGGTTTTTGGCTAACTGCTGGGTAATGGTACTGCCGCCGCCCTTGTTGTTGTGGGTTAATACACCGAAACCTACACGGAATAATGCCCGGAGGTCAATACCGGAATGCTTGTAAAAACGGGCATCCTCGGTGGCAATCAAGGCATTGACCAGTGCTGGGGAAATCTCTTCGAATTTGCAGTTCGAGCGGTTCTCAAAATAATATTTTCCCAGCAACACACCGTCACAGGAATAGACTTCTGTGGCTTGGTTGGTCTCAGGATTCTCCAGTTCCGCCAAGGAAGGCATGAAGCCGAGCCAGCCTATGGAAATAAATGTGAAAAGAAGCACTACGACAAGTAGTCCCGAAATATAGAGAATCCAAAATGGCTTGATCCACTTGCTATAAGTGCCTTTCGCCTTTTTTTCTTTCTTTGGTTTTTCTGATTTGCCGCTACTATACATAATTACCGCAATATTATATTTAATCAGCAAAAATAAGTATAATTATTGATAGTATGGCAACGGAAATGTCTTTTTGTTAACAGCTTGAAGTGTAAATCAAAACATTTTTTTGTGGCCCTATAAGGTCGGTTCCGGTATGTTTAGGCTCATTCCTTGCCAACAGTCCTTCTCCATTAATCGTTGGCGTATTTTTTGCAGAATCACGTCATAGCGTTGCAGTTGCCAGGGATTGCTTCTTAGGTATCGGGGAGGTACCTCTGCCGCAAAGCGTTCGATGCTGATGTCCGGTCGCATCCGTTTTATCATCTCCACCATCAGCTCAATATAGGTATCCATGTCCAGATGCTGGAAATCTTCGGGATGCTCTTCGAATTCCTTTTCCATCGCGGTGCCTTTGATGATTTGCAATTGGTGGAATTTGAGGCTGTTGAGAGGCATCTGGTTGATAGTCTGAATACTTGACAACCAGTCTGCTGTCGTTTCTCCGGGCAGTCCGATAATGAAATGTCCGCCGGTATGGATGCCTCTTGAGGCGGTTTGCTCTACTGCCTGTTGTGCGGTGGCGAAATCATGTCCTCGGTTGATGCGTTGCAAAGTGCGGTCATAACAGCTTTCGATACCATATTCCACACTGATAAAATGCTTTTGGCTCAGGCTTTTCAGGTAGTCCAGTTTTTCCTCATCAACGCAGTCGGGACGGGTTCCGATAACCAGTCCTTTTACCTTCGGATGCGATAGGGCAGTCTCATAGCGCTCCCGCAGTTTGTCAAGGGGTGCGTGGGTGTTGGAGAAGGATTGGAAATAAGCCAAGTAGATATTGCTCTCACGGCCTCGTTGACGGTGAAATTCGATGCCTTCGTCGATTTGCCGCAGAATGTCTTTTCCGGAGGAACAGTAGCGTGGCGCAAAGGCCTCGTTGAGGCAGTAGCTGCAGCCCCCCGTCCCCACGGTGCCGTCACGGTTGGGACAGCTGAACCCCGCATCCACGGGCAACTTCAGCACCGGTTCCCCGAAATGCTCCAGTAAGAATTGTTTGTATGAATAGTAGCGGTCTGACATTTTTTTCTGACAAATGTTCGATGTTGTAGAGACGTTTCCTGAAACGCCTCCAAATATGTTCCTTGAAACATCTCCAAATCAACAGCGTTATCTGCCTGCAAAAATACGGAAAATATTAATGTGGCATAGCCACATCCTCCGTATACCACCCCCTCCGCATACCACTCCTTCCTCATTGAATGCCGAATAAATCTGTGGCGTAGCCACAACCCTCGCATACGCACTTTCTGCATCGAATAATAAATTAGATTGTGGCGTAGCCACAATCCCCGCATAGCGTGATATATCGCACCAGCCAAATTTGTCCCAGAGGGACAATCCCAGTAATATTGTGATTTTTTTGTTTATTAAATAATAATTTGTATAATATATCGTTATAAATTTAATATTAATAAAAAATATAAGCTATGAATGAGAAAAAAACAACACCCAACACCTTTGCTCGCATTTACATTCATACAGTATTTACTGTAAAAAACAGAGATTCATTAATATCTAACCTATGGAAGGATAAATTATATTCTTACATTTCCACGATAATTTCTAATAAGGGAAATAATGTGATAGCTATAGGTGGAATACCGGATCATTTGCATATTTTGCTTAGCATGCACAACACAACAATACCATTATCGGATTTAATGCGTTTAGTCAAAGGGGATAGTTCACGGTGGATTAATGAAAACAAATTATCCGTGCGCAGATTTGGCTGGCAGTCGGGATATGGTGCATTTTCCTGTGGTCCCAAAGATATTGATGTTATTGCAAATTATATCAGAAATCAGGAAAAACATCATGCCAATAAAAAATTTGTTGATGAATATAAACAATTGTTGGTTCGTGAAGGGGTTGAATTTGACGAAAAATATATTTTCTATCCGATTGAATAATGGTCGCGTACCTACGGCACGCCGTAATATTCCGAGAACCATCGTTATCTATGTTTGGGTTGCGGCTTTGCCGCATAATGTATTGCAGCAATTGCGATATGGCCGGAAGAACAAATTTGTGGCATAGCCACAACCCCCGCATACGCACTTTCTGCATCGAATAATAAATTAGATTGTGGCGTAGCCACAATCCCCGCATAGCATCGTGATGTACGGGAAAGATATCATGGCGTACCGTAGGTACGCGCCCCTAGTTCGCCGAATTTCCAGTATATCGTGTGATTTCCCCCAGCATCTCCCACAACAATTTGGTGGGTAGCCCCATGACATTGTAAAACGAGCCTTCGAGGGCTTCGATGCCAATGTAGCCGATCCATTCCTGCACACCGTAGGCCCCGGCCTTGTCCAATGGCTGGTACTGCCGCACATAATAGTCAATCTCCTCGTCGCTGAGCTGGCCGAACCTCACTGCACTTTTGCGATGCGAGGTGAGGCTGCGCTCCGGAGTGGCTACCGTGAGCCCGCTGATGACAGTATGGCTTTTGCCCGAAAGTTCCCGCAGCATCTTCACCGCCTCAGCCTCGTCTTTGGGCTTCTCCAGAATTTCATTCCCTAATACCACAATGGTGTCGCAGGCAATGAAGATGGTGTTCTTCGGATATTTCTCCAGACAGATAGGCGACAACTTGAGCTTCGACAGGTACTCAGCCACCTCCACGGGATTGTCCGTGTCGGGATGCTTCTCCTCGACATTGGTGGGCAGGTACTCAAAGTCAATACCCATGCCAGCAAGCAGCTCCTGCCGGCGGGGTGATTTGGAGCAGAGATAAACCTTATAGTCTTTCAGCGTGTCTAATAACATTATAGGCATATCATTATCGCTAACATTATTGGGCGTTATAACTGATTTATAGCCACAATATTATAGCCATTTTACAAGGTTGAAATCCATATCATGCGGCAACATGGGGTTGGCGGGGATGATACGGACGGAATAGTCCGTCATGCCGGCATACTTGGGTTGGACGGTACAGCTGAAGCGTGCCAGGTCGTTTTGAGTGTCCACCAGGGTGAAAGGTATTTTCCGGTAGAATACTCGCTTGCCATTGTCAATTTTGGTAAATACCAATTCCACTTTGAGATCCTCCACGCGCAGGGCTCCTAATTTGAGCAGTACGGTGGTGGTAATCTGGTCTCCCAAGGTGAAAGTGATTTCTGTCGGCTCAGATTGGGTGAGTTCAACGACTTCCACACTATCCCATGCGGTGAGGACTTTCTCTTTCCAGCGAACGAGATTGAAAGTGTTCTCTAAATTGTTTTCTGACAATAATTTATGCTGTTTCTCCAATTTGTGATAGAACTTCTCATAATAGTCGTCCAGCTGGCGCTTCATGGTGAAATGAGGCGAGGTTTTGTAGAAGCAGTTCTTCATCATCTTGGTCCATTCATGCGGAATATTCTTTTCATCACGGTTGTAGAAGCAGGGGGCGATTTGCTCTTCAATCATGGCGTAGATAGTGGCGGCATCCAACTCGTCCTGCAGGCGGTTGTCGGTATAGGTAATCTGTTCGTTGATGGCCCAGCCAGCTCCTTCATGGTAGCCTTCTGCCCACCAGCCGTCAAGTACGCTGAAGTTGAGCACACCGTTCATCACGGCCTTCTCGCCGCTGGTTCCCGATGCCTCCAAGGGACGGGTCGGGGTATTCAGCCATACATCGCAGCCCGAAATCAGCTTCTTGGCCAGGATGATGTCATAATTCTCCAATATGATGATTTTTCCGATGAAATCGGGCTTGCGTGAGAATTCCAGGATACGTTTGATGAGGTCCTGTCCAGCCTTGTCGTGTGGGTGTGCCTTGCCGGCGAAGACGAATTGCACGGGCTGATCGGGGTTGTTGAGCAAACGCTTCAGCTTCTCCTCGTTGGTGAAGAGCAGGTGCGCGCGTTTGTATGTGGCGAAACGACGGGCGAAACCGATGGTCAGCGCGTCCTTGCGGATAGCCTTTAAGGTGTTGACAATGAGGTCGGGTGACTCGTTGCGGCGGCGCATCTGTACCTCCAGCAGTGTCTTGATATTGTCAATCAGCTCGCCTCTCAATTGGTCCTTGATGGCCCAGATGTCGGCATCTTCCACATCATAGATTTTTTTCCAGAAACTGTCGTCGGACTGATTGCGGAGGAATTTATCGCCAAAGACTTCCTGATGGAATTGCTGCCATTTCTTGTGGGTCCATGACGGGTAATGCACACCATTGGTGACATGCCCGATATGGAGCTCTTCCGGCAGATGCCCCTCGTAGAGGAAGCTGAACATCTCGCGGCTGACACGGCCGTGGATGGCACTTACGCCGTTGACTTCCTGCGACAGTTTGCAGGCCAGAATGCTCATCGAGAATTTGCTGTAGATATCGTCGATGTTTTTGCGGCCCATGCTCATGAAGGTGGCCCATTCCATGTTGCATTTTTCGGTGTAATAGGAGAAATAGCGGCGCATCAAATCCTCGCTGAAGGTGTCGTGTCCGGCGGGCACAGGGGTGTGCGTGGTGAACAGGGATGAGCTGCGTACCAGCTCGATAGCCTGGCCGAAGGGAAGTTGTTTTTCCTGCATGAACCAGCGCAGTCTTTCCAGATTCAGGAAGGCGGCGTGCCCTTCGTTCAGATGGAACAGGGTGGGATGGATGTCCAGTTTCTCCAACATCCTCATACCTCCGATACCCAGCAGGATTTCCTGTTTGAGACGATTTTCGATGTCACCGCCGTAAAGGGTATTGGTGGTTCTGCGGTCTTCCTCGGTATTGTCGTTAAAGTCGGTGTCCAGGAGGAACAAGGGGATGCGTCCTACATCCACTCGCCAGATACGGGCGTACAGGTTGCGACCCGGCAAAGCCAGACTGATGGTGATCCATTTGCCCTCGGCATCTTTGTACGGATGGATGGGCAACTTGGAGAAGCTCTGCGGCGGATAGAGGTTGATTTGGTCGCCGATGGCGGAAATCTGCTGGGTGAAATAGCCGTAGCGGTACAGCAGACCGATGCCTACCATGTTGACGTTGCAGTCGCTGGCTTCTTTGAGGTAGTCGCCAGCCAGCATGCCTAAACCGCCGGAGAAAATTTTCAGCTCGTTGCTGATGCCGAATTCCATGCTGAAATAGGCCACCTGCTCTTCTGTGCGGGTGCGCGGCTCGTTCATATATTGCTCAAACTGGGCATATACATGGTCCATTTTTTCCAGAAACAGCGTGTCTTCCATCAGTTTGTCGATGCAGCTGGCAGGTAATTCCTGCAGCAGATAAACGGGGTTCTCCTCGTATTGCTGCCAACGCTCCTTGCCTGCCACTTCTTCAAACAGTTCGCGGGCTTCGTAGTTCCAGCTCCACCAGAGGTTCTTGGACAGTTTCTCCAGTTTCATCAGCGGTTCCGGCAGTTTTGATTTGACGGAAATACGGTGCCATACGGGTTCCGGTTTCTGGAACTTCTCTACCAACAAGCCTACTCTTGAAGTCTTGTTCCGATACAGGTCTGAACGGTTAAAACTCTTTGACAAGGCAATGGTATAGCAGTCCAAGTAGTTGTTATACAGATTTTTCCATAAAGCCTGTTGCGAGATTTCAGTGGCTTTGTCACGGTTCTTTACGGTCTCTTCCGCACTGCAAACTGTATGGTATAAGATGGATTGGGCAATGCCTTCTGCCACTTCCTCATCGTTGTTGTCAGTACGTGTAATGACGGTCACGGCTTTTTGGTTTTGGAAGTTGGCTACTGCCCATTGGCCGAAACCGGCATTGGTGGTGGTGATGGTGGGAATGCCGAAAGCGACACTCTCCAACGGGGTGTAACCCCATGGTTCATAATAAGATGGAAATACTGATAGATCGATACCCGGCAGTAATTCGTAATAGGTCAGGTCGAAGATGCCGTCTTCACCATTCAGGTAAACGGGGATGAAAATGACTTTTACCTTTTGGTCTGGGGCATTGTGTAAATTATTGGCAATTAAATTTTTGACAACGGGGTCGTTGTAGCTGTCGTAGAGGGGATGTGTGGTGAAGTCGTCAAGGACAGGCTTGTCGCCGACAGGCTGGTTCATCTTCAGCATCAGGTCGGTGCGTTTGCCGCTGGTACCTGCGGGCACAGCGATGAAGGCCACCACCTCGCGTTGCAGATCCTTGTTTTGGTTCAGCTTGGCCAAACCCTTGATAAACATGTCGATACCCTTGTTGTGGAATTCGTAACGACCGCTGTTGATGATCAGCAGGGCATCGTCGCTGATGCTTTGCTGGGTGAGAGCCGTGGCCACTTGGATCAGTTTCTGGCGGGCTGCTGTACGCAAACGCTGGTAGTCTTCGCCTTGCGGCACAAAATTGTTTTCAAAACCATTGATGGTGACCGTATCGACTTTCTTGCCCAGGAATGCCTCGCATTCAATATCGGTGATGTCACTTACGGTTGTAAAGGCGTCGGCAGTCTGTGCGGACAGGTATTCCAGCGAGAACTTGGATTGTACGCCGAAACGTTTGGCGGTATCTTGGGGCTGATACTGCTTGATGTTGCCATATAGGGGTAGTCCGTTGCCAGCGATGCAACGGCCCAACACGGTGGCGTGGGTAGTGAACACGGTGGCTACCTGCGGGGCTTTCTGGTTCAGGTACAGGATGCCAGTGCCTGTCATCCATTCGTGGAACTGTGCCACGATTTTGTCCATGGAGGTGCAGTAGAACTGGTAGAAACTCTCGATAACCCTGCCGGCAGCATAGCCGAAGAGGGCGGGCTCGATATAGTCCCACTGACCGGAAATGGAATCCAGTTTATGGCTGAGCCAAAATTGGGTCAGAATATCATTTTTCTTCTCAAAATAAGGGGTGAAGTCCACCAGTATGACCACGGGGTGTCCGCTGACATTCCACCGGCCAATGCGGATACGAAGGCCTTCCGACAAAGCATTGGCCCGCCAGTTCTTGAAAAGGGTGGGGTCTTCTATGAACTCCTGCCGTTTCTCGTCTTCTTTCGACAGGTCTGGACCGATGCAGATATAGTTGTTTTGGAAATGGTTGACAGCGGTGAACGCCTTGGTGGAGAGGACGGTGTAAATACCGCCGACTTTGTTGCAAATCTCCCAGCTGGTTTCGAATAGATAGTCAGGTTTACTCATTATATGTTATATATAGTTTTAAAAATGCAAAGATACAAAATTTTTTAAATGTGCCAATGAGACAATGTGCTAATGTGCCATTTTTAATTGGCAAATTAGTTAATTAGTAAATTAGCAAATATCTTCATATACTTTCTTTTCCGTTACTTTTCGTTTGATCGAAAAGTAACCAAAAGATCAAGCCGACGGTAAGTGCAGCCGCACAAGCCAGTACGCCCCAACCGTCGGCATTGCCTACGTACGCAACGACAGGGGGAAATGCTGGCCTGACAGCCTGCATGGTTTGGTAGAACAAGTGATGAAGCGTAAAATTCCCCTTCTTTTAGAAGGGGTGGCCGGAGGCCGGGGTAGTGACGCAAACATCTACGGCGAAGCCGACCACTTAAGCCTCGAAGAGTCGATATCTTATTAACCCCAGACTAAGCCGTAGGCGCAGTCTGGGGGGATGCGGAACTCGTGCATAACCTCTCCGCGGTGCGCAACACACCAGCCCCGAAGCACAGAGCATGATCACCGCGGAATGGACTCATCCCAGCTGATGCGAGAAATCATGTGGTACCTGTGTGAAAAATTCAAAACCTGCAGCAAATATTCAATAATTTTTTTTTATTTTTGCACTCAGTATGAAACCAGTTTTATACCAGATTTTATTGATATAACGAAGCGTTATGCTCGTCTTGCTAATGGAAACGTAGTAAATTTCCAATATTGTAGCGCAAGAATGGTGTAATGGTTCACGTGTATAGCGTGGACTGATTGCTGCATCTGCGTTACAAGGTTTTCCTACGACCTCCATTAGAAGAATTGGCGTATCAGCACCACGCTTCTTTTATGGACAAGCTCTATGGGTGTTGGAGAGCAAAGAACCTGATGGGCCGACAGGAAAAACGGCAAGAATAAGTATGTAAAAACTATTATTCGCTTTCACCGCAGTATTCTTTTTTTCACTTGTGTTAACTTCGTGCAAAAAAGATACTCAAAACAGTTATGTGGATTTAGGTCTACCGAGTGGAACAAAATGGAAGTCTGCTAACGAGATTGGTAATGGATCTGGCTTTTATACTTTTGACGATGCTGTTAGTACATTCGGAAGCAAATTGCCCACTAAAGAGCAATTTGAAGAATTGCGAACACATTGTATCTGGGAATGGCAAAGTAGTGGTGGCTATAAAGTTACGGGTGCTAATGGAAATAACATTTTTTTGCCTGCTGCGGGTTTTTCCGGTACCGCTGTTTCGAGCGTGGGTTTAATTGGTTGGTATCGGTCATCAACATCCTACGATTCTGACAATTCCTTTTGTTTGTTCTTCGATAGAGATATAGAACACTCATGGATAGATGGATGCGAAAATTCCTACGGTTTATCTGTTCGTCTCGTTAAGGATTAATGATTGCGCGCGCAAGATGGTCCGTTGCGTTCGCGATTAGAGCAGACCGTTAATAGTTAATAGTTGAGAATGAACAATTAACAGTTAAGGGAGGGCAGGAAGGTCCTCCTTTTTTTTTGTGAAGAGGTATAGGTTAACATGTCTGATACGCTTGTGGCATTATGCTATAATTCATTATGAACATATTGCGGAAAATATTACTTTTGCCAAAGGAAATTTTAAAACTCATAATATGAAAAAAATCAAACTTATCTGCTTGTTAACCATCGCTTTAAGCTTACTGATGACGCAGTCCTGCCAAAGAAAAAATGCGGACAGCAATGACGGGAATGCGGTGTATTATTGGAAAACCACTTTCAAACTGAATGGCTATGAACGGGATTTTCTGGAAAAACATCATGTTACCAAGATGTATGTCAAGTTCTTCGACGTGGCAGATGAGTGGGAAGGTGTCGTCCCTGTCGGTACCTTGATTTTCCTGGATTCCATGCCCCAAAATCTTGAGATTGTGCCGACGGTTTTTATTACATCAGATGCCATAAAAAAATATGACCGATTTATGGAAAAAATGTTTAACCGACTGGTGACCATGGCTGAAACCAATAATGTGGAATTCCATGAGATACAAATAGATTGCGACTGGACAGAAGAAAGTAAGGACGCGTATTTCGCCTTTATGAAAGAGTTTAGAGCATTGCTGAAAAAGCATGACATCACATTGTCCACTACTATCCGTTTGTTCCAGTTGGATTATGAGGTGCCTGCTGCCGATTATGGGGTGCTGATGTGTTACAACACAGGTGAGATAGATGACTGGGAAACATCTAATTCCATCCTTGATCCCACTGTGGTGAAAATGTATCTGCCTAAATTGAAAGGGTATAAATTGCCGTTGTCAGTTGCTTTCCCGCAGTTTTCGTGGGATATTGCCTTCAATAAGCATAAAAATATGCTTCATATCAATTACAATAAGATGGATTTTTCGGATAAAAGTCGTTTCAAAAAGGTTGAAAACAATAAATATGAGGTGATTTGTGATAAAAAAGAGATGGATGATGAGGAAGATTATTTTGATGATACCTATTGGAATGCCCGCTATTTTCGTCATGAGGAAGTCCGCTTGAATGACCTTCTGGAGGTGAAGGACAATGTGTTGGAGAATATGTCTCAAAAACCGATCCAAGTAATTATTTATCAGCTTGATTCAGCAAACCTTTCAAATCTCTCAGATCATGATGTGGAAAAAATTTATCGTTAGTTTGCTGTGCCTCGCGGCTTGCTCATTCGCTTTTGCTTGTTCATATTGTCCGCCAGAAATAGATGGGTTGTATATGTTCAGAACTTATTACCAAACAGAGAGTTATGGCTATTTGGAAGAAGATCCTGCCCGTACGGGTAATGTAAATTTCTGGTATGCTTATGTGGATGGGCATGTTGACAAAAAGTCTATTGAGGATGCGCTGTATAATGGTTCGAGAAAGGATGTTAAAAGCGGTAAATATTCTTTCTTTAGTTATTTGCACCGGAATAATGATGCGGATGCCCTCCGCTATTGGGAACTGACCAAGCGTTTTGCTGAATTTAACAGCGATCCATGGTACTATCCGTCCAAGGACGACCTGCTTGAGTTGAGGCAGCTTGCCCAGCAGATTCAAACGGCGGGCGATATTTGTAAGGATCCCAGGCTGAAAGAACGCTATATGCTGCAATTGATGCGTATCAGTTTTTATTTGAAGGACTATTTTTTGTGCTGTGATCTGTGGGAAAATTATAGCGGGCGATGGCTTGACAAGGACATGGAGCGAAGATGTTGCTCCTATTATGCCGGTGCCCTCTTCCATACGGGTTATCTGGTGGAGTCTGCCGACCATTTTGCCGAACTTGAGGAATGGGAAAGTCTTGGCTATTTTGATGATAATGTGGATTTTATGCGTTCGCTCTACGAAGAGGTACCATGCTCCAAGGCTTTTGAGTATTTTATCCAGAATTTCGAGAATCATTATCAGGATATGGGCAAATTGATGGACAGTAAGGCTTTTGTGGAATTGTGTGAGCAGGTGCTTAGGGAAAAGCGGACTGACAATCCGGCTTTGTGGCAGTCGGCGGTGGCGCATATTGCTTTCCTCGATGGGGATGTGGAGACTGCTGTGCGACTGATTGAGAAAGCTTCGAATGTGAAGGGAACTCCTCTGGTGTTGGAGAATGTGCGCATACTTCGTTTGTTGTATCACGCTGCCGATCATGATGCGGAGAATTACGATGAGAAGATCAATGCGGATTTGCCATGGATGCTGAAAAAACTGTATGATTTGGAGAATTTTCGGGCAGAAAACGGTAATGGAGAGCATCATTATCTGAATATGGCCCGCAGGATTCTGTTCCATCATTTGTTGCCGCATTATGCCGCCCAGGGGAATTCCAACATGGAAGTGGCTCTGCTTAATGCTTTCGATGAGGCATACTGTTATAATAAGGAGGGTAGGGAACTTATTCGTAAGGATAAGACAACAGAAGGAAACTTTGATTATGCGACATTCTCTTTTGCCTATTTGGATACGACATCTATCGAAAGAGTACAACAGTTCCTGGATTTTGTCAAATCAGGTGGCGAAACTGCCCTGGAAAAGAATCTAATAAAGATGGGTTATGTGCGGGAGAGCATGATTGATGAACTGATAGGCACCAAATATATGCGTATTCATGACTATGAAACGGCTTTGCAATATTTTCAGAAAGTGAGTTCTTCTTTCTGGATTAAGCAAAATATCACGGAGTTCCTGGATCGAAATCCTTTTGAGGAGAAATGGTTCGAAAGACAAGCGGAGAAAGGCATTTCCAGTCAGCAGTATAGTCCCGCACAATTATATGCCGCCAATCCGACTAAAATACAGTTCTGCCAGATTATGTTAGAGTTGAAGAAAATGGCGGGAACGGCAGCGGATGTTGAATCGCGTGCGTTTTGCCATTATGCGTATGCGACGGGATTGGAGCAAAGCCAAGGATGGAGTTGGGCTTTGACTCAATATGTGAGTGGAAGCGGTTGTTGGGATGGCGTGTATTATCAGTCAGATGAAGATTTTGCTGATAATGGATGGGATTATCTGAGGTCGGTGGCCTATGCAAAGCAGAAGCTGTATAAGGAAATCGAGATGCATTTGGACAAAGCGGAAAATCTTACCAGGAATCGTGAGCTGACCGCTCGTTGCCAGTATATGCGCAGCTACATAGAACCCGACGCTTCACGTCAACAGCAGTACCGGCGTCATCTTGCCAATGATTTCACCGACACCCGTTTCCACCGCAACGAAATGCTCCATTGCGACTACCTTTATATGTACCGATAAAATAAACTCAGCACATATTTATTGAATTCAGAATTCAGAATTCAAAATTCAAACCAACAAGGACCAACTATCAACTATTAACTGCATAGTTTCTTGCCCCGAAAATGGCACTGCCCACGCGGATGAGGGTGCTGCCTTCCTCGATGGCAATAGGGTAGTCCTCACTCATGCCCATGGATAATTCCTTGAAGTCGGGGTTGTTGCTGAAATATTTGTCTTTCAGCAGCTTGAAGTATTCGTGCAGCGTGTGGAACTCGCGGTGGATCTGCTCTTGCTTGTCGGTGAGACTGGCCATTCCCATCACGCCGCAAATCTTGACATTTTGCAAATCTACAAAGCCTGGGTCATTCAGCATGGCCTCGCATTCATCAAGCAAAAAACCGAATTTGGTCTCTTCCTGGGCGATGTGGAATTGCAGGAGACAGTTCAGCACTCGCTCGTGCTTGATGGCATGTTTGTTCACTTCCTTCAACAGCTCGTAACTGTCGATGCTGTGAATCATGCTGACAAAAGGAGCGATATATTTGATTTTGTTGGTCTGCAGATGCCCAATCAGGTGCCATTCGATATCCTTGGGCAGGTGCTCATATTTGCCTTTCAGTTCTTGCGCTTTATTCTCCCCGAAAATGCGTTGTCCTTCGTTATAAAGGGTCATGATGTCCTCTTCGGGCTTGGTCTTGGAGACCGCCACCAGTCGTACGCCTTCCGGCAGACTGTCTTTGATGTTGTGATATGTGCTGAGATTCATGATTTTAATGTGCTAATTATCAATGTGCTAATGTGCTAATGAATGGAGTTGAAAGCTGAAAACTGAAAGTTGAAAGTTATAATTTGAATTTTGAATTCCCCTTCTATTAGAAGGGGTGCCCGAAGGGCGGGGTAGTGACGCAAGTGTTACGGCGAAGCCGTACATTGAGCGTCTGTGATTGTCCTCGTCCTTAAGGGGTGCCCGAAGGGCGGGGTAGTGATTTATTGTGTTTTTCTTTTTGCAATATATTTCATGGGAAAATGGATTGCGGATAGAATCACTATAAAAAAGAGTATTTGTATAAGGGACAATACCCCTTCATTACTGATATGTGGTGACAATACTTGTTCTGTCCATTCCATAATAGGTACGACCATGAAAGGAGCAAAAAACAGGGTTAAATCTACTTTTTTGTTTAACTTCCTTGCCGGATTCCTCCTGCTGTTTTTTCTCAATGACATTCTTATAGGTGCAATAGGCTACTCCAACAACACCGATAATAAAAAAGACGATATTCACAATAATCAGCATAAACCACAAACTATTAATTATTAACTGTCAACTGCCCAATCCTCAGTCCCTTCTTTCCCGTCTGCAGAATGAGTGTGCCATTGACAACGTCGGGCTTTTCGATGACAGAATGGGAGTGACCGCCCACAATCACATCAATGCCTTTTACCTGTGCAGCCAGCATTTTGTCATCGGGGTTGTCTTCAGTGCCGGTATTCCATCCCAGATGCGACAGGCAGATGACATAGTCGCATTTCTCCGTCTCACGGAGCTCTTTCACCATGCAGTCGGCCACATCGATAGCGTTGAGGTACTTCAGCTCTTTGTAGTTCTCAGGCAAGGTCAGCGCTTTGATGTCTGTCAGCAGTCCGAAGATGCCAATCCGTTTGCCGTCCATTTCTATGACGACATATTTTTTGACAATCTTATTCAGTTTTTTATTGAAAAAAAGATAGTTGGCACATACGATGGGAAACTTGGCCTTGGCTAATTGCTTGGCCAGCATCTTGCTGCCGTTGTCAAATTCGTGATTGCCTAAAGCGGCAGCCTGATAGCCTAGCAGATTCATGAATTTGATTTCGCTGGCTCCTTTGAAAAAGTTGAAGTAAGGGGTGCCCTGAAAATAGTCGCCGGCATCTACCAACAGTACATTTTTGTTCTCCTGCCGCACTTGGTCAATGATGGCGGCGCGGCCGTAAATTCCACCTGCCAATGTGCCGTCATTGTTCTGGAGAGGGTCTATTTGGCTGTGGGTGTCATTGGTGTGCAGGATGACGATGGGATTCTGGGCCGTTACCAAAGAACAAACAGCCAGCAAAAACAGTATGTTGATGAAAATAAGTGACTTCTTCATGATTATTGGGGTTGGGGAATTATACTCATTCGTCCGTCAAATTTTCCTGTTATGACTTTGCCTTCGGCGGTCATTTTCTTGATGTGTTTGATGTAAGCGTCCCGTATTACAATGTTGGTGTATTCCACCGAAAGGATTTCAACTCCTTCAAGGATATTGTCGCCTCCGGTGAGGATAAAGTCCACGGTGACCATACGGTAGATTTTGTCATTTTCGATTTCTTTCCCATGGATGAGCGCCTTGTGAAAATAGTCGCCGACATATTGTATGCTGACTTGCTGGGAGTAAGGTTCGCATTTTTTGACTTTGAAACGACGGAAAACCTTGCGTAGTTCGCTGCCTTTGATGTTGGCAATGACCAGGTTGTTCTCAAAAGGGGAGATTTCAAAGATGTTGCCTACCGTGACATTCCCCGCGTGCAAAGAGCTACGGATGCCTCCGAAATTCAGGAGGGAGAAGTCCACTGCTTCTTTATGGTGCTTCTGACAGTATTCGTTGGCAATTTCTACCATAATGTCAGTCAGGAAGTTGGATAGCGGACTCTGGGGCATTTCGCTGATCATGTCCTCGGGGCAATAGCCGATGACAACACCGGTTTTCTTCTCCAGTTTTTTCTTCTCTTTGTCCAGTTCCTTCCGCAATTGGGGATTGTCGTATGAAGAGCAGTTGCCGTCAATAGCTTTTAACTTATAATCATAGCTCTTGTTCTGAGCCTGACAAAATAAGAACAGAACAAGAGCTATGAACAGTAATGATATTTTTTTCAACATTACAGCTTATTTTTTATCATTTTTGCCGTTGTTGGCAGCAGGATTTTGTGGTTTGCTGATGCTTTCGCGCATCTGGGTGTCGGCCTTGATGTTTTGCAGACGATAGTAGTCCATCACACCCAAGTTGCCGTTTCTGAAAGCGTCGGCGAGGGCGAGGGGCACTTCGGCTTCGGCTAAAATAACCTTGGCACGGGCATCCTGGGCTTTTGCTTTGTTTTCCTGCTCCAAAGCCACAGCCATAGCGCGGCGTTCCTCAGCCTTGGCCTGGGCAATGTTCTTGTCGGCATTGGCCTGATCCATCTGCAGGATAGCACCGATGTTCTTACCTACATCGATATCGGCGATGTCAATAGACAGGATTTCGAAAGCAGTTCCAGAGTCCAAACCCTTGGACAATACTACTTTAGAGATGGAATCTGGATTTTCGAGCACCTCTTTGTGATTGTCGGCCGAACCGATGGCGGTAACGATACCTTCACCCACACGGGCGATGATGGTCTCTTCGCCGGCACCACCCACCAACTGCTTGATGTTGGTGCGCACGGTCACTCTGGCCTTGGCAATCAACTGGATACCGTTCTTGGCCACAGCGGCTACAGGAGGCGTGTTGATGACTTTGGGGTTGACAGAAGTCTGGATTGCTTCCAGAATGTTTCGTCCAGCCAGGTCAATAGCAGTGGCGGCCTTGAAATCCAAAGGAATATTGGCTTTCTCTGCGGAAATCAGGGCGTTGACCACCGGGGTGATATGACCACCTGCCAAATAATGAGCCTCCAATTGGTCACGGTTTAGCTTGATGCCGGCTTTTGTGCCGGTAATCAGGGCGTTGACGATAGTTCCGGGGGGAACTTTCCTCCAACGCATCAGAATCAATTGTACTAATGAAACGTGTACACCGTTGACTAAAGCGGTGAACCACAGGCCGATAGGTACCATCCATAAGAAGAAAATCAACAGGAAGATACAGGCGATAATGACGATAATGGTGATAGGATCCATAATGTGATTTATTTAAGTTTTACAGTTATTTTGTTGCCTTCGATTTTCATAACGACGATTTCCTGATTTTCGTCGATAAGGTCATGGGCGGAGAATACCTCGGCGATTTCACCGTCAAAACTGGCTTTGCCTCCCGGGGCTAAACGCGAAACAGTGACACCTTCACTGCCGACCTTGATTTTGGCTTCATCCACTTCGTTGACCTTGCTGTCAATCTGCGTGTTGAGCATCAGCTTCTTCCAGGTGCGTGAGCGCAATAGGAAAAAGATACCGACCAAAATGCCAATTACGGTGACAATCAGGGTGATGTTGCCGGCCAACACGCCATATTTGTAGTATGCCATACCGATGCCGCCGGCAATTACTAATGCGCTGATGACTCCGACAACTCCGCCGGGTATGACTAAAAATTCCAATACCAAGCCCAGAATGCCAATGAGGATAACAGTGGTGATAATTGCCCAGTTCATATTGTTAATAGTTGAAAATCAATTAATTGACTTTAACGATAAAGTAGTTCTTCTTGCCTTTCTGCACCAAAATGTACTTGTCGTTCAGCAGCATGTCGCCATTAACGGTGCAACTATCATTGACTTTGTTCTTGTTGATACTCACACCATTGTCCTTCAGCATACGGCGGGCTTCACCTTTGGAGGGGAAGATGTTGCTATGGTCGGTCAGGAAATCGACAATACTCACGCCGTTGGCGATGAGGTCACGGGAAATTTCCACCTGCGGTACACCGTCGAACACGGCGAGGAACATGCTTTCGGACAGGTTGGCCAGACCCTCGGCAGTGCCTTTGCCGAACAGGATTTCGGAGGCGCTGACGGCTGCGTCATAGTCTTCCTGCGAGTGTACACGGACGGTAAGGTCTTTGGCCAAAGCCTTTTGCAGGATGCGCAAATGCGGAGCAGCTTCGTGCTCTTTTTCCATCGCTTCGATTTCTTCTTTGCTGTACAACGTGAAGATACGGATATATTTCTTGCTGTCTTCGTCGCTGCAGTTGATCCAGAACTGGTAGAAGGTATAGGGAGAGGTCTTTTCTGGGTCGAGCCAGATGTTGCCTTTTTCGGTCTTGCCGAATTTGCCACCGTCGGCCTTGGTGATGAGCGGGCAGGTGAGGGCGAAGGCCTCGCCGTTGGTCTTGCGTCGGATCAGCTCGGTGCCAGTGGTGATATTACCCCATTGGTCGCTGCCACCCATCTGCAACTTGCAGTTATAGTGTTGATTGAGATACAAAAAGTCGTAGCCTTGCACCAGCTGGTACGAGAATTCGGTGAAGGACATGCCGTCGCCTTCGCCGTTGAAGCGCTTCTTCACCGAGTCCTTGGCCATCATGTAGTTGACGGTGATATGCTTGCCGATGTCACGGATGAAGTCCAGGAATGAGAACTGGCTCATCCAGTCGTAATTGTTGACGAGCACTGCAGCATTGCCACCGGTTTTGTCAAAATCGAGGAATTTCTCCAGTTGCTTCCGGATACAGGCTTGGTTGTGGCGCAAAGTGTCGGAGTCGAGCAGGTTGCGTTCCTGCGACTTGCCCGAGGGGTCGCCAATCATGCCGGTGGCACCGCCAAGTAGTACGATGGGGCGGTGACCGCATTCCTGAAAGTGCTTCAGCAGCATCACGCCAACCAAGTGTCCGATATGTAGTGAGTCCGCCGTCGGGTCAATACCAACGTATGCGGTGGTCATTTCTTTAGCCAATTGTTCTTCTGTGCCGGGCATCATGTCATGAATCATCCCGCGCCACTTCATTTCTTCAATAAAATTTGCCATTGTTATATTATAGGTTACAGGTTATAAGTTCGTTTTTTGGGTATGTGGTGAATCTTATTAGTTCACAATTACATGTTGGATTTGTTCTTGAGTGTCCTTTGCTTTTTCAGTTTCGCTTTGTCGCAGCGTAACATACCATTTGCCGTCTCTTTTCAATACATTGGTGGTGTTGTTTGTGTTTCTGCCGTTACAAAGTGTAAGGTTGTATTTGCAGATGGCGGTGGAATCCGAGGTTGAATTCACAGTAATTTCCCCAACATTGAGATGGTTGCATTCTGCAAAATGTTCAGGCGGAAAAGCTCGTTGGAAAAAGTCGATGATTGGAATGGATTCAGGGGTGACCCATGTCTTGGCTTGCTCGAAATCTCCAGAATATAGGCTTTCAGCAAAAGCTTTGGTGATACTTTTCGGGGAGTGATAGGGATTCTTGGCATTTTTGCAGCCTGTACCAAGCAGGAACAACAGTGAGCAAATGAGTGCTGTATAGAAGTGCTTCTTCATAAAATTAAATTTTAATACATTCTGCAAAGATACTAAATTTTTGGAAATGAGGAAATGTTTTTTTTGTCAAATTTCGTCAATTGAGTCCCATGTTGCGAGGGGTTTTCAGCCAATGCAAATAGTCGTTGCCAAGATTCCGTACGGCCTTCTCCCATACCTTGTTGCAAGGAGTGTCAAATACCAGCTCCGGCGTGGCGGTGCCAATGACCCACATCCTGTTCGCCAACTCGCCTTCCAATTGCCCCGGTGACCAACCCGAATATCCGACAAAAAACCGGTATTTCATGCTGGGAATGGTCTGGTGCTCAATCAATGAAATTAGCACTTCGTCAGAGCCGACAAAAATACCTGGTAATAGTTTTGAGGCGGCCTTGGAGTTCTCAAAATTGTGAATGCAGAAGATGCCGTCGGGCATGACGGGACCCCCAATGTAGAGCTTGTCGTCCACCTTGATTTCATTCACCACCTTCCGCACTGAAAGACGGGAGGATTTGTTCAGCACTAAGCCTGCGCATGACTGCTTGTCGTAATCCGTCAGCAAAACCACGCTCCGGTTGAAAAACGGGTCGTTGAAAAACGGCACCGAAATGAGAATCCTTCCCGCTGTCAATGAAAAGTCAGTGGGCTTCACTGTGAAAAAATTCTCAACCGTATCCATGAATTTTTTGTATTTTTGTCGGATAATTCAGAAATGCAAAGATACGAAAAATTATCATATTACCAAGGAATGATGAAGAGAACCTACGAACAGCTGCGACAGGAGTTCCCTGTGTTTGAATACCAAGGTTTTGATTTTTCAATAGCAGAGGCGGAAATCAGGATGCAATTTCATTTTGCGACTGGTAATTACGAGTTCCATCCTAAAATGAAACTTTCCTTAGGGAAATACGCTATTGCACCGCTTCAGAAAGAAGATGTCCGTGGTCTTGTTTTCCAAATAGGTTTGATAGAACTGATCAGCTATTGGAAATGCACTTGTTCGCCCACAGTGCTAATCAAACCGTATAAGTTGGACGAGGAAATGCAAGTATGGTGGAAAAAGTTGTATTTCAATGGTTTGGGCGAGTTTTTTTATCAGAATAAAATACAGGCCTCCGAAGAGGATTTTATGAGCTTTGCTTTTGGGCAGGATAGTCCGTCCGCTTCCGAGCTGAAATATCCGCATGTGGATGATAGTCAGCGGGTTGTTGTGCCTATAGGTGGCGGCAAGGATTCGGTGGTCACCTTGGAAGCACTGCGTAAAGAGCGCCAAGTCATTCCTTTTATCATCAATCCACGAGGCGCCACGGTGGACTGCGCCCGTATCGCAGGCTTTCCGGCCGAAGAGGATAGGGTGGTGCTGCAGCGCGAAATCGATCCGCAGTTGCTGGAACTCAACAAAATGGGTTTCCTGAATGGGCATACTCCGTTTTCAGCCATGCTCAGTTTCTATACTTTGTTGGTGAGCTATGGCACCGCTACCCGCAATGTGGCGCTCTCCAACGAGTCGAGCGCTAACGAGCCGACCATTCCCGGAACGAAGATTAACCATCAGTATTCCAAGTCGTTAGAGTATGAAGAGGACTTCCGCTGGTATGTCAGCACTTTCCTCAACGACTGCAATCATTATTATAGTTATCTGCGTCCCTATACCGAGTTGCAGATTGCCGAGATGTTTGCCCGTCATCCGCAGTATTTTCCGGTGTTCAAGAGCTGTAACGCCGGCAGCAAAGAGAATAAGTGGTGCTGCAACTGCTCCAAATGCTTGTTTGCCTATATTATCTTGTCGCCGTTTATCGATAACGACACGATGGTTAGCATTTTTGGGGAGGATTTGCTGGATAAAGCGGAGCTGATGCAGTACTTTGATGAGCTTTGCGGTATCGCCCCCAACAAGCCTTTTGAGTGTGTTGGCACTATCGATGAGGTGAATAAGGCGCTGCGAATGATACGGGAGTCGCGCAAAGGGAAGCTGCTGATGCAACACTATGAGGAATGCTGTATGAAATAGTTCTTTTGTTTGAAAACTTTAATAACTAACTAAATATCAAAAAATTATGGAATCAAATGGTTTTATGAATGTGCAGTCCCTTTGGGGATCGCTGGGTGATTTTACACGTGATGTGTTGTTCAAGGATGTGCCGAGAATCATTATCGCCCTGATTGTTTTATGGATAGGTTTGAAGCTTATCAAATTGATTATCAAGGCTTTGAAAAAAGTGTTGGAACGTAAGAATGTGGACGTGTCGTTGCAGTCTTTCCTGCTTTCACTGACGGATATCGCGCTTAAAGCGATGGTGGTGATTGCGGTGATGGGCATGATTGGTATCCAAACCACTTCGTTTATCGCGGTGCTGGGTGCCGCTGGTCTGGCCGTGGGTATGGCTTTGCAGGGCACTTTGCAGAATTTCGCCGGTGGCGTGATTATTCTCTTGCTCAAACCCTTTAAAGTGGGTGATTATATCGATTCCGCTGGCGTACAGGGCACGGTTAAGCATATCCAGATTTTCAATACGATTGTGGAAACCCCTGACAAGAAAATGGTGATTGCCCCGAATACCGATTTGGCTACCAAGACGCTGGTGAACTATTCCCGTTCCGAAAACCGCCGTGTGGACATCAAGGTGGGCATCGCTTATGGAGAGTCCGTCGATAGCGCCCGTGCCGCTCTGCTGGAACTGGCGAAGTCCTATTCCAAAGTCATCGAAGAACCTGCTCCGATGGTGGTGGTGACTGCTTTGGCCGACAGTGCTGTTAGCCTTGAACTGCGCGTTTGGGTTAAGAATGCCGATTACTGGGATACTTTCTTCTATCTGAACCAGGCAGTTTACGACAAACTTAACGCCGTCGGCATCTCCATCCCCTTCAACCAGATGGATGTACATATCATTAATAATTGATAGGAAATAGTTGATAGTTGATAGTCGATAGTTGAAAACTGAAAACTATCCCCTAAATCCTATTCCCTAAAAACTAATTCACTCGGATTGTGTTAAAAAATCAAATTTAAATTAATCGGATTGCATATTTTTGTGCAATCCGATTAATTTATTTTGTACTTTTGCGGCCTCAATCATTAAAAAATTGAAAAGACTATGAGAACCAAGTACATTGATCTGATTTCGCAGACTTACGAATTCCCGCAGGAGGAGTTTAAGGTTGAAGATAATGAATTGATATTCAACACTGTTCCCTTGATGGATATCATCAAGCAGTATGGTACACCGCTGAAAATCACCTATCTTCCCAAAATATCTCAGAATATCCAGAAGGCCAGAAGATGGTTCAATGTGGCTATTGCAAAGTCCGATTATCAGGGCGATTATCACTATTGCTATTGTACAAAAAGCTCTCATTTTGAGTTTATGTTGTCCGAAGTGCTGAAAAATGATGTGCATTTGGAGACTTCTTCCGCCTTCGATTTGAATTTGGTGGAGACTTTGCACGACATGGGACAGTTCGAGAAGGACAATTATATTATATGTAATGGCTGCAAGAAGATGCAGTATATTGACAACATCTCCATGATGTTGGACAAGGGTTTTACGAATATTATTCCAGTTTTGGATAGTAAACATGAGTTCAATTTGTTGGATGCGAATCTGAATTCCAAGTGCAAACTGGGTATCAGAATTGCTGCTGAAGAGGAACCGAGATTTGAATTCTACACTTCGCGCTTGGGTATCCGATACAATGATATTATTCCGTTTTATGAAAGTAAGATCAAGAAGAATCCGAAGTTTGAACTGAAGATGTTGCACTTCTTTATCAATACCGGTATTCAGGATACGGCCTATTATTGGAATGAGTTGACGAAGTGCGTTAACTTATATTGCGATTTGAAAAAGATTTGTCCGGAACTTGATTCGCTGAATATCGGTGGCGGTTTCCCGATTAAAAACTCCTTGGGTTTTGAATACGATTATGAGTACATGGCCGAAGAGATTGTGTCGCAGATCAAGCAGATTTGTGATCGCGAGGGAGTGCGTGAACCGGATATTTTTACTGAGTTCGGTTCTTATACAGTGGGCGAATCCAGTGCGGTTCTGTTCTCCATCTTGCAACAAAAGAGACAGAACGACCGTGAGCTGTGGAATATGATCGATAGCTCCTTCATGACCACTTTGCCTGACACCTGGGCTATCAATCAGCAGTTTATCATTCTCGCCATCAATCATTGGGATCGTGAATACGAACGTGTCTTCTTGGGCGGACTGACCTGCGACAGTCACGATTATTACAACTCGGAAGCGCATCTGAATGCGGTGTTCTTGCCGAAGATTCATCAAACAGCCGACTCGAATTTTGAGGGAACAAGCAAGCCGACTGAAATTAATTATGATGAAGATCCCCAGTATATCGGCCTCTTCCATACGGGTGCTTATCAGGAGGCGGTCGGTGGTTATGGCGGCATCCAGCATTGTATGCTGCCGGCTCCTAAACATATTATAATATATAGGGATGAGGATGGTGAGTTATGCACCAAACTTTTTGCCAAGGAGCAGAGTTATAAATCCATGTTGAAGATTTTGGGTTACTAAAATAGATTCATTTCATCATTTCTTTTTACGAAGAGAGCCTCATGACAGGTTTGAGATGCGATTTGTCCTGCCAGTGTTTTTTAGTTTTTCCGGAAATGGGCGGGTGAGACACCTTTGAGGCGCTTGAACCATTTGCCGAAGGCGGATTGGTCGTCGAAACCTAATCGGGCAGCGATGGTTTTGACGGACAGTTTTCCCTGGCGCAACATACGGGTGGCGTCACGCATCAGGTAGTGGTCGATCCACCAACCGGCGGGGTGCCTTGTGGCTCGCTTGACACTCTCACTAAGGTATTTGGGTGCCACGCACAGTTCGCTGGCATACCATGCTACCCGGTGCTGCTGCACGTAACATTCATCCAAAAGGGCGGTGAAACGCCTGGTCAGCAGCTCATGGCGTTTAGTGTCCTGCTCGCCTTGGGCATTTTCGCGCAAGCGCAAGGGAGCCAGCAAATGAAAGCCGATATGGAGCAGCATGGCGTTGATGTCCAGTAGTTGCTCCGCTTGCGGATGCCGTAGTACGTCGCACTGCAGCTGCAAGATGTCGTCCAGAATGCGCATTTCGGCGGGAGTGTATTGCAGTACGGGGTTGCTTTGGAGCGCCGCATAAATGGTGAATTCGTTGCTTAAGCGGATTCTCTGCACCAGACGTGTCGATAAGAGATAGACGACACAGTCTGCCTCGGGGTCAAATTCGTCGAAATGCACATGCTGCCTCGGCAAAATGGCAATCGATGCGGGGGCATTTGCCCGGTAGTTTGTTCCGTCCATCGTGCCACACACATAACCATTACGCACCACAATGAAAGTAAAGTATTCCGGTTGCTGGAAGTCCAGTTTTTTCTTGGGCATTTCCGGATGCAGGAGCAGAATGAATTCGTCACCGTTATGCATAATCTTGGAGGGTGGGGCATAGTCGGAAAATATGCTGATGAAAGAAGTACTCATAGGCTTTCTCGGTCAAAATTATTGGTCAGAATTTCCTGCAAAATTAGCACTTTTTTCCGAAACGGGCAAGTTGTGAATTTTTTTTTCGTAAAAACGGCTAAATTTTAAGAAAAAACGGCTAATTAAAGCTTCATTATTTTCTTTTCTATGTGCAAAAATAGCTGTAATTTTGCCGCATAAATTTCAGATTTTATTTGTTATGAGAAGGATTTTTATTTTTTCGCTGTTGATTATGATGTGTTTTGGCGCTGTGGCCCAAACCATCAGTTTCACAGGGCGTGATGCCGACAGCCGTTATGCACAGCTGAACCGGGTGGTGATCACCAACCATACCCAAGGCTGGCAGGAAACACTTTACTGGCCTGATACCACCTTGATTTTGAAGAATGGTACTGGCGTTGATGATTTTAGTGAAAACAGTGGTTTTGTGCTGTCGCAAAACATTCCGAATCCCTTCAAGGCCTTCACCAATGTACGCCTTTCAGTGGCGGAAGCGGGTGATGTCTCGGTAGAGATTATTGATATGAATGGCCGTAAAATTGTAGGAAAATCATTTTCTGACGTTTCTGCCGGAACACATAATTATCGTGTCAACTTGTCCAAAACTGGCACGTATGTGATGACCGCCCGCCAGAACGGCAAGCAATCGTCCATTAAGATGGTGTGCGGAGAAGGCGGTGGTGCCAATCAGATTGAATATGCGGGTGTTGCAGGGATGTCTATGGAAACGTCTCTACAGACCAATGACCGTATGGAATATGTGGGTTATGTCATTGTTGATGGCGAGGAGCGGGAGACCAAGCATGTTATGCAGACACTGGACAATTCGAAGACCGTTGTTTTACCGCTTGCGAAAATATATGACGAGAACAATACATTGCCATTGACGAACAAACATAAAGGCGGTGAAAAGGCTTCTCCCGCAGGGGATTCCGAAGGTTTCCGTGTGGCTCTTTCGCTGAGCCCCTTTTCGCTGAACCAGTTCGAGCAGGGTTACACCTTTGTGATTGGTGACAGCATCGCCACGACTCCAGAACAGTTGCAGAGCATCTACCGCAGTCTCGGCTCCACGGAAATGTATGTGAGAATCGCCACCAAACGTCACAAAACCGCAGATAATACCACTGATGGCGAGCCTGACGAAAACGCTAATGTGCATACTTTCGACCAGGGAATACAGTTATGCCAGATTGCGGCAGCGTTGAATATCCCCATTAATCCTGAAATCATGTGCGCCTATACTTACATGGACATGGACCGTGTGCAAAAGCCACGTTTTGAGGAATATCCAGAGATTTATGCCCTGCAAAACGGTAAGGAATGGTCGGAACTGTCCCTCGATGAGATTTGTGTGGTCTTGGAAGCCTACGGTGAGTTCGTCGCCGATGCGATTCTGGCGACTGGATGTACTGTCAACAACTGGAATTTGGGCAACGAGGCCAACTTCGGTTTTGCTGGAGTGGGTATGGGCACAGAAACCGCTGTGGATGCCAAATTGGGGAAAGCGTCAGCCATGAAGCGTTACATGGCTTCGGTGTTTTCCGCATGGTGGCTGAAGAAGCATGTGTGGGCATATAATGTCAAAGAGTTTGCGGCTATCAAAAGCGGTATCCTGAAAGCATACGAAAAGAGAAATATGGACGCATCCAAGGTCAAATTCTCAACTCATATCGCCACTGTGGTCTTCACTCCAAGATGCTGTGCCTCGTATTTCCAGTACATGGCGAAACACGGATATAAGGTGGAAACCGCCGGTATCAGCTATTATCCCAGCGCTCCCGCGATGTCGTTCAACAAGAAAAAACTGTTGACCAAAACCGTCACCAAGATCAACAAAAAATGCCATGTGCCTGTTTTTATCGGCGAGTTCTCTTATCCCTCCGGAAAAATGGAAGGTCCCTTCGCCGGCTGGAACAAGAAGTTGAAAGGTTATGAGAAAGACCAGAAAGGCCAGGCAGATATCTATAAGGATGTGATTGCGTGGGGAAAAACGCACGGCTTGGCCGGCATCCGCTACTGGGCTCCGGATTACGAAGGCTGGTACTCGATGTCGATGTTCGAGTTCTCCAATAAGAAAGGAACCGCGAAGACGATTTTGAAGAGCCACAAGGAAATCGTTGGCAATTAACAGTTGGATTTTGGATTGTGATTGTTGCAATATAAAATAGTAGATTTGTATAAATTATAGCGTATCAATTATTTATAATGATTTATCGATTTTTTGATTTGAAAGACAAGGATGCGTGCCAAAGGCACGATATCCTATTAACCCCGCACAACTCGTTGTGTGGGGTAGACAATGACCAGGTCCTTTCTGCGTGCAGAAAGCACGCTACATATACTCCAATGTGGCGTACCTACGGCACGCAGGAGCAAAGTGTTTTGCCGCATACCCCACATTGCGCTACGCTTATGCGGGGTTAATAGGATTGCGTGCTTTCAGCACGACTGATTGCCTACATTGCATGCTACTTTACTTTTATTACCAGTCTAAACAAGAAAATATCGCAAAGTAATTTTGAATTTTGAATTTATTTTAGCAACTATATGACAATGAAAAGATTATTTATCTTAACCATAGCATTGATTTGCAGTGTTTCGCTGTTTCCACAAAATGCCAAAACTGAGCTGCCGCGCTTGAAAGGTCTGAGTTTTGGAATCGGTATTCCTGTGGAATGCTACGATCTGAAAGCTGCGGGCACGAATATCCATATCGGTGGCGATTTCGCCTATCCGGTGAACGACAAATTCGCCATGGGCTTTTACATCAGTGGCGGAGGCGGCTTTCTGGGCTCCTTCAAACCCTACAACGAATACGATAAATTCTATTCTGTCATCAAATTGTCGGCGGGACTGCTCATGGAGATTGGAGATCTCAAAAATCAGCCATTTATCCTGGGCATAGGACCTGGCGCCGGTTTGGAATATGTGGATATGGACTTGGTTCTGCCCATAGAGGTCCGTTTCGGCCGTGTGTTCTCCAACAATTGGTATGTGATGGGCGAACTCTCATACGGCATTTCTCTGGCTAAAGAAACAAGATGCATCGAACCGTCTATCCGTGTGGGCTACAACTTCGGAAACAAAGCGAAAAAGAAATAATCAGATTTGTACTGATAGCCTTTCTTTGCCGGATAGTGCAGTGATATTCTAGGAAAGTGTTTGAAAAAATTCCAACAGCGTTTGAAAAAATCCATTTAGGTTAAACTATTCAGCGCTGATGCGATAGAATTCCCAAGTGTCAGTATGTCCATCGCGGTAGGTGAAGCTCCATTGCAGCTTATGCGAGGTTAGCGTGTCGAGCTGGAACTTGTACTCGTAGTCGATGCTGCCGCCAACGGCTTTGATAATTTGTTTTGCTAGTTCATCAGCTTGGCTTGAGTTGCAACCCTTGAGGGAGGTTTTTATTACTTCCATACGGAAAGTCTCTTTGATACCGGAGAAGTAAAAGTCTTTCTTGTTTAAGCGCCAGCGGCTGGGACTCACATAGTTGAACACATACGTAGCAGAGCCTCCATCTTTGAGTGTCGCCACATACACCTGACGGGCCGAGTCGATGGCCGTGCCGTTGGCTTGAAAATCCATCGTGCCGGTCTCATACACTTCAAGATGGTTGCCATGCAGGTCATAGTGAAAGCTGTGCGCATAGCTATAGTGCCCAGGTACGTGAGGGGCTTTTTTAGGAGATTCCATGTCAGTGAAATTCCACCAATCCTCATCAATATGGTATAAAAACATATAATACTCATGGGCAGGATCATCTATCCAAGCATGCCTTTCTATATCAATGTAGGGCTTCCAGCCAAAATCATAGTATTCTTCAATGGGTATAAACTCTCCACAGCCACCATCCAAATCACGGGATTCTGGAATTCTGAAATCACCCCAATTGCAGGTGAGCGTGTCATTCGTGGCAAGATAAACCCATTTGCCGCTGTATTGGTTGTTCTCATATCCGTCGGCAACAATCTCCATGGCATCATAATAGATGCTGTCGTTATGCACTAGATATGAATAGCTTGAGTGACCGAACAGGCGGGCGATCGTTTTGGCATTTATATAGGCCTTCATCTCGTAATGGGCACGGATATCCCCGTAATCTGTAACATTCTCGAGAAAATCATCATACCAGTTAGTCTCGCTGTTCTCGTTGGAGTAGTAAGTCACTACGGAATCAATGATAATCTGCCCTTTGATGTGGCAATACTCATCTTTGCAACGTGAGCGTGCTTCCACTTGGTACACGGTGGGCGATACTTTATATACTGTGTCGAAATGGATGTAAAAGCGTTGGAAATTGTCTCCTCTGAAGCCCAAAGGTTCAGGACGATACAGCCATTCGTCAGCCTTAGGCTCGTTTCCATAATCGTCCCATTCTTTTTTTGTGGACTCCGTCCACCAGGAATAGATGCCGTCGGTCGGTGCGGTGTCAGGGTTGATCACCGTGGTGGAAAGATCGTAGCGCTCCAGGAAAGTTTTTGTTGTTTTTTGCGCATAACTGGCTGTAAAACACAGCAGAATTGTCACGATTGCTGCTAAACCCAATGCTTTTCTGAAATGCCTTTTATTCATACATCAGAGATTATTTGTGCCATTATTTCAAACGATGAATAGCTTTTTATACCCTTTGAAATTAACAACGGGCAAAGATACAATATTATTTTTTATGGATTGTTTTTTTAGCTATGAATTTTATTCAGAATAACATTTATTACTAAAAGAAAGATAAGATGAGCTTGATAAAAGACAGAAAAGAACGTAGATCTTGGTGGATGCAGTTCCTGATCAGTGTTGTAGGTACCGCTATTGGTGTGGGCTTGACCTTTGCCGTCAGCAAGGCGGTGGAGAATCACAACCAGGAGCAGGCCCAGCGACTGACTGCCATGATGGTCATCCATGACATCGACGAGACCATCGAGCTGTTGAAGGCGATGAAGGAGAGGGAGGACCAGTCCTACACTGCGGCGATGTTCACGTTGGAACATATTGACGAGATGGATTCTGTGCCGATAGATATGCTTGAGAAAGTGCTGGAGTTCATTTTGGCAGACGATCAGGAGTTCCGCTTTAACACGTCAAATGAGAAGGTGTTCCATAGCAGCCAGGATACGTGGAAAAACATCGGAAGCATTAAGTTTATCGATAATGCACAGACTTTCTTTTATGAGCGTCAGGAGTTTCAGGAAGTCTGTAACAAAGCGGATAATTGGCAACGTCCGGTGACCATGAAAGAGTATAACATGATGAATGTTGAGAATGGTATCGTGACCGGGGAAGAAACCCGCCTGATGGCATGGAATTTTTTGAAAGATAAATTGATGGATAAAAAAGTGCAGTATTTTATCCACATGTCACCATGGCGGTCGATACAGTATAAAACTTTCATCGACTCATGGACGAAAATGAACGATGAGAACAAGTTCTTGATGAGCATTACGGACGAGGAGATGGTGGATTATGTGAACAAGATCAATCAGAATGGCATCGCCGTGACGGAAAACAGTCTGATCGGAACATGGATACAGTCGACGACAGAAGGGGATTCAACGGTGTTTGTTTTCAGTAAAGACCATACTTTCACCTATGCCGATGTTGCTTCGATGGTGGCACAACATCCTGATTTTCATGGTAAAGTGATTGTCCGTACCAGTGGAAGCGGAACTTGGACAATAGAGAAGGATTCTTTGATCCGGAAGCTTGATGCCAACGCTTATGATACGGAGGTAGATGCCAGCCATGTGGTTGTCCAGGCCGGAAAAGAAAGTTCTTTGAATGAGAGTGTGGAGGTTTATACGCAGTATATCAAGGATTATTACATAGAATACAGTAAGAAGAATAATCGGATTGTCAGGGTTGTCCGTCTGGATGCCTCGCGCAACAAGATGGAATGGAAGGGGTTTTACCTCAATGACCAGGGAGAAATGGAGGAGGCCGTTGTGTATCTGAAGAGGAAGGAATAATTTTTTGCGTTCCGTATCAATAAAATTTGTAAGTTTGCCAAAAATTTAAACTAAATAACTATGGATTTAAGAGGAAGACGCGAAAGCACAAATGTTGATGACCGTCGAGGTCTCAGCGGCAAAGCCATCGGTGGCATGGGTATCGGTGGTATTATTATTGTGGGTTTGATATACTTGATTATGGGTCGCAACCCTATGGAAGTTTTACAAAATGCTGATTTGACTGGTTCGTCAGGGCAGACCGAAGCATACCAACCTTCTGCTGAAGAGGAAGAACTGGCTTCTTTTGCCAAGAAGATTCTGGCCGGCACCGAAGATGTGTGGACGGCCGAGTTCAAGAAGATGGGCAAGACCTATGTTCCTCCGAAATTGGTGCTGTTCACGGGTAGTGTTCAGTCGGGCTGCGGTGGTGCCACCTCGGCTACAGGTCCGTTCTATTGCTCGGCAGATCAGTGTGTTTACTTGGACTTGTCCTTCTTTATGAATATGAAAAAACAACTGGGTGCGGATGGCGATTTCGCGTACGCCTACGTTATTGCGCATGAGGTGGGACACCACGTGCAGTATCTGTTGGGCACCCTGAATGCCGCTCACCAGCAGATGAGCCGTGTGAGCGAAAAGGAACGCAATCAGATCAGTGTGCGACTGGAGCTGCAGGCCGACTTCTATGCTGGCATCTGGGCGTATCATGATAACGAAATGTTTGGCTCTTTGCAGGATGGCGACATTGAGGAGGGTTTGAATGTGGCTTCCAAGATCGGCGACGATTACCTGCAGAAGAAGGCCCAGGGCTACGAAGTTCCCGACTCATTCAACCATGGCAGATCCGAACAGCGTGTGAAATGGCTGAAGAAAGGCCTTGCCACCGGAAATATCAGTTATGGTGATACTTTCTCTCCTGCTTATTCGCAGCTGTAGGAGATACAAAAAGAGACTGTTTGTCGAACTCCCAGACGAAACTTAGTAGCGTCTGGGAGTTTTTTTTCGCACCTTCTTATGCCAGCAAGTTGTCAACGAAGGTGCTTGATGTTGTTGGGCGAGATTAAAGATATCTTCGATGCCGCGGGCGTCCTTGCAAGCCAAAAAGCCCTTGCTGCGCAAGAACTTTTTTTTTGCTGTTTGCCTCTCGCATGTCCGCAAGCGGCCAGCGGCGGCAACCAACAAAAAAAAAGCAACGTTTTGCGGAAAGGGCGAGATTCGAACTCGCGGTAGGGTTACCCCTACGACAGTTTAGCAAACTGTTGGTTTCAGCCACTCACCCACCTTTCCGTTTGGTTCATTTCTGAAATCGGCTGCAAAGATACAACTTTTTTTGATTCTGACAAGCATACTAAGTCCATCTTTTTATATTTTTTATTTAGCTCTGATAATCAGAGTCTTGCGTTTTTTATTAACTTTTTTTAATAGATGCTGTTAAGATTAATTGGATTCTACTGCATAAATTATCGTAATTTTGCATGTTAAACTTGAAAATTATGGAATTTACGGTTGCTCAAATTGCCGACGTCATCGCCGCTACTGTTGAGGGCGATGCCCAGGCCAAAATCAAAACAGTCTGCAAAATCGAAGCAGGCTTTGAAGGCGGTCTCACCTTCCTGGCTAATCCCAAATACACGCATTATATATATGAAACGAAAGCTACAGCGGCTATCGTGAACAAGGATTTTGTACCGGAAAAACCGGTGCCTTGCACCATGCTGCGGGTGGAGAATTCTTATTTCGCCTTCGCCAAATTGCTGGATTTCTACAATCAAATGAAGAAAAACAGTAAGGTGGGTGTCTCCAAAATGGCTTGCGTGGCCGAATCCGCTAAGATTGGCCAGAATGTCTATATCGGCGAGTTCGCCAGTATCGGCGAGAATGTGGTCATTGGCGACAATACCAAGATTTTCCCGCACGTGTGCCTCGGCGACAATGTGAAAGTTGGCCATGACACGGTGCTGAATTCCGGTGTGAAGATCTATGCCGAGTGTGTGGTGGGCAACGACTGCATCATTCATGCGGGCACAGTCATCGGTGCCGACGGTTTCGGTTTCGCCGCCCAGAATGGTGAGTTCACCAAGGTGCCGCAAATCGGCAATGTGGTTATTGAGGATAATGTAGAGATTGGTGCCAATACCTGTATCGACCGTGCCACTATGGGTTCGACCATCATCCATAAGAACGCTAAGATTGACAATCTGGTGCAGATTGCCCATAATGTGGAAGTGGGCGAGGGTAGTGCCTTCGCAGCCCAGTCGGGTGTTTCCGGCTCTACCAAGGTGGGCAAGCATTGCATCTTTGCTGGTCAGGTGGGCATTGCTGGCCATATCACCATCGGCGACCAGACCATCGTGGCGGCCCAGTCCGGCGTGACCAACTCGCTGAAGGGTGGACAAGCCTACCTTGGCAGTCCTGCCATCCCCATTACCCAGGAGCGTCGCCTCATCATCTACCGCAAGAAACTCCCCGAACTCTTCCAGAAAATGGATGAAATTAGCAAATTAGTTAATTAGCAAATAAGCAAATGAATAAAACAATGTGCTATTTTTTAATGTGCTAATGTGCCAATTAAATAAGTTGAAAACTGAAAACTGAAAGTTGAAAGTAATTTATTTGAATTCTGAATTTTGAATTTTGAATACTAACCCCTACAACTCACAGCTCACAGCTCACAGCTCACAACTCACAGCTCACAACTCACAGCTCACAGCTCACAGCTCACACCTCATAGCCCAAAAAACTCTAAACATTAAACTCTAAACATTAAACTCTGAATTCTAACCCCTAATCACTACCCCGGCCTTCTGCCACCCCTTCTTGAAGAAGGGGAATTTAAACTCCCCCTGCGTAGCACTCCCCTCGAGCGAAGCGAGACTCCCCTTGAGCACGAAGTGCGAAACTCCCCCAACTAAACTCTAAACATTAAACTCTGAATTCTAACCCCTACAGCTCACAGCTCACAGCCCCAAAAGACTCTAAACTCTAACCCCTATAACCTGTAACCTAATGAACACCCACACCATATCCTCCTCCTTAAGCCTATCAGGCAGAGGCCTGCATACCGGAAAAAATGTAACTGTAACCTTCAACCCCGCACCTGAACATACGGGCATCCTGTTTCGCCGTGTTGATCTGCCGGGACAGCCCATGGTTCGTGCTATCGCTACCAATGTGTTCGACACTTCACGTGGCACATCCCTCAAGGAGAACAATGCCGAGGTCCGCACGGTTGAGCATCTGATGGCGGCCCTGGCGGGATTGCGGATTGACAATGTCATAGTGGATATAGATGCAGAGGAGACCCCGATTCTGGATGGTAGTGCCCGATATTATGTGGCGGCCCTGCAAAAAGCCGGCATCATGGAGCAGCAACAGGAGAGAGAGTATTTCGTGGTGACGAAACCCTACAGTTTCTCCTTGCCGGAAAAACAGATAGAGATCCGTGTGGAACCCTATGATGGCTTTGACATCAAGGTGGATGTGGATTATGGTACTGCTGTGCTGGCTACCCAAACAGCAGAATTGAAAGATATTACCAGTTTTTATCCAGAAATATACAATTGCAGAACCTTTGTTTTTCTGCATGAATTGCAATTCCTGATTGCCAACAATCTGGTGAAGGGCGGCGATGTGGATAATGCCATCGTTTTCGTGGCCCAGATGCCGGAACAGAAAGTGTTGGACCAACTGAGCGCTTTCTTCAATCGTAAGAATCTGAAAGTGACAGAGAACGGTGTGCTGGACAATGTGGAGTTGCATCATCCCAACGAGCCGGCGCGACATAAACTCCTCGACCTTGTGGGTGACCTGTACCTGCTGGGTAAACCGCTGAAAGGACGGGTGTATGCCAGTCATCCAGGCCATTTCGCCAATACAGAGCTCGCCAAAAAAATGTTGTCTGAATAACCGCAAAACGAACACGCATGGTCACAAGAATCGCACTCACCGGAGGTCCCTGCGCAGGGAAATCGACTATTCTAAAACGCATCAGAGAGAAATTCGAGTTGAAAGGCTATGCGGTTTACTTGCTGCCGGAATCAGCTACGCTTTTTATAGAAGCTGGAGCGGATTTTCTGACCAAAGACGCTCATTTGTCGTACATTACAGAAGAATCCAAGTTGCAATTCCAGTTGCAGATGGAGGATAGCATGATGCGGATTGCGGAGAATTGCGGCAAGCCCGCGCTGCTGATTTGTGACCGCGGTACCATGGACACCGCCGCCTACATGCCTGCGGAGGTGTGGCAGCATATCAAAGACGATATCGGAATGGATGAACAGCGTTTGCGTAACGAGCGTTATGATGCTGTTCTGCATATTTGTACCGCCGCCAAAGGCGCTGAGGATTTTTATACCTTATATAATAATAAGTGCCGCTCCGAGTCGGTGGAGGTGGCCCGTGATGTGGATGACCGTATCCTGGCGGTGTGGCAAGGACACCCCTTTCTGCAAATTATCCAGGCCGAAATTTGTTTTGAAGACAAAATCCAGCATGTGTTGAAGGTGCTGGACCAAATAGAAAGTAACATAAACGCCTCACGTAAGTAAGCGCTTCCAAGTGGGAGTCTCCACGTTTTATTATTTTTTAGCTGAAAACAGATTGGGTCTGCCTGTCTGTTTTTTTGTTAATAAGAATGTTTATAAAATTTGTGATTTCTTCATTTTAAATCCAAAATGATGTTTTATTTTTGCAAGCGTTAGGGTTCTGCCAAGATTAATAGGGAACGTTGTGAAAATCAACGGCTATACCCGTAGCTGTAAGTCCTGAACGATACATTTTCATACCAAGTCACTGACTTTTCGGTTGGGAAGACGTGAAAATGAGGACGAGCCAGAAGACCTGCCCCAACGTAGTGTTCATGCTTTCGGGACTAAGAGCAATTGAGGACGGTTGAGATCGTGCAAATTCTCCCTAAGCGGCTTTAAAAATCTTATTGTCAATATGATGATGGACCAGTTGTACATTATTAAACGAAATGGTAAGCGGGAGCCTTTTTCCGCAGACAAAATCAAAAACGCCATCTCCAAGGCATTCCTGTCGGTGGATAGTTTCGCTACACAGGAGACACTGATCGATGTGATGAGCCGCCTGAAGATTTTCGACGGTATTTCGGTGGAGGAAATTCAGAATCAGGTGGAGGTCGCACTGATGGCCGAACGCTACTACGAGGTGGCGAAGTCGTACATCCTGTACCGCCAGCGTCATTATGAAGACCGCGAAGTGAAAGAGAAACTGGACTTCCTCATCAACTATTGCAACGCTTCCAATGCCGCTACCGGAAGCAAATACGATGCCAACGCCAATGTGGAGAAGAAGAATATCGCCACTTTGATCGGTGAGTTGCCAAAGTCTAATTTCATCCGCCTCAACCGCCGTATGTTGTGCGACAAAATCAAGGATATGTATGGCAAAGAACTGGCCGATAAATACATGTATTTATTGAATCATCATTTTATATATAAGAATGATGAAACCAGTATCGCCAATTACTGTGCCAGCATCACCATGTACCCCTGGCTGCTGGGTGGTACAAAGAGTATCGGCGGTAACGCTTCCGCTCCCACCAACCTGAAATCTTATTGCGGCGGTTTCGTCAATATGGTGTTCATGGTGTCCAGCATGTTGAGCGGTGCCTGTGCCACGCCCGAATTCCTGATGTACATGGATTATTTCATCAGGAAAGAATATGGCGACGACTATTATCAGCATGCCGATAAGGTTGTGGACCTGTCAGTGAGACAACGGACTATTGATAAGATGATTACCGATTGCTTCGAGCAAGTAGTGTATTCCATCAACCAGCCGACAGGTGCGCGTAACTTCCAGTCGGTGTTTTGGAATGTGGCCTACTACGACCGCTACTATTTCGAGAGCCTCTTCGGCGAGTTCCGTTTTCCCGACGCTACCCAGCCCATCTGGGAGTCCCTCAGCTGGTTGCAGAAACGCTTCATGCGCTGGTTCAATGCCGAGCGTACCCGTTCCGTGCTGACTTTCCCTGTGGAGACTATGGCATTGCTGTCCAAGGATGGCGATATCATGGATACCGAATACGCTGATTTCACGGCCGAGATGTACGCCGCGGGTCATTCGTTCTTCACCTATGTCAGCGACAATGCCGACTCACTGAGTAGCTGCTGCCGCTTGCGTAACGAGATTCAGGACAATGGCTTCAGCTATACCTTGGGTGCGGGTGGTGTGTCTACCGGTTCCAAGAGTGTGCTCACCATCAACATCAACCGCTGTATCCAGTACGAACACAAGAACAATATTCCACATTTGCAGTTTGTGGGCGAGGTGATAGACTTGATGCATAAGGTGCAAACCGCTTATAATGAGAATCTTAAATATTTACAGACTAAAGGTATGCTGCCTTTGTTCGATGCCGGTTACATTGCTATTAACCGTCAGTACCTGACCATTGGCGTGAACGGATTGGTGGAAGCCGCTGAGTATATGGGTATTCCGATCAATGATAATGAAGAATATCAGCATTTTATCGAAGGTATTTTAGGTCTGATTGAGAAATATAATCATCAGTACAGAACCAAGGAGTTGATGTTCAACTGCGAGATGATTCCTGCCGAGAATGTGGGCGTGAAACATGCCAAGTGGGACCGTGAGGATGGTTATGAGGTGCCTCGCGATTGTTACAATAGTTATTTTTATAAGGTTGAAGATGAATCTCTGAACTTGATTGACAAGTTCAGACTGCATGGTGCCCGCTATATTTCCCATTTGACGGGTGGTTCGGCTCTCCATGCCAATTTGGAGGAGCATTTGTCACAGGCCCAGTATCGCCAGTTGTTGCGTGTGGCTGCCCAGGAAGGCTGTAACTACTTTACTTTCAACATACCGAATACGGTTTGCAACGACTGCGGCCATATCGACAAACGTTATCTGCACGAATGCCCCGAGTGCCACAGCAAAAATGTGGACTACTTGACCCGCGTCATCGGTTATATGAAACGCGTGAGCAGTTTCTCCCAAGCCCGCCAGGAAGAAGCCAGCAGGAGATATTATGGGAATATGTAGAATGCGTTAAGACGTTAAGACGTGGAGGCGTTAAGACGATAAAGCACAATTTCGTCTCCACGTCTCCACGGTTTCACGTCTTGACGATAAAAAATGACACCAGTGGCTCTTAAGTATTATAACTTCGATATCGTTTTCCAGGAGATTCCTGATGAAGTGACCTTGGCGGTCAACATCACGAATTGTCCGCATCGGTGTGAGAACTGCCATAGTCCGCACCTGCACAATGATATTGGCCATGTGCTGAATGAGGCGGAGGTGGATGCAATGTTGAAGAAGTATGGCAAGCAGATTACCTGTTTTTGTTTCATGGGAGGGGATGCCAACCCTCAAGGTGTGGAGCAATTGGCAGCATACGTTCGTCAGAAAAGCCGCCTGAAAGTGGCCTGGTATTCCGGCAATACGCAGCTGCCACAGAATTTTTCGAAGTTCGATTATGTGAAAGTTGGCCCGTATCTGCCGGGTAAGGGAGGCCTGAAATCCCGCACCACCAACCAGCGCCTTTACCGCAACCAGAATGGCAATCCCGTGGATATCACCGCGAAGTTCTGGTAGCCTCTGGCCGCCCGCAGTGTCCCTACATTATTCAATCAATAACTTTCAACTTTCAGTTTTCAGCTTTCAACTGCTTAAAATCCTGTCCAGAACATCTCCCAGAATTTGTGTTCCAGCTCCTGCCAAGTTTGGCGGGTGGCGCCAGCAAAGTCAGAGGTGTAGTTGTTCAGCAGTTTTACAGCGTCTTCTTTCTTTCCATCTTTGAGCATCTTCACAGCCTTGTCTTCCAATGCGGGCAGTTCTTCAAAGGCTTTATCCTCGTAGCGGAGAATGCTGCTCAGCATAATGTCTTTGGTGCGGCCCCATCTTACCTGGGCCAGCTTGTTGGCCTTGCGGTAATGCCACAGCACGGCATTGTCGTTGTAGCCGAAATGGCCGCAGATGTTGAAGCCCGCGGGCAGTTTGGTCTCGCCGGCATAGATGGGAATGCGGGGGCTCTGTCCCGGGTTTTCCAAGGAGAACCAGCACAAGCCGCCTACCTCGTCGGGCAGCCATTCGCGGCACTGGATGATGGTAGAGTAGGAGCACCACGACATGGCCACGCCACGGTAGAAGGTCACAGTGCCGGGCTTCAGGGCGTTATACAGGGCACGTTCGTTAGCATCCATCCAGGGGCTGGCGTTGGGGCACACGATGGTGTCGATGAGGGTGCTGCCGTCTTTCTGCTTGCGCTTGCGCTCAATCTTCAGCTGGGCGGTCTGGTCCAGCAGCTCGGAGCCTTCGTAGTTGGCGCGGAACAGCTCCATCACCTTGCGCACATCCACTTTTTCGGCGGGCTTGATGGAGAATGGTAACTCGTCGGCCTCGAAGTCCAGATGCAGGTCAGGATTCAACTCGTTGAAAATGTACCACTCACGTTCTTTGAAGTTCTTTTTGCCGGAATAGCTTGAAGGGAAGGCTTTCCACCAGATGAAGTCGCCTTTGCCATCCCATAAACCGTATTTCTTTGCCACCTCTTCGATGTTGTCGGAAGCGAGGAAGTGGTCTTTGTCCTTTCGGTTGATTTTGCCGATGCGGGCCACGTTGCAGCTCACGGCCACCTCGTCGTCGGGCACACGCTGGGCCACCCAGATGCCGCCGATTTTGTCGGGACCTTCGCCCAAAATCTCCATCTGCCATACTTCGCGTTTGTCAGCTATGGTGATGCACTCGCCACCGTCGCCATAGCCGTACTCTTTAATCAGTTTGCCGATTAACAAAATGGCGTCGCGGGCATTGTCGCAGCGTTGCAGGGCAATGCGTTGCAGCTCCTCAATCAGAAACATGCCCTTTTCGTTCACCAGCGTATCGGGACCGGAGAAAGTGCTCTCGCCCATGGCCAGTTGCTTCTCGTTCATGCAAGGGTAGGAGGTGTTCATATAAGCGTAGGTATGAGCAACTTCTGGAATTTCGCCTGCCAGTTCCATGCCTTCCATGCTGTTGGAGGTCTGCGTGTGCATGGTGCCTTTATAGACCTTGTGCATGGCGCCTTCCTTGTGATCGGCGGCAGGCTCCATGGTCACCCAAGTGCGGTACTTGCTGTCGCAGGTGTGCGAGGTGATGACCGATCCGTCGGCCGAGGCTTTGCGCCCCACCATGATAGAGGTGCAGTTGGCACCCACCAATTCTTCGTCCTGGGCGTATGAAAATAAAACAATGATGCTGAATAACAGGGTTAAGAGGCTTCTTTTCTTCATGATGCTATCAATTATAATTGATTATTTTTATTCTGATTTTTCAAATGCAAAAATAAAAAAAATATTGTTTTTACCGAGAGTGCCGAAGGCACACAGGTAAATACGCGGCTCCTTGTGTCTCTACATGATTGTGATGTGAACAATTCAACAGATAAACAATTCAACAATTCAACAAAAAACCGTATTTTTGCATTTTACATCTTTGGAAAAATGAAAAAACAAGACTTGTTGTTGATTATCGGCGTAATTATCGTGTTAACGCCCTTCTTTATCCCTGCTACGGGTTTCTTTGCATGGTTTAACAACGCCACGGCCACTCATCCGTTTATCATGGCATTCTTCAAATTCGCCATTCTGGCTACTTTGGGTGAGATGCTAGCCCTTCGCATCCGGAAGGGTGTTTATACTGAAACGGGTTTCGGTGTGCTGCCGCGCATGATGGTATGGGGCTTCTTAGGCATGTGCATCACCATGGCCATGTTGATTTTCAAGTCGGGAACGCCCTTCTTCATGTCCAAGGTGGCCTCCTGTGATTATGCTTCGCTGATGGATGTGTTCAACTCCCCGACTCTTACCTGGGGAAAGGTGGGCATCGCCTTCTGCGTCAGTGTGGCCATGAATACCATTTTCGCGCCAGTGATGATGACCTTCCACAAATGCACGGATATTCATATTTTGGAAACGGGCGGCACGGTGGCCGGTTTGCTGAAGCCCATGGATATGAAGCGCATGTTGAATAGCATCAACTGGGATGTCCAGTGGGGTCTGGTCTTCAAGAAAACCATACCCTTGTTCTGGTATCCTGCTCATACCATCACTTTCATCCTGCCGCCAAATTTGCAGGTGCTGTTTGCTGCACTGTTAGGCGTTGCCCTCGGCTTGATTCTGGCCTTGGCAAATCCACAGAAATAGTTGATAGTCGATAGTTAATAGTAAATAGTCGATAGTTTTCAGTTTTCAGTTTTCAGTTTTCAGTTGACCACTTACTACTAATTCCTAATCCCTATCCACTAATCCCTATTCCCTAATCACTATTTCAACAGATTCCCCAGAATATCCCTCGTCAGTTCCCGTGTGATGGTGCGGGTGGCAGCGGAAGTGGTGTTCTTCACCATCTTTTCGGTGGTCGATTTGGTCGATTTGCTCTTCTTGCCTGTTACTTTGTTGCTGACGGCTGTGCCTACAGAGGTGGCGATGGTGGCGGTGGCAGCGGTCAACACAGCTTTGACTACCTTTGAGAGGAAACCCTTGCCTTTGCTTTTGGCAGCCTCAAGTTTTTCGTTTTTACCATCTGCAGCCTGAATCTCCGTTTCTTGCTCTGATACTGCAGGCATACTGTCCTCCTCGGCTTCCCGCAGCAATTTCTCAAAGGCACTGTCGCGGTCAATGGGGGTGTCATACTTGCCATAAATACGACTTTGCTTGATGATATCCAAACGCTGGCCTTCGGTGATGGCGCCGATTTGTGACAGAGGGAACAGTATCTTGGCCCGCTGCACGATGCTTGGGGCGCCTTTTTCATCAAGGAAGCTGACCAAAGCCTCGCCGGTTTCGAGGTTCATGATGGCCTCGTCGGTCTTGAAGTTGGGATTGGGGCGGAAGGTGTCGGCGGCGGTGCGCACGGCTTTCTGGTCTTTGGGTGTGTAAGCGCGTAAGGCGTGTTGTACACGGTTGCCTAACTGTCCGAGAATGTTCTCGGGAATGTCGGTGGGACTCTGAGTGACGAAATAGATGCCGACGCCCTTGCTTCGGATGAGTCGGATAACCTGCTCTATTTTGTCGGTCATGGCCTTGGAGGTGTCTTCAAAGAGGGTGTGTGCCTCGTCAAAGAAGAATACCAGCTTGGACATGTCCAGGTCGCCCACTTCGGGCAGAGTAGAGTAGAGCTCAGACATCAGCCACAGCAGGAAGGTGCTGTACAATTTGGGCTGCAACATCAGCTTGTCGGCAGCCAGCACGCTCATCACACCCTTGCCCCCTTCGGTCTGCAAGAAGTCATAAATGTCGAAACTGGGCTCTCCAAAGAATTTGTCAGCACCTTGGTTTTCCAGCTGCAAAAGGGCTCTTTGGATGGCTCCGATAGAGGTGGCGGAGATGTTGCCATACTGGGTGGTGTATTCCTTGGCATGCTGTGACACATAGTCGAGCACCGAGCGGAGGTCTTTCAGGTCAAGCAGCAGCAGTCCACATTCGTCGGCGACACGGAACACGATGTTCAGCACTCCGTCTTGGGTCTCGTTCAGACCGAGCAAACGGGACAGCAATTGAGGCCCCATTTGCGAGATGGTGGCGCGGATGGGATGGCCCTGCTCTCCGTAAACGTCATAAAAACGTACGGGGCAGGCTTGGAATTGCGGATTCTCAATGCCGAATTCGGGCATCCTTTTTTCAATGAAGCCGCTTATTTTGCCAGCTTGGCTGATGCCGGAGAGGTCTCCCTTCATGTCGGCCATGAAACAGGGGATGCCTGCCTGGCAAAATGTCTCGGCCATCACTTGCAGGGTAACCGTTTTGCCGGTACCGGTGGCGCCAGCGATAAGGCCGTGGCGGTTGGCCATTTTTCCTTGGATAGCTAACGCTCCGTCAGCGCAATGGGCCACATACAGCCCGCGATTATTGTCGTACATATTCTTGTGTTTTTAGTTCTGAAATAATATTCTGCAAAGTTAGTAAAAAAATCTTTTTCACTGCCCAAGAAAAAGATACTTCGACGAGTTTTCTTTTTGTCTTTTTTTATTATCTTTGCATTTCTAAATATTGTATTATCGCTATGGAAGATTATAAAAGATTGACAAGAAGTCGCACCGACCGTAAGATTGCCGGTGTATGCGGCGGCCTCGCCAAGTATCTGAACGTTGATCCCACCGTTGTCAGGATCATTTTTCTGATTCTTTTGCTGATTGGTGGTGGTGGTGGACTGATTTATCTGATTATCTGGCTTTGCGCCCCCGAAGAAGAGGGGTTTTACTAGTAAATTGGTTAATTAGTTAATGCGCTAATTATCAATATGCTAATGTGCTAATGAAATTAAGAACTAAGAACTAAGAATTAGACTACCCCGGCCTTCGGCCACCCCTTCTAGAAGAAGGGGAATTGAACTTTGAATTCTGAAACCTGTAACCTGAAACCTGAACCCCATGGTCACGAAAGAAGATGTTTTAACCCTGAAAAAAGAAAAGAATGCGATTATTCTGGCACATTATTACACACTACCTGAAGTTCAAGAGGTGGCCGATTTTGTAGGCGACAGCTTGGGACTTTCCCAAAAGGCTGCTCAGACAGATGCCGACATTATCTTGTTTGCCGGTGTGCATTTTATGGCCGAAACCGCCAAAATCTTGAATCCCTCCAAAAAAGTGCTGATTCCCGACATGAAAGCGGGTTGTTCCCTGGCCGATGGCTGCGACGCGGAGGAATTGGCAGATTTTATGAAGGATTATCCCGACCATAAGATTTTGGCCTATATCAATTGCACCGCCGCGGTGAAGACAATGAGCGACATTATCGTAACTTCTGGTAATGCACTGAAAATTGTCAACGCTCTCCCCGCTGACGAGAAGATCGTGTTTGTGCCGGACAGAAATCTGGGGGATTATATCAACCAACAAACGGGTCGCCAGATGGTGTTGTGGCATGGCGACTGCTGTGTCCATGCCCGCTGGAGTGCTGCTATGGTACAGGAATTAAAAGTTAAATATCCTGATGCTCAGGTGATTGCACATCCTGAATGTAAGCGAGAAGTGCTGGAACTGGCTGATTTCGTAGGCTCCACTGCCGCTATGCTCAAGTATGTTGCCGCCTCGGAAAATAAAGAATTTGTGGTGATCACCGAAAATGGTATCCTCCACGAGATGAAAAAACAGAATCCTGATAAAATCTTTTATTCTGCTGATAATCAAGAAGCTTGCATTTGTCGCTCCATGAAGAAGAATAATTTGGAAAATATCTATCAGGCTTTGTTGGATGAAAAACCCGAGCTTTTGCTGGATCCGGAAACCATTGAGAAAGCTAAGAGTCCTATTCTCAAGATGTTGGACTTGTCCTTGGCTTAGCTATTTCTTGGATATGAAATATTTTTTATAAAGTTTTTCTTCTTTCATTCGAAGAATCTTGGCGTAGTAGAAAACGCTTGTGAACACGTGGGATCCGTTGGATTTAGGATTAACCAGTGTACAGCTTGCGCCAGAATCCGAAAAGTTTCTATGTGCGTTTACAGCTTGCTGATAGGGCACACAATTGTCTTTTTTGGAATGATAAAAGACTATGGGAGAGCTTGGATGCCATCCCAGAGAACAGTCGTCCAATTCGAAAGCCGATATTAATTTTTTGAATTGTGTTGCAGAGGTGTCAAGCATCGTAGGGCAAAAGTAGTTGGCAGGGTCGTTTCTCAAACCATTTTCACCCATCCTGTCCACTAAATCCCAAAGACCGTCATCGTAGGTGAGCAACAAACTATCCAATCCTAACGCTATGGCTTTTTCCGAAAGGTAGTCGCGTATGGTTGAACCCATCATGCGGTCTTTGTGCCCGAAAAAGAGGCTGCGGAGTCCTTGCATAAATACTGCAGGTGTGGTACCCATGTTGCCGGTTGCGATGGCATGTTTGTAGAATTCGGATGGCCTATATACCCCACCACCGCATAAACTCCATTTCAAATTGATGCGACGTGCCAAACTGTCAGGCAATGAGGTCTCAATATATTTGTGAACTGCCAAGGCATAACCACCGCCTTGGCTGTAGCCGGTATTCCAGGTGTAGAAATTGTCGGCGAGCTCTATTCCGGCATCTTGCAAAATGAGAAGTGCCGCCAGCACGCATTCCGTCGCGCAACGCCCATGATAATTAAGCGATACGTAAGGCAGATTCTTGCCTTCTGTAATCCCGCACCCATAGTAGTCGGGAAACACACACACTGTGTTGTCCGCTGTCAGCACAGCTTCAAACGGAAGACTGTTCGAAGGCGCAATACTGTAGCTGGGTGCCAGAATGCGGTGTTGAACGAGCATTTTTTTAGGTTTGTTGTCATCAATAATAGGGATTGTGACAAGTCCTGAAAGCATTACCGGCTCTCCTTCGGGTGAACTGGAGGCGTAGGCGAAAGATATGGCACGGAAGGTGACGTTTTTTAAGCGATATTTTCCTTTATTCAATGAAAAAGGATGTCTTTTAATATGGTCTTTAATGACAAACTGAAACTTTTTGACAGGAACGTGCAGTACATCCAGCTGACGCGCAAGTGTGTTGATGCCCTCGTCCATAAGTTCCTTAAAGCTGTAATCGTGACTGTCCATCACCTGATAGGGGACTATGCTGTCATTACAGGAAGTCTCATGGACAGACTGAGCCTGTATTGCAATACTAAAGAGCAACAATAGTATAATAATGCCTCTTTTCGCGATGTACAACATAGTTTGCTTCAAATTTAGAGTTGCGATGTCAGCTGTTCCTTGTTCCGTACAGGATTCGCATAAATATTGAGAAAGATACTCTTCAACTCATCTGCTTCGCCAACCAAGGATTTAAGTCCTTCTTTCATATATTTCTCAAAGGCTTTTTTCTCCTCAGGCGTATATTCTTGGGCGTATTTGTCACCGTTCTCCAGCAGGTCGTATGCAATGTAGTTGTTCTTCCATAGTTTATAATGCGAATACACTCTTTGGTCGATGAGTTGGGCCAAGTGGGCGAATTTGTCGTTTTTGTCGAAACCGTCACAGTATTGCAGCTCTTCGGTGGTGATGGTCGGCGTGGCGCATACGCTGATGCTTCCTTTGGGCTGGATGATGCCCAGGACAATGCTGTTCAAATCCTCGCCCGTCTCTTTTATATATTGCTGATACTGTGATATATACAATTCCTGTGTTTTGAGAAAGACACAAGGCTCGTATTCATAGGAGGTGACGATAGGGGTAATGTTAAGTTCCGCCATGTTGTCGATGAAGTCTTTGTCGCTGCTAATGGAGAACATCTTCAAAACGGCGATTTCAGTATGGTCGTTGCCGTTTTTGGTGCGACCGTTGCGTTGGGCAATCCATACCGACTGGTGCTTTTCAAGAATGGCATATCGCATATAGGACGAGACTTCCAAAGAGTTTCTGTAGAAATTATGAACAGAACCCCCTCTTACGATGCGGAACATTTTGTTCATTTTGCCAATGTCAATGACCAGCCCCCCCTGCATGAGATTGCTGCCGAAAGTGATTTCGCTGGTGTCGAGTTGGTGCTTGTCCAAAATGACCTGTAGCAGGGCGGCGTCCAGCAAAATATCACGATGGTTGGCAATGAACATATAATTATGTTGCTGGTCCAACTGCTCAAATCCTTCATACTGCAAGCCTTTGCTGGTTTGCTGCAATATGCTGTTGAGGGCTTGAAGCATGAATTTCTGCTGGAACTCTTTGACCGTTCTCAATTTAAGAAATTCCTTCCTGATATATTCAGTGTTCTGGTTGGGAAACAGGTACTGGACAATGTTGCCAAAGAAAGGACTGGCTGCCACTCGGGCTACCGCAGAGGGAATTTCCTGGTCGTTGTATGGTCTGGTGTTTTCGAATTGGTTCATGTTGCGGGGATTAAGGGTGAGAGGGTTAGAAGGTTATGGGCTTTGGGCTTGGGGTTTTGAGCAATGAGCAATGAGCTTTGAATTTTGAATTTTGAATTTTAAACTCATCCACCCTTGATTATTGCCTAGTGTTTCCGGTTATCGAAGAAGGTGACGGGTTTGCGGCTCATGGCGGGAAAGTTCTTTTGGCGGACATGTTCGGCACTGTCAATGACAATGTCGGGAGCCACTCGGATTTTAGCGCGGAATCTGTCTTTCAGATCTTTAATGACATCAAAGTCTGTGCCTTCTTTTACGCCCACGGTGATGATAACTTCGTCGGTTTCGGTTTTGGGATTGGTATTCAGGGTGATGTAGTAGTTTTCCACATAGCCGGTATTGCTGAGCACATCGGCGATAGCCGGCGGATAAAGTGTGGTTCCTTTGTACTTGATCATGTGGTTTTTGCGGCCCACGATGGGACTGATGCGGAAGGAGTGGCGTCCGCAGCGGCAGGGTTCAGTGTGGATGCTGGCCATGTCGCCAGTGCGGAAGCGTAGCAACGGCATACCTTCCACCCCCAAAGTGGTGATGACCACTTCGCCCACTTCACCTTCCGGGACAGGTTTGTCGTCTTCGCCGATGATTTCCACAATAATCAGTTCGGGATGGTGATGTCCGCCACAGGAATACTGACACTCGGGGAAGGTTGTGCTCATTTCGGTAGACGAGTAGGTGGCGTACAGTTCCACATTCCACTTGCTTTTGATTTGCTGTCCTAATGCATTCAACTGAAAGTTCTGGTCGCGTAAGCCCTCTCCAATGCCGATAATGCGTTTAATGCTGGAGTTTTTGTAGTCAATATTGTGATTTTCAGCATATTCTATCAGTTTAAGAATGAAAGAGGGAATGCACATTACCGTGTCTGGCTGGATGCGCTGTATGGTGTCCCATTGCAGTTCGGGAATGCCGTTGCCTACACGGATAACCCCGGCTCCCAATTTGCGCAGTCCCAGAAAGTAGGCCAGTCCTGCCATAAAGCGCTTGTCCATGGTGGTCATCAGTTGTAACACATTACCTGGCTTCAGTCCGGCACAGGCAAAAGAGAGGGCTTCGTTGTAAGCCAGTCGATCCAAATCGGCATCGGTACAGGCAAAGGTCACGGGGTCGCCCAAAGTGCCCGAAGTGGTGATATAGTCAATGATTTTCTCTTTGGGAACACAAAGGAATTCCATATTATGCTGCTGCAAGTCCTTCTTTTCGGTGAAAGGAATGTGTTGCAGGTCTTCTAAGGTCTTAATAGAAGCAATATGGATATGGTTTTCTTCAAAAAGCCTTTGATAATAGGGAGAATGGGTTTGCAGATACTGCAACATGTCACGCAAGCGCTCTTCCTGGTAGGCTTTGATGACTTCTCTGGGTTGGAATTCGATTTCTGAAATCATTGTAGAATGGTTTTAAATTAAGAACTAAGAATTAAGAGTTAAAAATATTTAGTTCATAGTTCATAGTTCTTAGTTTTTAATTCTTAATTACTTCTTGGAGCCACTTGATGAACTCATACTTCCACTGTCCCGCCTCCGGGGCCTTGGCTTCGCTGAGTCCGTAGCCGTGACCACCGGTTTTATAGAGCATGAACTTGTGTTTGATGCCAGCCTGGGTCAGGGCTTTGTCCAACACCACACTGTTCTGATACATCACCACGGGGTCGTCAATGGCGGTGACCAGAAAAACGGGGGGCATGTCCTTGGGGACGCTCAGTTCCATGGAGAAACGGTCTCGCTGTCCGGCATTGTAATGGCGGGTCAGCAGGTTGCGCCGCGAGCGTTGGTGGGCAATGCTGTCCTGCATGGATACTACTGGATACACTGGAACCACAAATGCAGGTTTGAGCGGGATGTTGTCGGTCACACCCAGATCCTGGATATAATTGATGCTGTGGAAAGCCCCTGTCATGGTAACCAGATGACCGCCTGCCGAAAAGCCCATGGTGCCGACCTTCGCGGGGTCTATGCCATATTCTGCCGCATGCTGCCTCACATAGTGAATGGCATATTGCGCATCCTGAATCATGGCAGGATGGTGGTACAGCTGCGAGCCTACGCGGTATTTTAGCACAAAAGCGCTGATACCTTGACTGTTGAGCCACTCAGCCACCTCAAAACCTTCGGTGGCGATACCCATGGTGTGGCTGTAACTCCCTCCGGGACAGATCACTACGGCGATACCCGTGTTGTTGTCTTTGGGGGCGGGATAAATGTATAACTTACTGGGCATCTGTTGCATGCCGGGCACATCCACCCATAATTTGATGGGTTTAGGCTGTGCTTTCACAGCCAAAACCAGTGTAATACAAATAAGAATTAGATAGACCCTTCTCATTATTTTATTTTGCTAATTTTTTTGCCAATAGCTTCTCCAACACAACTGAAAGCTTCTCCAACACGTAATTCAGGCTGGGGAGCCATGAAATAGGGACTGTAGGAGACCTTTTTCAATTCGATAGTGCCTATTGCATTATCTGTACCTGTTTTGACAATGATAACTTTGGCGCTGATTTTGGCGGGAACTGACATAGGGCCAGCAAATGTGCCGGGATCAATGTCAATCAGTTTTACAATGATGGTATATTCAGCATCGGAGTAATCACCACATTCCATACCTTTCTTTTCGATTTCCTTGTTGAGATCTTTGAGGAGTCTCGGTTCCCACTTTTCTGTACGGAAGGATGAGGTCCAAGCTTCTCTCCATTCAGATTTCTTGGCATAATCCTCATTTTTCAGATATTTGCTCTCACTGTCACCATCATACGTCACACCTTGATAGTCGAAGGCAATGTTGATTTCTTTCTGGCCTTTGAGACAGGAAATGTCGCCAGTTACTTTTTGTGCTTGTACAGCTGCTACTAAGCCGATGCTTAATACGATTAACAATAAATTTTTCATAACGTTCTTTTTTTGTTGATACTTATAGGATTTTTTCAATTTATAATTTCATGAATCTCGGATTAGTCTAGTCGTCGGTATTTTCTTATTGAAATTTAGTTTTCAACTTTCAGTTTTCAGTTTTATTCCATGTTCTCTGCATGCCAGCATCGCGCTTACTGTCACCCCTAACATTCCATGCCAGTGGATATTCTGTCCTGTCATGATTAGGTTCCGGATTTTGGTGCGTTGCGATACACTCGTCAGTTCCGGTGCATTCTTGTCGTGCAGGATGCCGTAAGTCGAGCCGTTGGTGGTGCCGGTGTAGTCGCGGTAGGTGAGGGGAGTGGAGCTTTCATAGTTTTCAATGCAGCTGTTGATGCCCGGAAATAATTGCCCTAAAATATTTAGGACTTGTTCTGCCTTTTTTTGTTTAAATTCTTGATACTCAGAACCTCTTTGTCCAGTGTGGGTGTTTCCCCATTTTGCCACTTCCTGATAATCCATAGGTACCATGATTTCCGCGCTATGGGCATATTGTTGCCCGTCTTCCGTACATTGATGCATATACAGAAAACTTTGTGGTTCTGCCAGTTGGCTGTGATAGGAGGCCCATACATCCTCTCCTGCGTAGTAATAGTAGTTGTAGTTTAGGTAAGGTACGCTGTTTTCCTTGAATTTCAGATAAAGAGTGAAGTTGCCCACGGTGTTCTCCATTTGTTGCACCCTTTCCCGATAGACGGGTCTGATTAATCTACTGTCAATGAGTTGGATGACTCTCTGCGGATGAATATCGGTGATAAATTGCTTGGCCTCGATGATTTCTCCGTTTGTAAGTTGTGCTGAGGTGGCTTTGTCGCTGTCACACAGTATTTTGCTTACTTCACTGTCGGTTCGGATTTCTCCGCCGAAAGAGCGGATGGAGTTGGCCAGCGACTGGGCAATGCTGTCGCTGCCCCCGACAATGCGCCATGCGCTCTGGAGGTAGCTGTAGCTGATTAAGGCATAGACATAAGCTGGCGTTTTGTCTTTCACACCGGCATACAGCGGAAGATTTCCGACTAAAACATTCTGCAATAGGTTGTTTTTGCTAATAGAAGCCAGCAGTTCATTTACGCTGCTGTGCAAATAGGGAGATTCAAGATAACTTCTGTCACCGGCTTTGTCCAGTTTGTACAAAGGCGATGCCTCTGCAATTTCTTGGATGCGGCGGACGTAGGTCTGCAAGTCATGTCTGCATTCCGGGAACTGTCTGCTTAATGTCTCGACAAATCTTTCCGAACAGGAGGCGTATTTATACTCCTGACCAGCAATGTTGAAACGGTCAAAACCATTCTCATCCAAGCGACTTAGGTGTACATCTTTCAACAGATTCAGCTCCTCGAAAAACTGATACATAATCTGTCCTTTATCCATCGCCCCGATATAATGCATTCCTGTATCGTATTTCACCCCGAAGCGGCGGAAGGTCTGCAGGCAGCCGCCAATATGGGCATTTTTCTCCAGCAACAGCACCTTGCGACCGCCTTTGGCCAGCTTATAGCCGCACACTAAGCCTCCAAGGCCTGTGCCGATGATGATGGTGTCGTAGGTGGTGTTGCTCATTGTTTGTCTTTTAATTAAGAACTAAGAATTAAGAGTTAAGAATGTTAAATTTCAAGTTCCCCTTCTTTTAGAAGGGGTGGCCGAAGGCCGGGGTAGTATTAAGTATTCTTAATTTTTTGTTCTGTAATTTTTAGATTCTCCAAATCAATAACATAATCATAATCCGTTTCATCAACTTCTTCAGTCATATAGTGCAAATTGGCTGGTACAGCCACGCAGTTGCGGGCGGTGTCAATCTTGTCAATATCCTCGTCATAGGCATCAATTTGCCAGCCTTTTTTCACTAAAGCCATTAATAAAGCATACTCGCCTTGACCGCAATTTTTGAGGAGCATTTTGCCGGTATCGGCAAGTTTTGGCATCAATTCGTGTAGCTTTTGAGATTTTTTTAGATGATGGCGACAAGTCTTTGCCACTTCAGCGCCTTTATATATGTAGTTATGCCGTACCATATCCATGAAGTATTCCAGGTTTTCCTCCTGGCGGCAAATCTCGGCATAGCGGTTCTGGTAGAAATGCCGTACCAGGCGGGTGGTTTCCAGACTTTCCTTTCCTGCCCGGAATTCAGTGTTATCCGCACTGATGCGCTGCTCAATGCTGACACATACTTTTCCTCTGCGCAACAGCGTTTCTTCTTTAGGCAGGCAGTGCCCCACACCGTGCAGTATCATAGGCAAAATGTCAAGTCCAAGTTGCTCCGCCAGGTGGAAGGCTCCTTGATGGAAACGTAGAATGGAGCAGTCGGCAGAGCGGGTACCCTCAGGAAAGACGAGAATGGAATAGCCTTTGTCGGTCAACTCCTTCAGTTTCGGGATGTTCTGCTCTATGCCATCGGTCACGGGCAGGAAGTCGGCGCCGCGCACAATGCCACGGTACAGCGGAAAATTCCACACCCACTTGTTGGTGAGGGCGATGATGTTGGGCGAGAGCATCAGGGTATAAACCAAATCGAAATGCGATTGGTGGTTGCAGATGATGACCGCGGGTTTTGAGAAATCCTCGCCATGCGGATTGTCCACACGGTAGCTAACCTGCGGCATGCCCCAGGCGATAAATCGCATAATATTCTGTAATAGTTTGTGATACTGTTGTTTGTGTCTTTCTGATTTTCCTCCGATGGTTAAAAGGAAGAAGGCGGTCAGACTCATGAAGATGGTGCCGCAGATAAAGAAACTGAAGGCGAAAATGGTGCGGCAGAAGTTCGCGATGGTGATAGGCTGTTTACGCAGTTTGCCTTTTTTCTGGGTCAGCCACTTGAAGATAAAAGGTGGGATGATGTAAGCCATCAGCACTACCGAGAGCATGCCGATGATGGTGACCTCTGCCAGCGATTTCATGGCCGGATGTTTGGCGAAAATCAACATGCCGATGCCGATAAACATGATGGAGGAGGAGAGGATGATGGAGTTCTTGAATTGCGACAGCATCGAGCGGCCGTAACGGTACTCGTAACTCAGTCCTTCCGTCACAAAAATAGAGTAGTCATCGCCCATGCCGAAAATAAAGGTGGCCAGGATAATGTTGACGATGTTAAATTGGATGCCAGTCAGCCCCATGATGCCCAAAATCCAAATCCAGGCGATAACCAGGGGGGTGAAGGCCATCAGAGAGATTTCCAAGAAGACAAAGACAATAAATCCGCATATAAAGAGCACATAGTCAAAGTCTTTGGAGAGCGCTTTCACCAAACGTGAGGCGATGGAGCTGTTGGTGAAAGCGAAGATGTGCTCGTCCAGTCCGTTGAACAGCATTTCCACTTTTGACGCATCATTGTTATCCACCGTGAGAAGGTTGTACACCAAATAATGTCCCTCCTCTTCGGAAAAATAATTGGATGCCAGCTCTTCTTTGATCAAGTTAAAATGTTGAATATCTTGAATTTCATATTCATGGTCGATGATGTTTTTACAGGGCTGGAAGGCAGTTGGCACAAAGCCGTTCTCTGTAGCCGCTTTGTCTAAATTCTGGAAGAAGGGCTCTTTTTTGTCTTTCCAGAATTGATTCCATCGTTTGAGTCGCTTCTCTTGAGTTACAGTGGATGGCATGAAATTACCGATGCCATTTATCTGTTGTAGAGCCGCGTGGGCGTGTGTTTCTACATAAATTTTTTCATTGTATTCCAATGCCTCGTCCAGTGTGCTGCCTTCCGCAATGCAATACAATGTACAGGTATTGGTGTCGATGCCCTCTATCAACTGCTGGAACTTTTGTTCCTGTTCCTTCGTCATGTAATTGATATGGTGCATGTTGGTGTCGAAGGAAGTGCGTTTGCTGAAATGGAAGAAGAGAATGGTCAGCACGATAACCGCCAGCATGATGAGGCCGTGCTTTTCGGGGCGGAATTCGGCCACAGACTTGAAAGCCAACTGACGGTCCTTGCCGGGATAATGCTTGCCCAACAGATGGGGCAGGAAAATGAGAACGAACAAGATGGTGCCAACCAAAAGCAGGGCGGCGAACAGGCCAAGGTCCTTCATGGCATCGGAACTGATGAACATAAGGCTTACAAAAGCCCCTACCGTGGTAATGTTTCCAGTGAGCAAAGGTATAGCTATGTCTTTGATAATTTGCTCTTTGTCATCTGTTCGCTTGAAATGCGAGAGGAAATGGATGGGATAGTTGATGGCGATGCCGATGATGATGGAGGCTACTCCGATGGCAATGAGCGATACGGGGTTTTTGACGATGGCGATAAGACCGAGGGCAAACAGTCCGCCAGCGAAAGTGGACAGCAATATCAACAGGATACTACGGGCATTGCGGTAATAGTAGATTAGGATGGCTACAATCAGCAACAACGATAAGCTGATGGCCAGGAAACTGTCTTTCTTAATCTGCTGGGCGTTGGTAATTGATATTTCAGCGGCCCCGAAACTGCTGATATGTACTTGATGCTTAAACTCTTCCTCTACCTTATGGGAGGCATTCCTTATTGTTTGGATGAGCTTGGCGTTATTTTGGGTCTCGCTGACAGGGTAGGGCGAGGTAATGACGATAATGGCTTCGTCTCCTTCTTTGTTGAAAATGTATCCGTCTTCCACGTGATAGCCGTTATCGGGACGGAAGTCGTTGAGAGATTGTAAGATGTTGGTGGAGAAAAACAGAGGGTCCCTCTGGATGATGGTGCGCAAGGTGGCTATTGGAGTTGACAGCAAGAGTTTGTCATTGGCTAACTGTTCGCTGATGTGAGTGAAAGTCAGCAGGGTATCCATCCGTACGTAGTCCTCTTCTGTCAGAAAATAGGGCATGTTTTCGATGACAAAAGTGGTGATTTCATCAATTTTCTCTTGGTCCACTTGATACAGCAGAGAGGGAGCACGCCCCGTCTCTATCGAATTATTGTGGTTTGAGCTCAGAGATATTTCCTGAAAAGACTCTGCTGATATTTCTTGAAATATTTCCGCGAAACGGTCAACGGCGTTGCAGATTAGCTCATAATCAATGTTTTCGCTATCGATATTTTCTTCGCTGTATCCTTCTGCATTTGTCTTGCCCGTTTGGCTTATGTTGACCATAATCTTGTTGGAGGCGCCGATATGCTCGTAGGCATAGTTGATGCGCTCATTGTCCTTGTTCCGAGGCAGAAAACCGCTAATGTCCTCCACAAAATTGATCCTCAACGCACTGATCACGCAAAGCAACGTGAGTAGCGTAAGCGCTCCCCACAGCACCATCCGGTGTTGCCTGAGATATCGGTATATGTTGAGGAAAAGGGATTTCATTATAGGTTTTAGTGATTAGGGATTATAATTCAGAATTCAGAGTTCAAAATTCAAATGTTTAATGTTTAGAGTTTAGTGTTTTTTAGTTTACAAGTTGTGGGTATCAATAGTTAGTGGTCTCTAAATTCCCCTTCTTCTAGAAGGGGTGGCCGAAGGCCGGGGTAGTTGAATTCCCCTTCTTCTAGAAGGGGTGGCCGAAGGCCGGGGTAGTGGAAAAACTTTCAGTTTTCAGTTTTCAGTTTATTCTTGATGTGGTGATAAAGCATCACCGGATAGCCATAAAGGATAGCAGCAAAGGTGAAGAAGGTGTTGAGGACACTGATGCGGAAGAAATCCATGCCAGGTCGGAAGTGCGAAACACGCTCTTCTTTCGGAGGGTAATAAACATTAATCGGAATCGGCAGAATGTTGATGCCTCGCCAGGCGGAGCGGACCAGTAAGGCCAGTTCGGCTTCGTAACGAGAGCTGAGCAGTTTCATCCGGCCCATCTTGTTCAGGGGATATAGTCGGAAACCGGTCTGGGTGTCGAGCAGTCGCTTGCCAGTTTGCACGGTGAACCAGAAATTGGAGAATTTGTTGGCGAAGCTGCTTTTCTGCGGCATATTGGGTAGACCAAACTGGCGGCTGCCCACGATGAGCGTGTCACTATGTTTGGCCAATGCCTCGGCAAATGCGGGCAGGTCGCTGGCATAGTGTTGTCCGTCGGCATCCATTGTGACAGCATAGCGGAAGCCTCGTTCCATGGCTGCCTGGAAACCGGTGATCAATGCCTTGCCCTTGCCCTTGTTGACAGGGTGGTTGATGACCGTAATGTTATTTTGAAGAGACGCACATTCGTGCGTCTCTTCAAATGGATCATCGGTAGAACCATCATTCACGACAATAATATCCTCACAGTATTCTAACGCATTCCGAACCACATCAGCCACAGTCTTGCCATTGTTATACGTCGGTATAACAAGACATACAGCGTTCTGCTTAAAGCTCAACTTCGTGGTCTCTGGATTCATTGTTGGTGAATAGTGAATAGTGAATAGTGATTAGTGAATAGTGAATAGGGATTAGAGTATAGAGTTTAGTGGTTTTGGATTTTGAATTTTGAAATTTGAATTTTAAATCTTGAATTCCCCTTCTATAGAAGGGCTGCCCGAAGGGCGGGGTAGTAGATTAGTTTTCAGTTTTCAACTTTCAGTTTTCAGTTTCAACCGTGATGTCTATTTTGGCAAAGATGGTGTCTTCGTGAAAGACCACGGCTTTTATGCGGTATTGTTGTTCGTCAAGGGGTTCCCAGATCATCCGATAATGCACTCTCGGATGATCTTCCGGTTTGATAATCTGTAAAAACTTGATGCTTTTGGCTCTCGTCATTACATATTCTTGTTGCTGGATATGGGAAAAAATTTCCACCGCCATTTGGGTTACACATACTCCGGGTGTAATGGGATATCCGGGAAAATGCCCCTGAAAGATAGCATGTTGTGGATTCAGTGCAAGCTCTATATGTGCTTCATTCTGAGTAATATCAGTTTTGATGATTTTGAAAAAATCCTGAAGCAGCATAAATCTATTTGTTGAAGGTTCCTTCTGGAAAAGTGACGTTGGTCCTCATGCTGGAAAAAATGATAGTAGTGACATCACCGTTACTTTCGTTCAGGATGACTTTCTCAGCAAGATAGTTTTTTCCATTCATGATTACACGGATAGAGCTGTAATTAGCCTGGAGTTTCTTATCAAGAGGTTTTAATTCAGCGATATAGGATTTGGTCTGTTCATTTTTGAAGAATTGAATGTCGAAGTTCTTGTTGTCATTCAGGTTGCTGCCGTTAAATGTGCTGATAATCATGTTGCCCAGTTCGTTCAGCATTTTGTTGCTGGCACCTCCTTTGGCGTTTTTTATGCTTGTTTTGCCGTCGTTGACAAGCAGGGTCATCTCCTTGGGAGATAGATATTCCCAGCGTAGTTTGGAAGGAGCTTCGTAGCATAATTTGCCTTTTTGGACAACTGGTTCCGTGAAAAGCGCGGAGTTTTTCTCTTGGGTGAAGTTGGCACTGAGGGCTTTCATTTGCTGGTGCACATTGGTGATGGATTGTACCAATGTGACACGCTGATTGCCAGTAATGGGAGTTTCCTTGGTATCTTGAGCCAAGGATGAAAAGCAGAATAATACTGCCAGAATAATTGTGATAATGCTTGTTTTTTTCATTTTTTATTTATTTTACGATAAAATATACACCTACCATTACAATGCAGACCCCAATCCAGCGGGTAAGTGGCACAGCCTCATGAAAGATGAAGCAGGCCGACAGTAGCCCGATGATGTAGCTGATGGACAGCAATGGATACGCAATGCTGAACTGATAGTGTTTCAGCACATACATCCATACCAGCATGGCTGCCAACGCACATGCGCCAGAGGCGGCAAACTGCCAGGTGGTGAATACGGTCTTGAAATATTGCCACGACCATGAAAAATCACCAAACAGCTGCACGGAGATCTTCAGCAACGATTGTGCGGCCACTAATAATATGGACTGCACGATTATCAGAAGGATTAATACTAACATGATGATAACAGAATAAGGGAATGGTCTTTGTTTTGGAAATGATTGTATATCAGGATATATTTTGGCCTAATATCAGTGGAAACAGGGGTATATAATAGATGTGCTGGTATACGTTGGCGTTGAAGAATGACGGCGGCTACGTATGCTCCGAAAGCCGAGGCACAGTACGATTCGCCGAAAATATGCTTGTACCAGACTATAGGCGTGTTCTCGCATTGACGGTGCGCAAAATCAAGGTATATGTCGTCGTTGGCCTGGTCGCCACTGAGTCCCATTACCACCGCAGAAATGTCGTTAAAAGTCAGATTGTTCTGTGCCAGTAAACGCTGCAGAGCCGAATCCACTTGCGGTGAATCTGGCTTGTAAAGCATCTCCATGCCACGGATAGCGCATAGATTGTTGGCGGCAGGGGTATCGGTCAAAAGCAGGTTCAGCGAGCAGCTGCCGGAAAATGAGCCTTTGCTGTCGTGGCGGCGTAGTATTTCTTCATCAGCGTTTTCTTTTTTCCAATAGCCTATTTTGCCTAACATCCTGAAGTAGGCAGGGGTCATTTCCTCATGACCGCATACCAGTGCGTTGTGAATGTCACCGAGATGCATTTGGGTGAGCACATCCAGCAATCCGCTGTCGAAGGAAGTGCCGCGGTGCGAGTAGGTGCAGTTGTATCCGTGACACTTCAAGTGCAGGGACATCTGCGAGCTGATGGTGTTGTGGGTGGACTGCATGAAATGGGTGGGGGAGAGCATCTCCTCGTCATTGTCAAGCATGGCATGCAGGAAATTTTCGGTATGTTCAATGCATCCCAAACCGGTACCGGTGACGATGGCGTCCACCTGCTCGCAGTTGCCTTTGTGTAGCACATCCACTGCCGTGGCGATGGCTCGTTTGAAGAGTTTGCCCATGCGTCGTGCCGCCATAGGGTTGATATACTGGCTATAATTGGCCTCTTGGCTGTCGCAGTTGAGAGAGGAAGGCAGCTCGGGCTTGTCAAACCATTGCTCGCTCAGTGGGGCTTGCAGTGAAATTTGCGAAGCTGCCCGGATGTAAGTCGGGCGTGAGCTATGAGCTATGAGCTGTGAGCTATGAGCGGTCTCCTCTGCTTTCTGAATTTTGAATTCTGAATTTTGAATTCCATTTTCTGATGCCTGTCCGCAGACATTTGTCTTTTGGTATGCGGAAAAAATACATGACGAGTCGTTGCCGCCGAACCCGAAGGAATTCGTTAGCACGTGTCTCAGGGGCACATTCTCTCTCACTTCAGTTACGGGTTTGAAGCTGTGCCCCTCTATCGGACTGCTATAGTGAAGATTCGCTGGGATGAATTGGTGTTTCAGTGCCAAAATACTGATAACACTCTCCACGCTGCCTGCGGCACTGGTGGTGTGTCCTGTATATGCTTTGGTGGAGGATATTGGCGGCATGTTGTCACCGAAAACGCGCATCATGGCATTGCCTTCGCATTCGTCGTTGTTGGGTGTGCCTGTGCCATGGGCGTTGACGTAGTCAATGTCGTTGGCTGATAAACCGCTGCTTTGCAATGCTTGGCGCATGGCCAGATAGGGCCCCTCTCCATTGGGAGAGGTGGCAGTCTGATGGAAGGCGTCACAGCTGTTGCCGTAACCACTCAACTCGCATAAAATGGGTACGTTCCGCCGTAGGGCGGATTCCTCGGTCTCAATGACCAGATAGGCTGCTCCTTCGCCCAGATTCAAGCCATTGCGGTGCGCGTCAAAGGGCTTGCAGGGTTCGTGGTCCAGAATCATCAGCGTGTTGAATCCGTTGAGGTGGAATTTCGATAGGCATTCGGTACCTCCAACTACTGCGATTTCAGCGGTGCCATCCTTGATAAGGTTCGCTCCCAGAATCACAGCGTTGGCAGCAGAGGAGCAGGCTGTGGAAATGGTGGTGATGAATTTGAACTGTCCTGGAAATTCTTTGGCAATCATCTCGGTACAGCTTCCGCAATCGTGAAGACCAATATATTCGTTGCGATTGTCATTTTGCTGGAAATCACGGTAGTATTGCTCACTTTTGTCCATGCCACCAACAGTGTTGCCGGAAATCAGTACGATTGCGTCAGAGTCAGCTGGACCTAATTGTGCTTCGGCAATGGCTTCTTTCAGTGCCACTCGTGCCAACAGTGTGGTTCGGTTGGTTGCGGTGGAGGCGGGCATGCCGATAATCTGTCTCAGCTCCTTGTCCGAAAGCGATACTTCGCCGACGGGTAGCTCGTGGTGCTTCGTTTGCAGAATCCGTATGGGGCCAACAGCGGTTTTGCCGTCGCGCAGTCCTCTCAACGTCTCCTCCTGTCCGTTTCCTAATGCGGAAATAATGCCTATGCCGGTGACGACAATCTTGGTCATGGATTATTTTGTTTTGTGTTCGTTGATATATTCAGCCATTACATGTATCGATTTGAAAATCTCTTTTCCCTCGTTGGCATTTTTCAGCTTGATGCCATAGTTCTTTTCCATCAGCACAATCAATTCCAACGCGTCAATGGAATCCAAACCAAGGCCTTCGCCAAACAAAGGCGCATTCTCATCAATATCTTCAGGCTTCATTCCTTCCAAATTCAACACGTCAATGATTTCCTCTTTCAGTTTGTAGATTAATTCTTCCATATTTTGGTTATGCTTTTATGGTTTATTGTTTAGAGTTTATTGTTTATGATGTTTAGGCGTTAAGACGTTAAGTCAAGCACTGCGTGCTTTCGTTAAGACGGAAAGTTACATCGCTACATCTTTTACGTCTCCTCGTCTTCACGTCTTGACGTCTCCACGTTTTTCCGGCAAAGAAACATTCTTACCTCATGCTGTCCGTGATCAACATCTACCCAGCCACAAAGAATGTAGGTCAGTTTGGGGTTGGCGTTGAAGGACTGGGCAATCAGCTCTGTCATCAACTCCTCGTCAAATTCTGGCATGACATAAAAGGATGTCTCTCCACCGATTTTGTGGCGGATGGCAATCTCTCCCGTCACGATGTTGGCCAAGGTATAGACAAAGATTGACGGGCTGGGAAAGTAGTCGTCTTCGGCGATGGTTTGCTGGAAACGCCGGTCGTTGTCGAGCGAAGAGGCGCTGTTCATCAGGATAATCCCCCAGTCATCATTGTTCTTCTCATCGTCAATGAGGTCTTTCAGCAACACTTCAGCTCCTAGAAATCCCGCTTTGCACAGTCGGTCCATTTTGAAAAACTTGGGGTAATTGATGCCGATATTGCGGTACTGTTGTGTCAGTTGTTCGTCAATATTAAGGCTCAGGTTACAGGGGTCAGGGGTCAGATGATATTTTGCTATCTGTTCCCAGCTGTTTGAGCCTCTTATCTTGTCATCTGTCACCTGTAATCTGTCACCTGTAACCTGTTTTTCCTTTTTAAGGGAGAACAACAGGGCGGCGTTGCTGCCTCCGAAGCCGGAAATCAGTTTTAGGAAAGCGTCACCAGTTGTGGTGCTGTGTTGCAGGCAGACGTTCAACGGATGGGCTGTGCCGGGATTTTCGCTGCCCATGCTGGGAAGAATGCGATGTTTTTGCAGGGCGATGGACGAGAGTATCACCTCCATCACGCCGGCAGCGCCCAAGGTATGGCCGTAATAGCCTTTGAGGCTGTTCACGGGGATGTCTTGCATTCCTGCTCTGTTGATGGCCACCGATTCCATGTCGTCATTGTACAAGGTGGCGGTGCCATGGGCGTTGATAAAGGCAATACGGTTGGTGTCAAAGCCTTCCGTTGTCCTGTGGATAGCACGCAGCAGTCCTTCTCCGGTGCGAGATGGACCGGAGATATGGTTGGCGTCGTTGCAAATTGCGCCCGCTTCCAAGATGATCGTGCCGTCGGGCAGTGTGTCGGGATTCTCGCAGCGTCCATATACAATGGCGGCGGCAGCCTCGCCCAAGTTCAGACCGCAACGCTTGGCATCAAAGGGTTTGCAGCGTTCAGGCGACAGCGCCTTGAAGGATTGGAAACCGGAGATGATGAACTTTGACAGCACTTCGGCTCCGATAACCACGATATGTTTGTATTTGTCGCTGTATTGAAGCATGTTGAAAGCGGTCAGCTGGGCGGCACAGCCCGAAATGCAGGCGTTGCTGACCACGATAGGGGTGTTGGGATTGCCGAAATGACCGGCAATCATTTGGGCGGAATGCCACAGATAGACTGCTGACGGGTCGTCACAGTGTGGCTCTGCCAACAGCTCCACATTGCCTTTAGTGGTGGAGAGGACAAAGAGCACTTCTTTTGTGGAGGCGTCGATGCCTGCCTGTTCAATAGCCAGTTCCGCGGCAGTGACGGCAATGGACTCCATACGGCTGAGAGCCTTGCCTTGACGGGAAACGCGATGTAAAAAAGCTGTGTTTTCGTCAAATAACGAGGCGAAAAACGGTTCAGGAATTCCCCAGTGCTTGGGATAGAGGCGTAAGCGACTGTCCCCTGCGGCTATGGCTTCGTAATTCTCCATACTGCTCATGCCGAGAGGACTTACGATGCTGTGACTTTCCTGGTATATGCATTGTTTGTTTCTCACGACGCTGAAGCAACATTTTGATCCGACACATACACCTTCATGTCACATTGGGCGATGGTTTCGCCTTCGCACTTGATTTCCGCATGAACCACCGAGGCCTCAAATATCTCCGACAGAACATCCACCCTGGTGGTTAAGCTTTGGCCGACACGGGGTAACCGGATTATTTCCAAATTGCTGACGCTGCCGATTACACCGATTTTTACAGGTTTGTCACGGTTCAGCCAGCCAATACGGGTGGCGCAAGTTTGGGCAACGTTTTCAATCAGTCCTGCGGAACTGAGGTGCCCATCCTGCACAAATATATGGTCTTGTGGAATCTTGTATTCTGTGATTATCAACGAGTTGCTACACTCCGAGAAAGTGTCCACCACCAACACTGGCGGACGCTGTGGAATATAGGGAGCAACATTGACAGGTGTCATAATTTTTCAGTTTATAAAACTGCAAAATTACAAAAAAAAAAGGTACGTACAAAGTATATTTTATACTTTAAATAATTCGCCGCTTCTCTTTCAGCAACTCGTATCACCGGATGTATTCTGAAACATTTAAATGATGACCTCTACAATACTGTGCCCTAAACCTATGTTGTCATGGAATTTATGTACTTTCAGTCCTGCCTGCTCAATACAGTGGATCAAGTCACCGGAATAATACATCTTGCTGTTGCCGTTGGCCATTACGGTGAAATAGAGGCTGATTTGTGCCAGACAGTAAGAGGCGGTCTCGAATCTTTGTCTGTCCCAGAAGGTTTCCATGATGAACAGACGGCTGTCTTTGCTCATGGCTTTGGCGGCACGGCTGAGGATACTGGTGGCCTCTTCCTCAGAGAAACAGTCCAGGAACTGGCTCATCCAGATGGCGTTGTAGCCTTGAGGTATAGGGGTGTTGGGGTCCAGCAAATTTCCACAATGACTGTCAATGCGGTCGGCACCTTCCAAGCCTTTGGTCTGCTGTTTCATCATCTCGATTTGCTGAGGCAGGTCCATGATGGTCACTTGCACGTCGGGATTGTAGCGTACACATTGGGTGGCCCAGCGTCCGGTGTTGCCGCCTATATCCAGTATTTTGCGCGGATTCGAGGCAAAGACAATCTGCAGTGCCTCTTCGAAAGAATTGTCCGAGTAAAAGTGGTCGAAGGCGAACCAGCTGGTCTTGGCAGGTTCGGGCAGGGTAGAGAGCCCTTCGTAGATGGTGGGCCAATTCCCCAATGTCTTCAAACCTTCCGGCTTGCCGTTGCGAATGGCATCTTCCAGGTAAAAGAGTCCCTGGTAATTGACATCGTGGTTGAAGTCCATGTTCACCCGAGCCATTTTGTCGTTCAGCAAGAACCACCCCGCTTTGGCCAGCACAAACTTGTTGTCTTTCAGCAGTACGGTACCAATGGTAAGGGAGGATTCCAGCAGCACCTTGGCTCCATAGAGAGAAAGCCTCGCTTTATCAGCTATCTCATCCAGGGTATAGCCTTCTTTATGGTCGTCAAGCATTTGAAAAATGCCGAATTTGATCATCAGTCTTGATACTTGGAAAACCACTGGACCAAAGGCGATTTCCTGTGCCAGTCGTTGGGCTTTCAGCGCGCTGTGCTGTTCTTTACCGTATATCTCTTTCTGGGGGGATTCTAATTCCATTGTGTGACGTTTTTTCTGTTTATTTTGTTTTCGCTTTTTCCCAATAGGGGTAATAGTTAAACCATTGGTGGGGGTATTGGCGCAGGATGTCTTCGATAGAAGCGGCGTAAAGATGAAGCATCGTCTCCATAGTTTCACTTATAGTGCTTGTTCTTTCAGGAAGTTGAAGATGTTTCATATACCCCTGATAGCGGTTTCTTTTTTCTTTCATGATGAAAGTGGACACGATGGGAATTTCCATCTGGGCGGCAATGGTGAAGATGCCGGTGGGAAAAGAAGCATCTTCTCCCATGAATTTGATTGTCTTGATTTTGCGCCCTCCGAAGTGGCGGTCGCAAAGTATGGCAATCATTTCACCCTTGTCCAAGGCATCCTTAATGGCAAAGAGGTGTGACATGTCATTTTGAATGGGAATCAGTTTGATATTCCGTTTGCCGAAGGCAATATCGCGCTGTTGTTGGTAGCCAGCGCCTTCTCCACCAAAGATAATGCAGCTGATAGGTTTCTGATCCTGTTCGAGACATTGTCCCAGTAACTCGAAATTGCCCACATGGGAGCCGGCAAGAATAATGCCTTTTTCCTGACGCAAAAGGCTTTGGAAATGGCTCATGTCAGTCTCGTCAATATGGATGTCAAACTGCTCCGTTTTGCCCGCCAACACCGCGAATTTGTCCAGCACCACCTTCCCAAAGGTGATTTCATTCTTGAAATAGCTGAAAAAACTTTTGATCTTGCTGTATTTCAGAATGTCCTTGTAATAAAACCTTAATGATTGGGTGCCTTTTCTGGAGAACAGAAGATAGAAGGGGATGACAAAATACAGGACAGGGTAGAGCCAAAAGACACGAATGTGCTTCAGTATGAAAAACAGGGCTTTCTGCCCAAAATTTCCACCTCCGGTCTTGCCTTGCCACTGGCGCTCTTCCGTCATTGTGCTTATTGCTGTTGGATTTTTTGTTCAATATAATCGTAGAATTGACCCAAAGTTTTGATGGGTTTCATCTCTTCGGCTTTGATTTTGAAACCGAAATTGCGTTCCACGATGACAACAATATCCACGAAGTCGAGGCTGTCAATACCAAGTTTTTCCTTTAGCAGGGCGTCTTCCTGAAGCAGTTCTTCGTCAATTTCGAGTTCTTCAATCAGAAAGGTGTTGATGGTTTTGATGATTTCCTGTCTGGTCATGATTTATTTGATTTTTCTGATGACTAATGCGCTGTTGGTGCCGCCGAAACCGAAAGAGTTGGATAAGTATGTGTTGATTTCCTTGGCACAGGTTTGATGGATAATATTCAGATTTTGGGAATATTGGTCGGGGTTCTCGAAATTGAGATTGGGGGCGATGAAGGAGTTGAGCATCATTAGGTTGGAATAGACGATTTCGCTGGCTCCTGCCATCCAGCACTCATGGCCGGTCATGCCCTTGGTGGAGCTGATGGGTGTGTGGTAAGGGGTGAAGAGCTGGTCTAAGGCCATGGCTTCAAAAGCGTCGCCTTGCACGGTGGAGGTGGCATGGGCGTTGATATAGTCGATGTCTTTGGCACTTACCCCGGCATCCTTCATGGCACGTCCCATGGCGATGGCGGAACCTTGGTCGCTGGGCTGCGAGATGTTGGCGCCGTTGGAGGAAAAACCGTAACCGATCACTTCGGCAATTATCTTGGCACCACGCTTCACGGCGTGCTCGTATTCTTCCAGGATGACGGTGGCGGCGCCTCCGCTGGGTACCAGTCCGTCGCGGTCGCGGTCGAAAGGACGCGAGGCTTTGGTGGGCTCGTCAATGCGGGTGGAAAAGGCGCTGATGCCATCAAAACTGCTCATGGAGAGATAGTTGATCTCCTGGCAGCCACCGCAGATGACCATCTCCTGCAAACCCTGACGGATGAACATTAAGCCCAGACCGATAGCATGGGAACCGCTGGCACAGGCCGCGCTGATGGTCATGTTCACCCCACGGAGCTTGAAGATGGTGGAGAGGTTCATCGTGACGGTGGAGTTCATTGACTGGAAAATGGCTCCAGAGCCGACTAAAGTGGTGTCTTTGGTGCGGAGGGTGGTCTCGTGAGAGTCAATGACTGCCTTGGCAGAGGAGTCATTGCCGTATAAAATGCCCACTTCATGCTGTGCCAGATAGTCCATGTCGATGCCGGCGTTGCGTAAGGCTTCGGCGGTGGCCATGTAGGCAAACTCACCCTCTTCGGCTAAACATACACGCGAGCGGCGATCCAACAGGCTTTTCAGAGCGGGTCGTTCCACAATGCCGGTCAGCGGCGAGCGGTAACCATATTCCGTACGCATAGGGTCAATGCCGATGCCTGACTTGCCTTCATACAGTGATTTACAAACCTCGTCCAGGTTCTTGCCCAAACAAGAGTAAATTCCCATTCCAGTGATTACAACTCGCTTCATTTTTTAGTGTTTAGTGTTTAATGTTTAATGTTTAGGGGAGTCTCATGCTATGCATTCGAGGGGAGTCCTGAGTTCTGAATTTTGAATTTTGAATTTTGAATTATTCAACTGTCAACTGTCAACTACGTGTACAATCCCCCGTTCACCGAAATCACCTCCCCGTTCACGTAGGCGGCTTCGTCGCTGGCCAGGAAGCCCACTACAGCGGCCACTTCCTCGGGTTCGCCGAAACGGCCTGCGGGAATCAGCTTCTTGAGCGAGGCTTCGTCCAACTCTTTGGTCATGTCGGTGGCGATAAAACCCGGGGCGACAGCGTTGACCGTGATTTTGCGGGGGCCCACTTCCTGTGCCAAAGCTTTGGTAGCTCCGATTAAGGCTGCCTTGGCGGCGGAATAGTTGAGCTGTCCGTTCTGCCCTTTGATACCCGATAGAGAAGCGATGTTGATGATTCGTCCGTTGCGGTGCGTCATCATCTCTTTCACCAAACGGCGGGTCAGGAAGAAGAAACCGTTAAGGTTGGTATTTAGTACATCGTTCCAGTCGTCATTGCTCATGAAGACCATCAGTGTGTCTCTGCGGATACCTGCATTGTTGACCAGTACGGAAATATATTCGTCAGGATGTTGGGCGCACCAGCGGTCCAAAGCAGCGTTAACCTGCTCTTCGTCAGCTACATCAAAAGGAAGCAACTCGGCATTGCCGCCCACTTCTTCCACCAGTTGTTGAGTCTTCATGGCCGCTTCACGGTTGTTGTTGTAGTTGATAATCACATGAAAGCCCTGCTGCGCTAACTTGACACAGATGGCCCGTCCGATGCCTCTCGACCCACCGGATACTAAAGCATACTTCATAGTATAGTTTCTATTTTCTTGTTTTTCAGATAATTAATAGCATTGTTAATGTCAATGTATTTGGGTGTATCCTCAATAAATACCGGAACAATCTGTCTGATATCTTGATAGAGTGCCTTGGTCTTAGGAGCCAGCTTATCTTCTATCTTCAAGCAGTCAACGGCTTGCGCCAGACTAATCAGATAAATCGCCATCACCTGGTAGGAGTTGTCGATTACGCGGCGGGCTAGGATGGCCGAGTTGGTACCCATGCTCACCACATCTTGGTTGTCGTTGTTGTTGGGGATGCTGTGCACGTACATGGAGTTGGCGAGTGACTGTGATTCGGCGGTGGTGGAGGTGGCGGTGAATTGCAACGCCTGGATGCCGTAGTTGAGTCCTAACACGCCCAAGTTGCAGAAGGGCGGCAGGATGCCGTTGATGCGATCGTGGCAGAGGTAGTTCAGCTGACGTTCCATCAGCACAGTCAGTTTCACAATCGCCAGTTTCAGCTTGTCCATTTCGAAAGAGATATAATCGCCGTGGAAGTTTCCTCCATGGTACACACTCTGGGTGTCAATATCCACAATGGGATTGTCGTCCACCGCATGGAATTCGTCCACTAGTATTTCTTCGGTATATTTCAGGCTGTCGAGCACAGGACCAAGGATTTGCGGTACGCAGCGCAAGGAGTAGTAGGGCTGCACTTTGTGTGTGAATACGGTCTCCTGATGGCGGTGGTACATTTCCACTTCACGTTTGAGCATGCACTGGCCACCAGTCGCGATTTCTCTCATTTTCCGAGCGATAATATCCTGACCGTTATGGCCTTTCAGCTGGTTCAGCTCAGGGGCCATGAAGTCGTCGTAAGAGGCGGCGATTTCATTGATGAGAACAGAGGCGAGGGTGGCGAACACCAAGAGTCTCTTGGCATAATGCAAGTTTACCAGGCCTACACCGGTCATCATGGCGGTGCCGTTGACCAAGGCGAGTCCGTCGCGTAAGTGCAGCTTCAGTGGCTTGATACCCAGTTCTTTGAGCACTTCGGCAGTGGGGCGGCGCTGGCCTTGGTAAAAGACCTCGCCTTCGCCGATCAGCGCCAGTGACATGTGGGCCAGCTGCACCAAGTCACCACTGGCACCAACGCTGCCATGCTGTGGAATGACGGGGTAGATCTCTTTGTTGATAAAAGTGCGCAGCATTTCCATTACATCGGGATGGATGCCCGATTTGCCTCTCACGAAGGTGGAGAAGCGGGCTATCATGGCGGCTCTTACATAAATGGGCTCAAAAGGTTCGCCCGCACCGGTTGAGTGACTGCGAATGATATTGTACTGTAGGGCATTCAATTCCTCGTCGCTGATGCGGTACTGGGCCATGGGGCCGAAGCCTGTATTTATACCATAAATGACTTTGTCTTTGGCAAAGTCATTCAGGAAATTATAACTATTTTGAATGTTTTTCTGTTCTTCCGCCGTCAAGTTCAATATCTGGCCTCGAAACAAGAAATTTTCAATATCCGTTATTGTCATATTTTCTGTTGAACATTAATTCTGATTGATACCTTTCATCCAGTCTTCCACCAGCTGATTCTGTTTGTCTTTGTCTGACAGTTCCTTGCGTATCAGTTTTTCCGCAATGTCAATAGACAGGTTGGCGATTTCGTTTTTTACATCGATGATGGCTTTCATCTTCTCGAAATTGATGGCTTTCTTGGCATCCTCAATCAGCGCCGTAGCCTCATTGTTGGCTTTGATTTTGGCATCTTCATACATTTTCTCGCTGATTTTTCGGGCGTCACCCAAAATCTTGTCGCGTTCGGCTTTGGTTTGGGCCATCATTTCGTCATGCTTTTTCGACAAGTTGGCCAGCTCGTTCTTGACTTTCTCCGCCTCTGCAAGCTGATTCTCAATGTATGCTTCCCTTTGTGCGATGCTCTTTGTGATGACGGGCCATGCAAATTTTGCCAAAATGAATACCAAAATACCGAAGCCGATGAGCATCCATACCAATAAACCGAATGAGGGAGTGATAAGTGAAGCTAATAATGTCATTTTTTCTATTTTATCGTTACGATTATTTCTTGTTTTTAATTAAGAACTAAAAACTAAGAATGTTGAACTGTCGATAGTTTTCAACTTTCAGTTTTCAGTTGAAAAAGGGAAGGGCTGCCAACCGCAGCCGGTTCCCTTTGTTTTTTTGCGCTTACATCTTTACTTTGAGGTAATAAATAAGCACAAGAAGCACACAACGACGGCGAACAAGGCGACACCTTCCACAAAAGCGGCGGTCAGAATCATGTTGGTTCTGATGTCACCACTAGCTTCAGGCTGTCTTGCTACTGATTCAACAGCACCTTTACCGATGTTGCCGATACCTACGCCAGCTCCGATAGCTGCCAAACCAGCGCCAATGCCAGCACCGATTTTACCGAATGCTGCCATGCTCATTGCTGCTTGTAATAAAGTTAAATCTGTCATAATTAATTGGTTTTAAATGAGTTGTTTGTTATGTTGAGTTGTTTAATTGTTTAATTGTTTAATTGTTGAGTTGTTGAATTGTGTTTATTTTAGTTCTTAATTCTTAATTCTTAATTCTTAATTCTTAATCCCATTAGCACATTAACCAATTTGCTAATTAACTAATTTGCTAATTCCTCATGGTGCGGCTCTTCTGTCGCCATGCCGATATAGATGGCAGACAGCAGGGTAAATACATAGGCTTGTATAAAGGCCACCAGTAATTCAAGCAACCCCATGAAAATATAGAAGAAAACGGATACCGGTGACACCGCATAGCCAATGGCGGGCGACATGGCACCGAAGATAAAAATCAAACTCAAGAAGCCCAATACAATGATGTGTCCTGCTGTAATGTTGGCGAAAAGTCGGATCATCAGCACAAACGGTTTGGTGAACACACCGATAAACTCTACCAATGGCATAAGAGGAATGGGAAACTTCAACCACCATGGTACGCCGGGGGAGTTGAAGATGTCCTTCCAGTAATGTTTGTTGGCCGAAATATTGGTAATGAAGAAGGTGATGATGGCCAGTACGGCGGTCACAGTGATATTGCCGGTAAGGTTGGCACCACCTGGGAAAATCGGAATCAAGCCCATCAGGTTGTTGACCAGGATAAAAAAGAACAAGGTCAGCAGGTAGGGGAAGTATTTTTGGTATTTGTCCTCACCAATAGAAGGGATAACCACTTCGTCACGGATAAACAGAATAATGGGTTCTAGGAAGGATTGCAGGCCTTTGGGAGCTTTCAGCGGGCCTTCTTTGTATTTTTTTGCTACCGACAGGAAAATCCAGCAGAGTAAAATGATGGACACCAGCAGGGCGCATACATTCTTGGTGATGGAAACATCGTATTTGCACACATGGTCGATAGGTGGACATGCCTCTTCGTAGTTTAATTCCCCTGTATAATCAGCGTAATTACCACCCAGCTTGACTATCGAACCGTCAGTGTCTTCCGTGAAGCCCAGGGCATATCCTTTGTAGGCTTGCTGACCTTGATGGAACTTGCCGGAGGAGAAAACCACAAAATTGCCACCATCAAACAGTATTACCGGCAACGGAACAGTGATATGGTGCTCGTTGTATGTGGTGATGTGCCAGCCATAGTCGTCGGTGATGTGTTCCATAATGTATTCACCGGGGTCGAACTCCTCCTCTTCCGCTTGTGCGTTCAAGCTGAACTTGGGAGAAAAAAGTAGCATGATGCCAAGCATCAGGTACAACAGGGTATATCGTGTTTTTTTGTAATTCATTATCTGTTAATAAATTAGATTTGGCAAGTTTTTGTTGTTTTGCATTATAAATAAGACGACAAATATATAAATATTTTATGAGAAAAACAAGGCTATAAAAAAAGGGTATATCATGGATATGACATACCCTTTATGTGTTGATGGGGGAAGCGGTTATTCCAATTGCTTAATTTTATCTTGTGTATTGAGGCCTTTTTGTAAGGCGGTCTTCCAGTTTTTAAGGGCTTCCTCTTTGTTTCCCAATTCCTTGTGACAATCCCCCAAAACGTTATAGATATTGGCCAGAAGACTGTTGTCGTAAGAATATACCGCTGCTTGTTGCAAGAGCTCAATCGCTTTGGTATAGTCTTTTTCGAAATAATAGGCATTGGCAATATTGTATATCATGGCAGCATTGGTGGGGAAGAGGTCAAGTACGGCTTTCCCTTTGCTAATCATGCTTTTATAGTCTTTTTGCTGCGATAGACAATAGATGTAATCTTCCCAAAGAGCGTAGGAAGATTGGTCATTGGTAAGTGCTCGTTCAAAATAGCCGCGGGCTTGTTCATATTGCTTTTCTATCATGCACATGCTGGCCAAGGTCGCCCAGCCTTCCACTCTTTCAGGGTGCGCTTCTGAAATGTTTTGTGCCAGTTGCTTGCAGCGACTGATATTGTCTTTGTTCGGGGTCTTGGCGGCTTTTGTGAAATAGCTTTTTAGGAAAGGCAATTTGTCGTCTATGGCGATTTGAGGATCCGTGAAAGCTTTGTAAAGCGATTGAAAGGCGGCTTCTTCATCTCCAGTTGCACTATAATAATTGGCCATGGCCATATTGGCCATTGTGTTGTCTGGGTCAAGCTTTAGGGCTGATTGATAGTAATTTAACGCTTTCTGGGGAAGGTTGTTCGATTGACAAATATTGCCGGCCAGGATATAATACCGTGGTTCTGACGGAAATTCCTGGATGAGTTTATCGTATTCGCCTATGGCATTTTTGACATCATTGAGGTATAGCCAGATGGTGACTTTCGCATTGGTGATTTCGTCGTTGTATCCTTCCAGCACTTCCAGCTTGTTGTAAATGTCTATTACTTTGGTGTATTGCTCCAAGTTGATATAGTCTTCGGACAGGGTAAAGAGGTAATATTCGTTGTCGGGCTTGGCTTTGCAAATTTCCTCCCATAGTTTTGTGGCGTTTTTATAGTCTTCCATGAGATCGTAAATCTCCGCCAGCTCTACCTTGTACCAGATGTTGCTTTTGTTTAATTTGAGCGCTTCGCTGAGATAATAGGCTGCGCCAGCATAATTTTTGCTTTCCTTTCGGATGCGCGCCAGCATATAGTACACGGCATCATTTTTCTCGTTTTGAGACAGTACTTTGCGGAAACTGTTCTCCGCGGTTTCATAGTTTCCTGCATAAAATTCACGGAGTGCGTCGGCAAATAGGGCGGATTGCTGGCGGGTCTCGTCAGAAATAACAGTGGTCTTGCCCTTTTTGGGGGCCTTGCTTTTGTTTTTCTGCGCCGATGCGTCAGGTATTGCCATCAGTAGAAGTACTGATAATAGAAATGGGAAGAATTTATTGAGACACATTATTTTTGAATTTTGAACTTTGAATTCTGAATTTTGCATTCTGAAATTTGCATTATATTTTCGTCATTACCTTGGCTGCCATGATATGACAGCCCTACAGGATACGGACGCAAGCATTGCCTCCCTACTGTAACCTGTCCCCTGTAATTTGTCCTCTGTAACCTGTTACTTCACTCCGCTGCTGCCAAATCCGCCGGCGCCTCTTTCGGTTTCTGACAAGGCTTCTACCTCTTCCCACTGTACAGTCTCGTGCTTGGCGATAACCATTTGGGCGATGCGTTCACCATGCTGTATTTCAAATGGTTCGGCAGATAAGTTGATGAGGATGACTTTGATTTCACCGCGGTAGTCGGCATCAATGGTGCCAGGAGTATTGAGGACGGTGATGCCGTGTTTGGCGGCGAGTCCGCTTCTGGGACGTACTTGTGCCTCAAAGCCGATAGGTAGCTCGATGAACAACCCCGTGGGAATCATGGCGCGTTCCAGGGGTTTCAAGATGACGGGGCTCTCCAGGTTAGCCCGCAAGTCCATACCGGCACTCTGCGCTGTGGCATAGGCTGGTGTGGCGTTGGTGGATTTGTTGACGATTTTGCAGATCATGTTATAAGGTATGTAGATGTTTTGATATTCCCCACACTGCGCTTCGCTTATGTGGGGTTATTGAAATCTGACCTCTTCGAGGTCCTTTGATGTTCTTTCGCTATTAATTCTTAGTTTTTAGTTCTTAATTCTTAATTCTTAATTTTTAGTTCTTAATTCTTAGTTCTTAATTCTTAATTCTTAATTCTTAATTATTTCTGTCCCCTGTTTCTTCCCCGCGTATAGGTCAAACTTCAGCATCAGGCACTCGAGAGGACCGTTGAAAAGCTTGAAGCGGCGAGAGGGGCGCAGTCCGATGCTCTTGAGCGCCTCCATATCCGAGCTGATGATGAAGGCGGTGCAGCCACTGAAATGCTGCTTCCAAGTGTCACCGATTTTCTTGTATAAGCTCTTGAGGTCCTCCACCTCCAAACGCTCGCCGTAGGGTGGGTTAATCATGATTAAGGCGGGGGTGCGCTCGGGGCGTGTGTCGGCCATGTCAGATTTTTCCAAGAAGATAAAGTCTTGCAACTCAGCCTCCTGCACATTGGATTTGGCCATGCCTAAATATCGTCCAGAGATGTCGTAACCGTAGAAGTTGATATTGACATCCTCTTTGATATCGGCGCTGTCGGTAATCTTGTTCCACAGCCGGCGGTCAAAATTCTTCCAGTTGAAGAATCCCCAGTGATGGCGGTAATAGCCGGCGGGGATGTTGAGCGCTTGCATGGCTGCCTCTATCAGCAGGGTGCCGCCACCACACATGTTGTCAATGAAATCGCACTCCCCGTGCCAGCCGCTGAGTTTGATCATGGCTGCCGCCAGCACTTCATTGATTTGGGCGGGATGCCCCGATACCTTGTAGCCGCGCTTGTGCAGCGACTCGCCCGAACTGTCCAGATATAAAGTGCAGGTATTGCGGTAAATGTGCAGGTGAAACTGTACGTCAGGTTCCTCTTTGTCTACCGATGGACGCTCGTCATACAGACTTCTGAAACGGTCGCAGATGGCGTCTTTGGCCAGTACCGAGGGGAAAAGTGGTGTTTTGAAGTCGCTCTCCGTCAGTGAGGCGCTGACCGCCAGCGTGCCGTCTTTCGAAAGGTATTTTTCTGCCGGGAATTTGTATAGGGTGTCGTAGAACTGGTTGTTGTCGCGAAAAGTGAAACTTTCCATTTCCCAGAGAATTCGCAATGCGGTGCGGCAGAAATAATTAGCCTTGTAGAGTAGGGGAAGGTCACCCTCGAAAGAGACGGAACGGCTGTGTCGCTGGCAGTTGTGCGCTCCCAACGCTTCCAGCTCTTGCAATAACACCTCCTCTAATCCCGCAAAAGTTTTGGCAAGAAAATGTTCCCTATGTTGTTTTTCAATCATTCTTATCAGTTGATGTTTAAAAATGCAAAGATACAAAAATTAGCAAATTGGTCAATTAGCAAATTAGCAAATTGTTTTTAATGGACATGTTGAATTAGTCAATTAGTTAATTGGCAAATTGGTTAATGTCAAGCTTTCACGAAAAAAAACGTGTCAATTTCAGAAAAAATTGTACTTTTGCAAAAAAAAATAATTTGAAGATAGCGGTTAACACCAGATTGTTGCTTCCCAATAAGCTGGAAGGTATAGGATGGGTAATGTACGAGACGTTGCGCCGTATGGTGGCGGACCACCCGGAGGTTGAGTTTGTCTTTTTCTTCGACAGAAAGCCGGATCCGAAGTATATTTTCGGTGACAATGTGACCCCGGTGACACTGATCCCCCAGGCTCGCCATCCTTTCCTGTTTATTTTGTATTTTGAGTTGGCTGTCACACGTGCCCTTCGACAGTTGCGTCCCGATGTTTTTTATTCTCCCGACGGTTATCTCAGCTTACGAACCGATATTCCTTCTATCGCTCATTTCCATGATTTGAGCTTCGAGCATTTCCCGAACGATATCCCAGCGTTGCCGCTATGGCATTATCGTAAGTATTTCCCGCAGTATGCCCAAAAGGCGGAACGTATTATCACAGTGTCCGAATTTTCAAAAAAAGATATATGCGACTGCTATGGCACCAATCCCGATAAGATTGATGTGGTGTACAATGGCGCCAATGAGCTTTTTACCCCATTGCCGCAAACAGAACAGCAACAGATTCGCCAAAAGTATACGGAAGGGAAAAATTATTTTCTGTTTGTGGGTGCCCTTCATCCCCGTAAAAATTTGGCGCGCTTGTTCCGGGCTTACGACCGCTTCCGCCTGAAAACGGGACTCGACACGAAATTGGTGATTGTCGGAGAAAAACGCTGGTGGACAGGAGAAATCAAAGAGGCCTACGAGGGCTTGACCTACAAACAGGATGTCGTTTTTCTGGGACATTTGAGTGCAGAAGAATTGCACTCGGTTACGGCTTCGGCTTTTGCTTCGGTGTATGTGTCTTATTTTGAGGGTTTCGGAATTCCTATTGTGGAGGCCTTCCGCTGTAAGGTGCCGGTTATTACGTCCGATGTGACCTCTATGCCCGAAGTGGCTTCCGATGCCGCTCTGTTGGTCGATCCCTTCAATGAAACCGATATCGCAGAGGCTATGATTAAAATTCAGGATGAGACTCTAAGAAATAGTCTCGTGGAAAAAGCTTGGAAACGCAAGGATGTCTTTTCATGGAATAATGCTGCCTCACAGATTTGGCATGTTATTTCAACTGTTGCGAAAAAATAATTTACTGAAAATCAATAATATACGATTTTGTATTAATAATTTTTTCAGAAAAGAAACTTTAATAGAATTTTTTTTTATATATTTGCTGGAAGAAAAGGAAGAACTCAAACTAATTGATAATCAACTCGTTATATACTATGAAAAGTAAAGATAGCGTTTCAAACCAAAGTAAAATGAAAAAGGGCAAAATTATGTTAGTCGAAGATAGTCAGAATCTTCGCTACGTTTTAAGAGATTATTTTGAGATGTTGGGATATGAGGTTGCTGAGTTCAGCGACGGCAATTCCGCATCCAAAGCATTCAACAGAGGCTTGTTTGACATTTGCATTTTAGATGTCATTATGCCGGACAAGGATGGTTTCACCTTGTTGCAGGAAATCAGAAAGTTAGATTCCGATGTTCCTGTCATTTTCCTGACTGCCAAATCCAGCAAGGAAGATCGTATCAAAGGATTCAAATTGGGTTGCGATGATTACATGTCCAAACCTTTCAGCACAGAAGAGCTGGCATTGCGTATTGAGGCCATTTTGCGCCGCACCCGTCGTTTCAAAGATGAATCCGATCCTTTGTACGATGAGAAAATCTATAAATTTGGCGATTTTGAATTCAACTACAGCGCCATGCAGTTGATTCATCCCAAGAAAACCCGTACTTTGACCCGTAAAGAGGCAGAATTGCTGAAACTGTTGTGCGAGCACAAAAACAAGCTGCTGCCTCGTGAGGTGATTTTGAAAGAAGTATGGGGCGACGAGGATTACTCCGTGGGTCGCAGCATGGACGTCTTCTTGACAAAATTGCGTTCCTATATCAATATCGAACCTGTTAAAAAAGAGCATCTGAATCCCAACGGCGGTCGTCATGACAAGTATCTTCCTGGCTTCGAACCGAAAGTGGAGATCTGCAATGTTCATGGTACAGGTTTTATTTTGAAAGTGAGAGAATAAGATCTTGAAGCGGCTCTGTTGTCTGGCAATTCTGATTGCCGCAGTTCATTTCGTGTTTGCTCAAAAGGTCACTCTTTCAGGGACTGTTACTGATGCGTACAGTGGTGAGCAAATCACAGGAGCCTATGTTATTTTGACCGATACGGCCAATCCTTCTAACCCGCAAGGTTGTGTAAGCAACAAGGCGGGTTTTTATTCTATTTCTGTCTACCCAGGCACCTATCAGCTGAAAGTCTCTTTTATGGGTTATAAAGAGATCAGCGAAAGTTTGCTGCTGGAAAACAAAAAAACAATGAACATCGCGCTGGAGCCGGCAGCTATCCTGACCGACGAGGTGGTGGTGACCGGCCAGCAGGACGACCATAATGTCAGTAGCGTGGATGTGGGGAAGATGGATATTCAAGTGCAAACTATTAAGAAAATGCCCGCTTTCCTTGGCGAAACGGATGTGATCAAAACTGTGCAGCTGATGCCGGGATTCTCGTCCGGGAGCGAGGGAAACAGTGGCTTGTATGTGCGTGGCGGCGGCGCCGACCAAAACCTTGTGCTGCTTGATGAGGCGACTATCTATAACGCAAGCCATCTGTTTGGTTTTTTCTCGGTGTTCAACACCGATGCCATCCGGAACGTGGAAGTATATAAGTCGGGTATGCCTGCCTATTATGGTGGCCGCTTGTCTTCCATTATCGACGTAAGCCAGAAAGAGGGTAATATGAAAAGGTATGAGTTTGATGGCAGCATCGGTCTTCTTTTTTCCAAATTCACATTGCAGGGGCCAATAAAAAAAGATGTTTGTTCTTTTATCATTTCAGGCCGGCGTACCTACGTCGATCTGTTAATCCAGCCTTTTATTCCCAAAAAACACCAGCTGAAAGGGGTCAAGTTCTATTTTTATGACCTGAATGCCAAATTCAATGTGGTGATCAATGATAAACATCGTCTGTATTTCGGTGGTTATTACGGAAGAGACCGTTATGGTTATAAGTCCAAGTCGGGCTCGACCAATATTAATTTCCTATGGGCCAATGCAATGGCCAGCGCACGTTGGAACTATATCATTTCACCACAGTTGTTCCTGAATACATTCTTCACTTTCAGTCATTACGATTTCTCCACACTGATGGGAATGGATGTTTATAAATTCGAATTGAAATCGGGACTGGAAGAATATGCCTTGAAGAGTGAATTGACGTATTTGCCGTCTCCGGCGCATAATCTTCGCTTCGGCATACATTATATCTACCATGTGATGCGTCCGAACGAGTATGATGTGGAAGCCGGTGAGAATACGAATCTGTCCTTGCCCACAACCGCTCCGCTTTATGCCCACGAATTGGGCATATATGTCTCTGACGAGTGGGATGTGACGAAATGGTTAAAAGTGAATATGGGATTGCGTTACTCTCATTTCGAACATGTGGGGGAATTTACCCGCTATTTGTTGGACGAAAGGGATATGATTGTGGATTCTGTTGTGTATCGCAAGGGACAGCGTGTTTCGCAGTATAACAGGCTGGAACCTCGTTTGAATATGCGTTTCCAGCTGGCCAAATATACTTCCATCAAGCTGTCCGCAACCTTGAATTACCAATATTTGCACCAAATCCCCATGTCTACCATCTCTCTGCCGGTGGATGTGTGGATGCCATCTACCGACTTGTTGAAGCCGCAGACCTGTGTACAGGTGTCACTGGGCGTCTATCAGAATTTTTATAAAAATATGTTTGAGGCCTATGTTGATGGTTATTATAAGAAAATGTATAATTTGGCGGAATACAAGGATGGATTGGCTTTTAATTCGTTGATGGTCAATCCTGACCAGATGTATACTTTCGGCGAGGGCTATTCCACCGGCGTGGAGTTTTTCTTCCGGAAAAGCAAAGGACGGATCACTGGTTTTATTGGCTATACCTTGTCCTATACCAAGCGTAGTTTCTCAGAGCTGAACAATGGCGAGCCGTTTTATGCCAAGTACGACCGTCGCCATGATGTGAGTATCAGCTTGTCGTATGAGATTCTTCGCAACAAACTGACTGTTTCGGCGGTTTGGGTATATGCTACCGGCAATGCCATGACGGTGCCTCTCGGTTTTTATATTTTTAATGGCAGCATGGTACAGGAATACAGTAAACGGAATGAATACCGCATGGCTCCCTACCATCGTTTGGATATTTCGGTGGACTGGTTTATCGCTAAACGCAAGCATTTCGAAACCAGCTTGAATTTCTCTATTTACAATCTGTACAATCGAAAGAATCCCTTCTTCATTTTCTACGAAACCAAGACCAATGTGGATGTGTCGCAGGGCGCTTTTGAAATAGAAACCAAGGCTTATCAGATGAGTTTGGTGCCAATAATGCCGTCAATAACCTGGAATTTTAAAATCAAGTAAATGAAAAGGATTGCTTATCTGTTCTTTATAGCTTTGCTGTTGATTTTGCAGTTCAATGCCTGTCAGACAGAGATAGAGGTGGATTTGCCGGACTATCAGCCTAAATTGGTGGTGGAAGGTTATATCGAATTGGGGCAGCCGGCAAGGGTGATGCTGACCCGTAGTGTGCCGTTCTTTCAGCAAATTGATTTGAATTATATTTTGAATAATGTGTTGGTGATGGATGCCGTGGTTACGGTGACATCTTCAGATGGGGAGACTGAACGTTTGTCCTTCGTGCCGAACAGCGAATCTCCTTATATGTTTGCATACGTGGGTAATATGCGGGGCAAAGAGAATACACGTTACGACCTGAAAATAGAGTGGGGAGGCCAAACGTACACGGCGACTACTTCTATCTTGCATTCTTTTGATTTGGACTCAATCGGATTTTATAAAATGCCGGAAATGATGCGCGACACTATGAGAACGATTCGCGTACTCATGTCGGACAATCCCTCGGAAATGAATTTCTATCAGTATTATGTCAAGGTTCATGGTAAAAAAGTTCATGATAATGTTTGGATTACAACGATTCCAGTGGCTTTTGATGACGCGACTTTTAATGGACTGACCTTCAATTTTGAGGTGCTTAGGGCGAATCCGTCCTCCTTCTTAATGCCTCAGATGTCGGAGGAAGAGGAACGTGAATATTTCAGAATGACCTATCGGCCGGGAGACACTGTCTATGTGAAGTATGGCCTTATAGATTACGATAGTTATCAGTTTTGGAACACGGGTGGCAATGATGCCGCAATGGGACAAAATCCGTTCACCAATCCTACTCCTGTGATTTCCAATATTCGGGGTGAGAATGTTACGGGGGTGTGGTGTGGCTATGCCGCCAAAACCGAAGTGCTGATTTACGAACAGTGAAAAATTAACAGTTAATAATTATTTGGGGAGTCTCGCTACACTCGAGGGAAGTTTAAATTCCCCTTCTATAAGAAGGGGTGGCCGAAGGCCGGGGTAGTGATTCTGAATTCTGAACTATGAATTCTGAAACTTGTCTCCTGAAACCTCTTACAGTCTTCCTGTAAGTGCCAACAGCTCATATTTCGCTTTCAGCAATTGAATAGAGTGCATCTCCTGGTTGATCAGAGACTGGGTTTCGTCATTTTGCTGTTTGATATAATCGTATGCCGTAATAGTGCCATTAAGCAACTGGATGGAAAAGGCATTGGTGATTTCCTTCTGTTTCTCGGTGATTTGCTTGTCCAACACCAACATGTCTTCAATACGCTTGATTTCAAATCTTTTTTCTTGAATGGCAATGTTATTGCCTTTGGCGAAGTCGTTTTCCTGACTGGACAGAATGGCTTTCTGCAGGTTGATGACATTGGAGACACCGGTACTTTTGGCCCAGTCGATAAGTGGTATGTTCACACGGACTCCCACTTCATAGTACCATTTGAAATTAGGATTGAAGAAGTTGTAGTTGGGGCGTCCATAACCTCCTGTGGCAAAGATAGAAAGGCGGGGGAGACTGTTGGAAAGATGCAGTTTGCGCTGGAATTCCATGGTTTGTTTGCCGTTCTCGAAAATTTTGTATTCCAATCGTGCGGAAGGGGAATTGAGGTCCACATCGGGCACTTCGGGAATGGCGAACTCTGCCTGCGACAGGTCTTTGCCGGTAAGAATGGACAGAGAGGCAATGAGCGACTCTTTTTTGGCCTGCAACTCGCCTTTGTTTTGGCCGACTTTCATCATTTCAACTTCCAACTGGGATACTGAACTGGAGGGAATGATGCCGTTGGCTTGCAGAGTGTTGAGCTGCGCCAGCTGTTTCTGTAACAAATCCTCGGCATTGTTGAGAATGTTGAGGTGCTTGTCTAAGATCAACAAATTTAGATATAGTGAAATGATCTGCTCTTTCATTTCGTTGATGGAAATTTCCACCTTGTAGATTTCCGCCTGATTGGCTAATTTCTCGTAACGTCTTCCATAATATAGCTTTCCTCCTTCAAAAACCACTTGCTCAAAATCTATACCGATAAAATATTGATGGTTGTTGAAAGTGTCGGCGCCAGCTACGTATCGATAGAGCTGTGGAACATCCGAATGATAGGCAGCCTCTCCGTTAATCTCCAGCTTGGGGAAGATATGGGAGGCGGCATTGTTCAACTTGACTTTCAACAGTTTGTCGTTCAGCTCTTTCTGCACGTTGGCGGAAGATTGTGCCACTGCCCACTCTTGACACTGCTCAATGGTAACGACATTTTGTGAAAAAACAAAACAAACAAGGGAAAACAGGAAACAGGATAAAAGTAGATATTTTTTCATAATTTTCTGTTTATCAGTGTTTTATATTTTTGTTGAACATGAAGTACATAAAAATGCAAATTTAACAAAATTTCTTTATGTATGGTACATTTCAGGAAATCAATCATAAAACAACTCCGAATTTGCTTTTTTGTCAGCAATTTTTTGTATTTTTGCTGAATCATTTATATAGGAGGAAAATGAAAAAGGCAAGTGTACCGATCGTTTTGGCAGTTCTGTTTATAATTGCGGTTTCCTGCAAGAAAGAAAAATGTCAGTATTACAATGATATTATGCAATATTACGACCAGTCGGAGGCGGCATGGAGCCTTCGTTATGAGCAGGGGGGCATTGACTCGATGATGTTGCACGATCAGTTGTATAAGATAGGACGTGAGCGTGCGGATTTGACAAGGCAATATAAGGATTGCGTGAAAGATTAACAAAAAAAGCCTGAAAATTTTTCAGGCTTTTTTGTTGTGGTCCCACTCGGGCTCGAACCAAGGACCCGCTGATTATGAGTCAGCTGCTCTAACCAACTGAGCTATGGGACCTGCTTTGAAAAGCGGCTGCAAAATTACAAAAATTTTCAATACAATCAGTAACGTGTGAAGTAATTGTTTTTTTTTGTTTTTTATCCACATTTTATTGCTATATTTGCCGTGCGTTTTGAAAGTCACTTTGCACATTGTAATAGGGATTTTCGGGACAAAAATAATTATTTTCCAATATAGTCGAAGATGACCTTATTCACGTTCTTGAAACTTGTAGGCTGCCTGGCTCTGCTGATGTTCGGTATGAAGATGATGAGCGAGGCACTGCAAAAACTTACGGGTGGCGGCCTGCGTAAAGTGCTGGGCACCATGACCACCAATCGGTTCACAGGTATTTGCTCGGGCGCTTTGGTTACCACCGCGGTACAGTCCTCCACGGCCACTACGGTGCTTACCGTTAGCTTTGTCAATGCGGGTTTGCTGACTCTTACCCAGGCAATTTCGGTAATTATGGGTGCCAACATCGGTACCACCGTTACGGCATGGATTATTGCCCTTTTCGGTTTCAGCATCCCTATGTCTGCCTTGGTCTTTCCCTTGTTTGCGCTGGGATTGGCCATGTCGTATATGAAAAGCACCGGGGCCAAGTCATTTGGTGAGTTTATCTTCGGTTTTTCCTTCCTGTTTTTGGGTATCGCCACATTGAGGGAGAACGCTATCGCCATGGACTTGCCACATAACGACATGGTGATGAATTTCTTTGTGTCCACTGCCAATTTGGGCTTCTTTTCCTACTTGATCTTCATGTTGATAGGTGGTGTGCTGACCGTTTGTGTGCAGTCGTCCGTGGCAATTATGGCCATCACGATGATTTTGTGCTCCACCGGTGTAGCCGACATCTACCAGGGAATCGCTTTGGTATTAGGTGAAAATATCGGTACGACCATCACTTCCAATATTGTGGCACTGAAGGCCAATCCTTCTGCCCGTCGTGCAGCCCTTTCGCACCTCACTTTCAACTTGTTCGGGGTCTGCTGGGTGCTGTTAGTGTTCAGGCCGTTTATTTCTCTGGTTTGTTCTGTCGTGGGCTATGACACCAAAGCCGATGTATCGCAGGATCCGAACGCTGCCGAACGTATCAATTATGCGCTGTGTGCCTTCCATACCGCTTTCAATGTTTGTAACGTGCTGATACTTGTATGGTTCATCCCGTTACTTGAAAAGTTCGTATGCAAAATCATCTCTGGCGGTGAGGAGGATGAGGATATGCGTCTGCGATTTATCTCAGGAGGGTTGCTCTCCACGGCGGAGTTGTCGCTGCTGGAGGCTCGCAAGGAAATCAACCATTTCGCCATGCGTGCCCACCGTATGTTCGGCTTTGTGCCTGAATTGCTGAAATTAGAGAACGGCGACGATTTCTCCAAACTTTTCGCACGCATCGAGAAATACGAAGGTATCAGCGATAATATGGAGGTGGAAATCGCCAATTACCTGAACCGTGTGTCGGAGGGTAAGTTGAGCGGTGAAAGTAAGATGCAGATACGCTGTATGTTACGTGAAATTTCTGAAATTGAAAGTATCTGCGACAGCTGCTATAATATGAGCCGCGTAATCAACAGAAAGTTCAAGGCAAAGGAGAAGTTTACAGAAGACCAGCTGGGCCATATCCATCACATGTGGAATCTTTGCGACAATGCGCTGACCCAGATGGAAAAGATTCTGGCCGATACAGATAATCAGCTGGATCCTCACGAGTCATTGAATATCGAAAATGAAATCAACAATTACCGCACCCAACTGAAAGAGAACAATGTAGTGGATGTCAATGATAAGAAATATGATTATCAGACCGGTGTAAACTACATGGATATCATTGGTGACAGCGAGAAACTGGGCGACTACGCTATCAACGTGGTAGAGGCCCATACGCAGGTGAAACTGACCACTTGACAGGTGTCAGGTTACAGGTTACAGTGATTAGGGGTTAGTAATTCAGAATTCAAAATTCAAAATTCAAAATTCAAAATTCAGAATCACTACCCCGGCCTTCGGCCACCCCTTCTTATAGAAGGGGAATTTAAACTCCCCTCGAGTTCAGCGAGACTCCCCTTGAGCACGAAGTGCGAAACTCCCCTTGAGGGTATAGCCCGAAACTCCCCCCCCTAAAATAATGTTAATTGTTATGTCTTTCCAAAACTCTGATCATATCGAAGTTATCCGTGCTACGGAGAACAATCTGAAAAGCGTTTCTTTGCGGATTCCCAAGGGCCAGATTACGGTTTTTACAGGCGTTTCGGGTTCGGGGAAGTCCTCGCTGTGCCTTGACACTATTGCCGCCGAGAGCCGCCGAGAACTCAACGAGACCTTCCCGTCGTTTGTGCAGCAGTACCTGCCCAAATATGGTCGCCCTAAGGTGGAGCGCATCAACAATATGCCGGTGACCATCGTCATCGATCAGAAGAAACCCTCCTCAAACAGCCGCTCGACAGTGGGTACCTATACCGATATCCAGGCCTTGCTGCGACTGCTGTTTTCGCGTGTGGGCAAGCCTTTTGTGGGCTATTCCGACACCTTCTCTTTCAATCATCCCGCAGGCAGCTGTCCCCGTTGTGCCGGCTTGGGTGAAATCCGCGAACTGGACATCCACAAGCTGGTGGATTTCGACAAGTCCCTTAACGATGAGGATACTATTCATTATATTGCTTTTGGAAAAGGAGGCTGGCGCTGGATTCGATATGCCCATAGCGGTTTATTCGACCTGGACAAGAAAATCAAGGACTATTCGCCGGAAGAACTGGATTTGTTTCTGAATTCTCCCCAGATAAAGCTGAAGAATCCGCCCTCCAATTGGCCAAAAACCGCAAAATACGAAGGGCTTATACCCCGTATGTATCGAAGTATCATTAATTCGGAAGAGGGGCTCTTGCATGCCGCTGTGCTGAATCCGATGCTTACCATGGGTACTTGCCCCGATTGCAAAGGCACACGTCTCAATGAGAAAATACGCTCCTGCCGCATCAATGGCAAGAATATTGCCGAAGTGGGGGATATGCCGATTTCCGAATTGGAGGCATTCATCACCGCCATCGACGATCCGTTGGCAGTGGATCTCAAGCGTGAACTGCTGAGGCGTGTTCAGGCACTCAATAATATAGGTCTGGGCTATCTGTCGTTAAGCCGTGGCACAGGCACTTTGTCGGGGGGTGAGGCGCAGCGTATCAAAATTGCCAAATATATCAACTCAGCCCTGACCGATATGGCTTACGTGCTCGACGAGCCCAGTGTGGGATTGCATCCGCAGGATATCACCCGTTTGAAAAAATCGTTGCGGCATCTTCGTGACCATGGCAATACCGTGCTCATTGTGGAGCACCACCGCGAAATTATCGCCATGGCCGACCATATTGTGGATATGGGTCCGATGGCAGGCAGTCATGGTGGCGAAATCATGTTCGAAGGTTCTTATCCTGAGCTGTTGGCCTCGGACACCATCACGGGACGCATGCTGCGCCATAAATCATCCTTCAAAACTCAGACAAGGCAGCCTCAGGGCTGGTTTCCGGTGCGTCATGCCGATTTGCACAATCTCAAGGATTTGTCGGTGGACATTCCGCAGGGCGTGATGACCGTCATCGCTGGTGTGGCAGGCTCGGGTAAAAGCTCCCTGATGGAGTTTTTCCAGACCCATTGCGACCGAGAGACCATCTTTATCGGACAGAAAAATATTGGCATTAATTTGCGCTCTACGCCAGCTACTTACCTGGAAATTTCCGACCCTATACGCAAGCTTTTCGCCCAGGCCAACAAGCAGAATATGCAACTGTTTTCTTTCAACTCCAAAGGGGCTTGTCCCGCCTGCGGTGGCAAAGGGGTCATCGTCTCAGATATGGCTTTTATGGAGTCTATCGAAACCGTTTGTGAGCTGTGCCATGGTACTCGTTATGCCAAGGAAGTGCTTCAGTATCAGTATAAAGGAAAGAATATTGCCGAAGTGATGGACCTGTCGGTGGAAGAGGCTGTGGACTTCTTCGAGGGTCAGCCGTTCCAGCCACAGTTGCAGGCACTGAACAAGGTGGGTTTGGGTTATCTGCATCTCAACCAGACCATGACCACCTTGAGTGGGGGAGAGCTGCAGCGCATCAAACTGGCCGATCAACTGCACCGCAAGGGAGAGGTCTTTATCATCGATGAACCGACAGACGGCTTGCATCTGGACGATGTGCATCGCCTGCTGAAACTGTTCCATGAGATGACCGATGCCGGTAATACGCTGATTCTGATTGAGCATAGCCTCGACGTGATGAAGGAGGCCGATTATCTCATAGAATTGGGCCCCGGTGGCGGTGAGAAAGGTGGCCGACTGCTTTTTGCAGGTACCCCTGCCCAGATGCTATCCTCTTCAGAATCCATAACCGCCCCCTATTTAAAGGACAGTTTGCCGGAAAAAATTTAACCTATCCCTTTTTCTTGCATAGACGTTTTTTATTTTTGCCACAAAAAAATATTGTGGCCCCTTGTTCGCTATGCAAAAAAATCTTATCTTTGTAACCTAAAATTTGTATTATGGCAAAGTTTACGCATCTCCACGTACATACCTATTATTCAATACTTGACGGCATGTCAACCATTTCCGGCTTGGTGAAACGCTGCCTCGAAACCGGCATGAATTCAATGGCGGTCACCGACCACGGAAATATGTTTGGCATCAAAGAGTTCTTCGATTTTGTAGACAAACACAACAAGTCTGTGAAAGGGGAGATCAAAGATCTTGAAAAAGAATTGGAGGAGTTGCAAAAACAAACTGAGTCAAAGGCTGAGTTGACAGCGGGTGCAGAGAACGCTAATGCTCCTGGCAATGTGGAAACGGCTTCCGCACCATCTCAAGAATATCAGCAAAAATTAGAGGAATGTCGTGCCAAGTTGGCGGCGGCAAAACAACGCATATTCAAACCGATTTTCGGCTGTGAGGCGTATGTGGCTAAAGAAACCAAAACAAACCCGGAGGGCAGCCGCCTGATATGCACCGGCAAGGAGAACGGCTACGGCAACCACTTGGTGCTGTTGGCAAAAAATGAGACAGGTTATCACAATTTGTGCAAAATTATCTCATCGGGATGGACGGAGGGCTATCATTATAAACCTCGTATCGATCACGAATTGCTTGAAAAATACCATGAGGGACTGATTGTGGCGTCAGCTTGTCTGGCAGGTGAGGTCCCCAGAGCTATCTATAACGGCGACTATGAAAAGGCAAAGCAGATTGTTTTATGGTATAAGAGTATCTTTGGCGAGGATTATTATCTTGAATTACAGCGACATAAAACCGATAAACCAGGTGGAGACAAGGAGGTGTATGAACATCAGAAAGTGGTGAACGAGGCTTTGCTGAAGCTGGCCTTGGAGACGGGTGTTAAGCTGATAGCTACCAATGATGTGCATTTTGTGCTGGAAGAGCATGGCGAGGCTCACGACCACCTGATATGCTTGAGTACTGGCAAAAAGATGAGCGATGCCGACCGCTTGCATTATACCAAGCAGGAGTGGCTGAAATCACCTGAGGAGATGGAAGCTATCTTTTCTGATGTGCCTGAGGCTTTGGCCAATACACAGGAAATTGTGGACAAGGTGGAGGCATTCAAGCTGAAACACGATCCTATCATGCCGGAGTTTGACATCCCGGAGTCTTTTGGCACTGTGGAGCAATACAAGGAACGCTTTACTGAAGAGGATTTGAAGGTTGAGTTTGAGGCCGATGCCGAAGGTGCTGGGAGAATCCAGAAGCTGGGTGGCATCGAACGTGTGTATCGTATTAAGCTGGAGGCGGATTACCTGCGGAAGCTGACTTTGGAGGGTGCTCGCAAACGCTATGGCGACCCTGTTCCGGAAGATGTAATGGAACGCATTGACTTTGAGCTGAGTGTGATGCGAAATATGGGTTTCCCTGGCTACTTCCTGATCGTGCAGGATTTTATTGCCGCTGCGCGTGAAATGGGCGTGTCGGTAGGCCCCGGCCGTGGCTCCGCCGCAGGGTCAGTAGTGGCTTACTGTTTGAAAATCACGGATGTGGATCCGCTGAAATACGATTTGCTATTCGAGCGTTTCCTGAATCCAGACCGTATTTCCCTGCCTGATATCGACGTGGACTTCGATGATGAGGGTCGCTATAAGATTTTGGATTGGATTACGAAAAAATATGGACAGGAACGCGTTGCCCATATTATTACCTACGGCACCATGGCCACTAAGTCGAGTATCAAGGATGTGGCACGAGTAGAAGACCTTGAACTACAGGAAGCTAACCGCTTGGCGAAGTTGGTGCCCGACCGCTTTCCCGAAGACCCGAAAACAAAGAAGGCTCCCAAGGTGACAATCGAGAGCTGCCTGAAATTGGTGCCGGAACTGAAGGATGCCTACGAAAATGGCTCGCAGAAAGTACACGATATTTTGCATTATGCCGCTGAACTGGAGGGCACCGTACGTCAAATAGGTATTCACGCATGTGGTGTCATTATCGGTGCGGACGATCTGACCAATTTTGCGCCCTTGGCTACCATCGAGGACAAGGAAAGCGAAGGAAAGGTGCTGGTTACCCAGTACGAAGGCTCTGTGGTGGAAGATGTCGGCTTGATTAAAATGGATTTCTTGGGACTGAAAACATTGTCCATCATCAAAGAGGCTTTGAGAAATATCAAGAAATCCAAAGGGGAAGATGTTGATATTGACAATATTCCATTGGATGATGAGCTGACATACCAATTGTTTTGTAACGGCGATACAGTGGCCACGTTCCAGTTTGAATCCGCAGGAATGCAAAAGTATCTTAAAGAGCTGAAACCGAGTAAGTTTGAGGATTTGATCGCAATGAACGCTCTTTATCGTCCCGGCCCCATGGATTATATTCCGCAGTTTATTGATCGAAAGCAGGGTAGGGAGGAAATCAAGTATGATATTCCCGTGATGGAACGCTATCTGAAAGATACATACGGTATTACTGTCTATCAGGAGCAGGTGATGTTGCTGTCGCGACTGTTGGCCAACTTTACCCGTGGCGAATCCGATACCCTGCGTAAGGCCATGGGTAAAAAGCAGAAAGATAAACTGGATTATTTGAAGCCGGAATTCTTGTCTCGAGGTACGAAAAATGGTCATGATCCGAAGATTTTGGAGAAAATCTGGGCCGACTGGGAGAAGTTCGCTTCTTACGCTTTCAACAAGTCGCATGCAACGTGCTATTCTTGGGTGGCCTATCAGACAGCTTATCTGAAGGCGCATTATCCGGCAGAGTTTATGGCGGCCAACTTGACCAATAACCTTGACAGCATGGACAAAATCAGTGCCTTTATTGAGGATACGCAAAAACATGATATCAAGGTGCTTGGACCGGATATCAACGAGTCGGAGTTGTCGTTCAGTGTAAATAAGGAGGGTAATATACGCTTTGGCTTGGCGGCACTCAAGGGCGTGGGACATGGCGCAGTGGACAGTATTGTGGGTGAACGTGAGAAAAATGGCCCATACAAGGATTTCTTCGATTTCATGAACCGTGTGGACTTGCGCAACTGTAACCGCCGTGTGATTGAGTCGCTGGCCTATGGCGGTGCTTTCGACTGCTTCTCAGGCATGCACCGGGCACAGTTGTTCGCCACAGAGGGCGGTGATAAGAATTTCATTGAGAAAATGGTCGCCTATGTGACCAAAAGTCAGAATACCCAGGGACAGTTCTCCATTTTTGACGATCAGCCCGAGATTGCCGCAGAATTGATGCCCGAACTGCCGAAGTGCGAGCCATGGAACGACATCGAAAAGGTGCAGTTTGAAAAAGATGTGGCAGGTTTCTATATCTCCGGCCATCCGCTCGACATGTTCAAGCTGATTATTAAACACTATACCAATACGAAGTTGGAGCAATTCAAAGATGCTGATTTCTTTGAGAAACATATTGGCAAGGATGTCAAGTTTGCGGCGATGGTTGTGGCGGTTAACGAAACCCAAACCAAAACAGGCAAGGATATGGGCGTGGTTACCTTTGAGGATTATGACTCCAGCTGGACTTGGCGTCTTTTCAGCGAGGATTTTACCAAGTACAAGCATTTGTTGGAACCAGGTAAGATGGTGCTTGTCCGAATGAAGATCGACAAACGATTTATGGGAAAAGATTATCAAGGACCAGCATTTTATAATCAGAAACCAGTGGATATCTGCTACTTAAGTGATGCTTACGAGCATTTGTGCCGCTCGGTGACTTTGGAAATGGGCATTGATGATGTGTCGGCCAATAATGCACATTTGATCAATGAGGTGATCAAGGCTTCGCAGGAACAGGCCAAGGTGCCGTTGATGATTAAAATATATGAGCGCAAGGGTCAGTATTCGTCTAACTTTCAGAATACCCAAGTGAAAATCAATCCTGAAACTTTTGTCCGGAATCTGCATTTGCCGTTTTCTTACGAGATTAAATTGGGATAAATAACTATGATAGAAAAAGTTACACTCTTTGGTTCGGGTAATATGGCCCATTGGCTGGTATACGCGTTGAAAAATGCAGGGCTGAAGATAAGCCAAATTTACAGCCGCCAGCTTAGTCATGCTGAGGCCTTGGCGGAAAAAGCTGGCTCAATAGCCATTGACAATATCAAGGATTTGTCGTCGGATAGTGATTTGTACCTCTTTTCCGTTAAAGATGACAGTTATGGGACTCTGTTACAGCAGTTGCCATTTCGCCTTCCCTTGGCTGCCCACACTGCAGGCTCCTTGTCGATGCGTATTTTTGAGCCATACGCCGACAACTACGGTATTTTGTACCCCTATCAGAGTGTGAATAAGAACATGGATTTTGAGGATGTTGTAGTGCCGTTGTGTGTGGAGGCTAATAATGAAATAGTTGGAAAAGAGCTGCTTGCATTAGCTAAAAGTTTGAGTTCCACCGCCCAGCTGCTGGACGAGTCACAACGCTTGGTGTTGCACCGGGCTGCCATTTTCGGATGTAACTTCACCAACGCGATGTATGCCATCGCCTACGATATCTTACGGGAACATGATATCAATTGGCAGATGATTCTGCCATTGCTGCAAAATACGATGGACAAGGTGAAAACCATGAATCCACATGATGCACAAACCGGTCCTGCACAGCGTGGTGACCAGAATATTATCCAATTTCATCTGAATGCTTTACATGATGACCAGTTAAAAGACATTTACCGCGTGATGACAGATTATATTATTTGCCATCAAAAATAATCTCATATTGCTTAATATACTCATAATGAATAACTTGAGAAGAATATTAGTGTCATGTACATTGCTATTGATATCGTTTGCTTTGTCGGCACAACAGGCCAATGGCTTGGTCAATATCAGTTATGACCCTCATGAAGATTCTGTTTTTTTTGCCAGGATGCACAAATATATGGCGGAAATCCGAAAACAGAGACCCACAGTCGCTTTGGTGCTGGCAGGTGGCGGTGCCAAGGGTGCGGCCCATATCGGAGTGCTGAAGTATCTGGAAGAAAAAGGTATTCCCATTGACTTTGTAGCGGGTACCAGTATGGGCGGACTGATGGGAGGTTTGTATGCTATGGGTTATTCTGCTGCGGAAATCGATTCTATTGTGCGGTCGATAGACTGGAATGTGATGATGAGTGATGATATCCCGATGGCTTATTATTCTTATAATAGCCAGCGCTATAAGGAAACATATTTCCTCGATATTCCTTTCTCGCATTTTGAGTTTAAGCGAAGTCTTCCTTCAGGATTTCTCTATGGCTTGAATGTATATAATATGATAAGCTCATTATCAGTGGGTTATCAACATAATATGGATTTCTTGGATCTGCCTACTCCCTATTGCTGTGTGGCTACTGAGATTGTGACACAGACCGAGAAACATTGGACATCGGGTTCGTTGATTCCTGCCATGCGTTCCACGATGTCAATTCCAGGTATTTTCAGGCCGGTGCGTGTCGATTCCATGATTTTGTCTGACGGAGGTACCAAGAATAACTTCCCTACGGATGTGGCCGTGGCTGCGGGAGCCGATATCATCATCGGTGTTGAAATGACGATGCCTCGTAATTATGAGAATGTGAACAATATGGCTGACATTCTGATGCAAACAGCTCAGTATTCGGGTGGACTGGAAGCTCATAACGAGAATGTTAAAAACGCCACGGTGTACATCACGCCCGACATTTCGGGTTTCGGTATGCTGAGTTTCGGTACCAAGGAAATTGCCACGCTGATTGACAGGGGTTATAAGGAAGCTATTAAACACGAACGCGAGCTTGACAGCATTGTCCGCCTGGTGGGTAACGGAGGCCGCCATACCTATCATCCCAAGGCTGTTAATATTGCCAACGAGAAAATTACTATCTCGTCGGTGGAATTTTCTGGTTTAAATGAGAAGGAGCAGAAATTTCTTAATGGGAAAATCCGCATGAAAACTGAAGAGCTATATGGTAAGGAGGATTTTGAAGCTGCTATGGCTATCATATATGGTACCAAGGCCTTCTCGCACGTGACCTACAGCTTGATAGGGGATGGAAATGGCTCCTACAAACTGGTGTTTAATTGCGAAAAACGTCCGAGGAATTCTATTGGCATCGGCTTGCGCGCCGATACCGAAGAATGGTTTGCCGCTTTGATTAATGTCGGTCTTAACCGCAACAATATTTACGGTTCTGAATTTGATATCATCGCGCGATTGTCCACCTCTCCATACCTGAAACTTGACTATAACTATACTCCCGTCAAGGGTCCTAAAATTGGGGTTTCCCTCAAGGTGCATTATCGCATGTTGACGGGTGTGGCGGATTTTTTTGCCAAAGGCAAATTGTATATCGAACACTCCTTGCGAAATGAGGCAACGGTGTATATCTCCGATACCCATTGGAGCATGGTTGACCTTTCGGGTGGTTTCCGTATTGAACAATTTCCTTTTTATCGCTATTTTTCTGTAAAAGGCTATGAACAGGGCGGAAGGTGGGATGTTTTTTATCCAAACGTATTTCTGCGTTTTGCCTTCAGTAATCAGGATGATCGCTATTTTCCTAACAAAGGGGTGAGAGCATATCTGAATTATGACTATAATTGCAAAAAAACTCATTATCTCGGTACGGGGGTTATTGGCACCATTTCGGCAGGACGCATTTTTGCCATTATTGCCTCTTATCGTGGACGATATATTATGGGGGATCCTAATTCCTATGAATATATGTATAATTATGTCGGCGGCTCCATGGAGGGAAGGTATTATGATCATCAGATTCCTTTTATCGGTTTCAGGGGCGAGTATATCTGTGAACGATTATTGAGTGTTGTTGATCTGAATTTCCGTTTCAAAGTTTACAAAAATTGCTATCTGTCGGCCATTGCCGCAGCCTTTCACGATGGATCCGTAAATGATGGAAAACTGTACATGATGGAACATGCCAACTATGCTGCTGGAATACAGTTCGCTTATAAGTCGAAGTTCGGCCCGTTGATGGCTAATGTGCATTGGAATAGCTCCAACAATAATGTAGGGGTGTATTTGAGTGCGGGGTACGACTTCTAAAACAAGATCGAATATGAGTAAATTTAAAGCTGCGATTTTTTCCATGCGCTTGCGCACACTGCCGTTGTCACTGTCTGGTGTCGTTTTGGGCCTGATGCTGGCAATGAAAACACATGAGGCTTCTTTGTGGTTGATTGTGTGGTTGCTGCTGACCACGGTTTGTTTGCAGATATTGTCGAATTTGAGTAATGAACTGGGTGATTTCTTGAGGGGAACCGATGGCGAGCAGCGTGAGGGACCGATGTATAGTTTGGCGCAAGGAGCCATCAGTGTCAGTGATTTCAAGATGCTGATTGCCTTATTTGTGGTCTTGTGCTGTGGTTTCGGTGCAGCGATGGTATGGACTTCGTTCGGCACTTTTTGGGCTTGGCAGCCCGTGATGATGCTTGTGTTGGGTGTGGCGGCCATTTGGGCTGCTATGCACTATACCTTGGGCAAGAATCCGTATGGCTATAGAGGTCTTGGCGATGTGTTTGTCTTCATCTTCTTTGGACTGGTGTCTGTGTTAGGTGCGTATTATGTGGTGGCGCATACTTTTGATTCGTGGTCACTGCTTCTGCCGACTGTTACCATCGGCTGTTTCAGTGTAGGGGTGCTCAATGTCAACAATATCCGTGATATGGAGTCCGATGCGGCCACCCGGATTACTTTGCCGTTGAAGATAGGTGAAGTCAATGCCAAAATTTTCCAGTCGATACTGATTGCGCTGGGCTGGCTTTGCATGGTGCTTTTTACTTTGATTACCTATACTTCCTTATGGAATTTGCTGTATTTCATCACCTTGCCCTTGTTCATGATTCACATGAATATGGTGTGGAAACGCAAGGGCAAAGAGCTCGATCCGGCTCTGCCGTTGCTGGTGATTTCCACCTTTGTGTTTGCGGTGCTTGCGGGAATATAGCAGTGAGCAGTGAGTAGTGAGCAATGAGCAATGAGCAATGAGCAATGAGCAGTGAGCAATGAGTAGTAAGGATTAAATGGTTGAAAGTGGAATATTGGATAAGGATTATTGATAAATATGAATTTTGAATTTTGAACTTTTTAAAGCTCATACCCCATCGCTCATAGCCCATTACCAAATAAAATAATAGAATATCATGCCAAAAAAATCCACCATTCGCCAATATTTTAACGACATCGCTCCCAGCTATGATCGTCTGAATCACATTATGTCTTTCGGCATAGACCGTTCGTGGAGGCGAAAGGCGGTAAGAACCATCGCCGACCAGCCTGAGGTGCGGCGTGTGCTGGATGTGGCGACGGGTACAGGAGATTTTGCCATTGCCATTTCCCAAAAGCTGCCCGCAGAAAGCGAGATTGTGGGTGTCGACCTTTCGGAGCAGATGCTGGAAGTGGGAAGGCAAAAGGTGCAGGGGAATATCGTTCTTCAGCAGGGTGATGTAGAACATCTTGACTTTGAGGATAATAGTTATGATAGGGTGAGTGTGGCTTTTGGCATTCGAAATTTTGAGCATTTGGAACGGGGCCTGTCCGAAATGTGCCGGGTGTTGCGTTCCGGGGGCAAACTAGTCATTTTGGAATTGTCTTATCCCGACAATCCGTTCATCTTAAGGTGCTATAAGTTATATGCCTTGCATTTCCTGCCATTTGTCGGAGGCCTTGTTTCCGGTCATAAAGAGGCGTACCGTTATCTGCCTAAGTCCATTCTGGCATTTCCAAAAGAGGAGGTCATCGTGCCGATGTTGCACTCTGTTGGATTTCAAAATGTTGAGGTCCAGAAGTTTACCTTTGGAGCTTGTGTTATGTATGTGGCAGGAAAGTGATACAATTCGGGAAATAGATAGTCGTATCAGGAATTGATTATTCCACTTCGGTATTATCTTTGAATATAAACTGCAGGAACTCAGATAAATAGAGTCTCCAGTTTCGCCAGGTGTGTCCACCTTTGGTCTCGTAATAAATGTATGGAATTTGCCGCTGCACCCGTGCTCTTGCAGATAGTCGGCTATTAAATGGCTGCAAAAATACTGCTTTTATTTGTAAAAATCCATTTTTAGTTTTATTAATTAAATTAAACATCTGTATATTAGTAAAATAAAAAGTTAATAAAAGTTAATTTGAAAAAAAGTAGTTGATGTATATCATTGTTGCAGAACGATGAAATGGGAGTAAAATATGTATATTGACGCTAAAAATTATTAGTTAGTGTTAAAAAAAGTATTATCTTTGCAAAAAAAACAGTAAAATAATGAACCTATGAAAAAAAATTTTTGGACTTTGTGCATGTTGATAATTATAACACTTTTTATAGCATGCAATAAAGAAGAACAAAACACAAACAACCAAAATTCTGGCAATAGTAATACTGAAAATCCAGGAGGAGGTGGTAGCGGTGCTCATCACGAATATCCCAATACGGCGGATGTTATTCATAATGCTGTAACAGATATTGATGGTAACAGTTATGATGCTGTGCGTATTGGAAATCAGGTGTGGATGGCGGAAAATCTGAAAACGACTCGTTATGCTGATGGATCCTCAATACCTTTGGGATGTACAAGTAGTTATACAGATCCTGTACGGAGTCTTACAGAACCGTATAGATACTACCCCAATGGTTTTAGTTATAATGTGGATTTATACGGTTATTTGTATAATTGGCCGGCAGTAATGCATGGGCAAAATAGCAGTGAGTCAAATCCTAGTGGCGTACAGGGTATCTGTCCTACAGGATGGCATGTGCCCAGTAATGCGGAATGGACACAATTATTTGAGTATATTGTCAGTGTACCTGAATATTTGCTTCCCGGGAGTGACGGATATCACTATCTTCAGGGTAGTGAAGTCAAAGCATTGGCTGCCACATGGAGTTGGGATACTGCATACACAGCTTATTGGTGGGACAATCACTATGATCAGATGCATGGTTTGGTGGGATATGAAATGCAGCTTAATAATGCTACTGGTTTTTCGGCATTAGCTGCAGGGGCAGGACATGAATTAGGGAAATATGCATGGTTTTGGAGCTCGTTTGGTAAAAATTTGGTTATCCCATCTGGTGTAATTGATACTTGTGCATGGTGTTTTGACATTGATGCTTATAGGTGTCGTGATCTTGGTGGTGGTTATGAATTAACATCAAGCAAACATTCCGTACGCTGTCTTCGTGATAATTAGTAGTAAGCAGTTGCAAAATTTTTGTGGCTTTTGCCACGGAAGCAAGCTCCATCGCTCATGTGAAATAACAAAAAAAAACCTCGTCTTTAGAAGACGAGGTTGATTTTTTTTAGACGAGGGACAGCAGTTATACCGCATCCCGATATCGTCATCACACTTTGATTTCTACATCAACGCCACTGGGCAATTCCAGCTTCATCAATGCGTCGATGGTCTTGGAGGTTGTACCGTAAATGTCCAACAGTCTCTTGTAAGTGGAGAGTTCGAACTGCTCTCTTGATTTCTTGTTAAAATCTTTTTGTGTGTCGGAAGTGGAATAGGTCCCACAACGACAACTTTGTCATCCTTCACTGCGTTGATTGTCTTCACAATCTTTTCAGCAGATTTGTCTACCAAAGTATGGTCGAATGACTTTAATTTGATTCTGATTCTGTGACTCACGTTGTTTTGTTTTTATTGGTTTACTTTTGAAATTGTTTATTGTTTCTGTTTAAGTTCTTTCAGAATATCACAGCAGGGCATACCTTCCAACATTGAGGATGTAATCTTTTACATCCGCCGGAACCTCCGCATAACGCAGGAATTCCATGCTGTAGTTGGCTCGTCCTGAGCTGATGGAGCGTAAGGTGGTGACATAGCCGAACATTTCAGCCAACGGCACCTGTGCCTTGATGATCTGGTGGCCGATTTTCGCCTCTATCTGTTCCAAAACCGAACGTCTGCGGTTGAGGTCGCTGGTCACATTCCCGATGTACTCATCCGGGGTGGTGATTTCCACCTTCATGATGGGTTCGAGAATGGAGGTTTCCACGCTGCGGATGGCTTCTCTGAAGCCCATCTTGGCGCATACCTCGAAGGCCATGGCGTCGGAGTCCACACTGTGGGTGCTGCCGTCTAAAATGGTGACGGTCAGTGCCTCAAGCGGGAATCCGTATTTGCCGTTGGTCATGGCGATGCTGAAACCCTTCTCTGCGCCGGCGATGTATTCCTTCGGAATCACGCCTCCCTTGACCTGACTTTCAAAGAACAAACCTTTCTTGTCGGCCGGGGTCGGACTGATCTGGAATTCCAGTTCGGCGAATGAGCCTTTGCCGCCAGTCTGCCGTTTGTAAACCTCATGGTGTTTCACGAAGTCGTTGACGGCTTCTTTGTAGGTCACACGAGGCTTGCCATGGTTGCAGGCGACGTTGAATTCGCGTTTGAGGCGGTCCAGCAGGATGTCCAAATGAAGTTCACCCATGCCGCTGATGAGGGTCTGTCCCGATTCCTCGGAAACGGTCACCTTGAAGGTGGGGTCTTCCTCGGCCAGACGGTTCAGGGCTTGCATCAGCTTGTCCTCATCGTCTTTGGTCTTCGGCTCGATGGCAATCTGGATCACCGGATCTGGGAAAACGATGTTTTCCAGCAGTATCGGGTGTTTTTCGTCAGTCAGGCTGTCGCCAGTCCTGATTTCCTTCATGCCTACGAGAGCCACAATATTGCCTGCGCTGATGCTGTCCATCTGGATTTGCTTGTTGGAGTGCATCAGCATGATTTTCGACACTCTTTCGCGTTTGCCGGTGGAGACATTGTAAATCATGTCACCGGTTTTCAGCGTGCCGGCATAAACCTTGATAAAGGTCAGCTTGCCGACGTAAGGGTCGATGGCAATTTTGAAAGCCAAAGCCGCGAAATTCTCTTTCTCATCAATTTTGCGCGTCTCTTCCTGCTCCGTTTTCGGATTGATGCCCTTGATATCAGGCATGTCGGCAGGGGAGGGAAGGTAGCTGACGATGGCGTCAATCAGTCGCTGCACTCCTTTGTTCTTGAACGAAGAACCGCAGAGCACTGGGGTCAACTGGTTGGCGATGGTGGCTTTCCGGATGCAATTCTTGATTTCCTCAATAGTCAGACTGTCGGGATCCTCAAAGAACTTCTCCATCAGCTTGTCGTCGAGCTCGGCCACGGTTTCCAGCAGCAGGTTGCGGTATTCTTCCACTTCGTCGATCATGTCGGCGGGGATTTCGCACTCTGTGTAGGTCGCGCCTTGGTCTTCCTCGTTCCAGGTGTAGGCTTTCTTCTCGATGAGATCCACCAAACCGACGAAATTTTCCTCGCTGCCGATAGGCAGTTGCAGCACTATGGTTTTAGCGCCGAGTTTTTCCTTGATTTGCTTGACCACTGCGTAGAAGTCGGCACCCATACGGTCCATTTTGTTGACGTAGCAGATACGGGCCACATCGTACTTGTTGGCCTGTTTCCATACGGTCTCGGACTGAGGTTCCACACCTCCTACCGCGCAAAAAATGGCGACGGCTCCATCCAATATTCTCAAAGAACGTTCTACTTCGACGGTGAAATCAACATGTCCCGGTGTGTCGATGATGTTGATCTTGTAGTTCTGGTTTTCATAGTCCCAGTTGACGGTGGTGGCGGCGCTGGTGATGGTAATACCACGCTCCTGCTCCTGCACCATCCAGTCCATGGTGGCTGTGCCCTCGTCTACTTCACCAATCTTGTAGCTTTTACCGGTGTAATAAAGAATACGTTCTGTCGTGGTGGTCTTACCGGCGTCAATATGCGCCATAATCCCGATGTTCCTGATTTTCGATAAATCTTCCGACATAAACTTTTTCTTTCCGGTATAATTTTATTTAGTATATATATACTAGAATCTGAAGTGAGAGAATGCCTTGTTAGCTTCTGCCATTCTGTGGATATCCTCTTTACGTTTGAATGCGGCACCTTCTTCTTTGTAGGCTTGCATGATTTCGGAGGCTAACTTCATGGCCATGGTTTTCTCATGACGCTTGCGGGCAAATAAGATTAAATTTTTCATACCTACAGACTGCTTTCTCTCGGGGCGCAGTTCGGTAGGGATCTGGAAGGTGGCACCACCGATACGTCTACTCTTTACTTCCAAAGAAGGAGTAACGTTGGCGAGAGCCTGTTTCCAAACTTCAATGCCGTTTTCGTTTGTTTTTTCTGCAATAATGTCAATAGCGTCGTAGAAGATTTCGAATGCTATTGATTTCTTTCCCTTCAACATGATGTTGTTCACGAATTTGGTAACTGCTACATCATTGTACTTCGGATCGGGAAGGATGATTCGTTTTTTTGGTTTTGCTTTTCTCATTTTGTAACTTCAATAATTTTGTTATTTACTCTCGAGACACCCATTTTAGTGCTCAATTTACTACTGTGTTTGTCGGTTTACGCTTTCTTTTTCGGACGTTTTGCACCGTATTTGGATCTACCCTGCAAACGGCCTTCTACTCCTGCGGAGTCCAATGCGCCACGGACGATGTGGTATCTTACACCTGGAAGGTCTTTCACACGACCGCCTCTAACCAATACGATAGAGTGTTCCTGCAAGTTGTGGCCTTCACCCGGAATGTAAGCGTTCACTTCTTTTCCGTTGGTCATACGTACTCTCGCTACCTTACGCATAGCTGAGTTAGGTTTCTTAGGAGTTGTTGTGTAAACTCTCAAACATACACCGCGTCTCTGCGGACAAGCGTCAAGCGCTCTTGACTTGCTTTGCGAAGTCAATTTCTTTCTTCCTTTTCTTACTAATTGCTGAATTGTCGGCATACAATTAAATTTAACCTTTGTTTTTTGTTTATAATTCACCCCAAAATTGGGACTGCAAAAATACAATTTTTTTCTTATATAATATATTAGTCGATTAAAAATTTTTCTTTCAATGAATTAGCTACTAAAATAGTATTTAATTTATTGATTTTTAAATAGATGTGATTTATGATGAAGAATGGTGTTTGCAACTTGTCATCTTTGGATACGCATTTGTCAGTATATTAAGCAGATGAAATGGGAAATTTTGTTCGACAAATTGCGAGACATGTAATGTGATTGAAATGTTTGGAGGAATAGGCTGTAGTATTCCCGGCCTCAGGCTATGCAAAAAAAAACACTCACAGTTTCGTGAGTGTTTTTTTTGTGGGAACTACTAGATTCGAACTAGTGACCCTCTGCTTGTAAGGCAGATGCTCTAAACCAACTGAGCTAAGCTCCCTTGCAAAATTGCGATGCAAAAATACGAAAAATTTTTAATCTGACAATGGGTTGGTGAAAAATTTTTAGAATTATGTAATTTGTTGATATTTAGTTTTTTAAAAGATTCGTTTTGTGCCTTTCAGATAAGTGCTATAGAAGAAATGATGCATTTTTTGTGATTTTTTATCCAGAAATGCGCAAAACAGACAAATGGGATTGACTAATTGACTTATAACAATTAATACATTAGTCCACCACCCCATAAGCCCACTACCCACGCCCCACGCCCCACGGCCCACAGCTCACAGCCCACAGCTCACGGCCCACAAGCCCATCGGCACATTAAATTATTGGCTAATCGAAAAAATTTGTAATTTTGCATTTTTATTGTGCATATAATGGATTTTGCGGAATTTCAGGGTATAGTGGAAAAAGGAGTGGCCCAGCTGTCGGCTTGGATATGGAGCCCGGCTTTGGTGGCTCTGTGCCTGCTGGCGGGACTGTACTTCTCTTTCCGCACACGCTTTGTGCAGGTGCGTCATTTTGGAGAGATGGTGCGACTGCTGTTTACGAACGACAAGAAACAGAAAACGGGCATCTCCTCTTTCCAGGCATTTGCTATCGCTTTGTCGGGCAGAGTGGGTACTGGTAATATTGTGGGCGTAGCTACGGCCATCGGTTATGGTGGCCCTGGCGCTATTGTCTGGATGTGGGTTATCGCTTTCTTTGGTGCTGGCTCGGCTTTTGTGGAAGCTACCTTGGCACAGATTTACAAGGAGAACCATAACGGTCAATTTCGCGGTGGCCCATCGTATTATATTGAAAAAGGTTTGCATAGCAAATGGTTGGCAGTTTTGTTTGCCGTGTGCTCGGTGGTGGCCTGCGGTTTGTTCCTGCCCCCCGTGCAGAGCAATGGCATCGCTATCGCCTTCGCCAATTCTTTTCAGGTTAATCCCATGTATATTGGATTGATAGTGGCTTCTTTGCTCGGTTTGGTGGTAATAGGCGGTGTCAAGCGTATCGCTTACGTGGCGCAGATTGTGGCCCCGTTCATGGCTGTCATATATGTGGTCATGGCGGTGGTGGTGCTTTGCTACCATTGGCCAGCCATCCCCTCCGTGTTGAAGGATATGTTGTCGGGCGCGATAGGTCTGCATGAAATTACAGGAGGTATCTTGGGTAGCACTATTGCCTGGGGAGTGAAACGTGGCATCTATTCCAATGAGGCAGGACAGGGTACGGGTCCCATTGTGGCCGGTGCCGCCAAAGTGTCGCATCCTGTAAAACAGGGTTTGGTGCAGGGTTTCTCCGTTTATATCGATACTCTGTTGGTCTGTTCGGCTACCGCCGTAATGATTTTGGCCGCCAAAACCTATAACGTGGTGAATGCCACGACGGGCGAATATCTTGTCACTTCTTCCTACGCCTTGGGAGCCCCGGATGTGTCCTATACATCCACGGCAATCGGAACGGTCTTTGGACAGATGGTAGGCAATGTCTCCGTGGCGGTGGCTCTGGCATTCTTCGCTTTTACCACCATCATGGCCTATTACTATTATGCGGAAACCAGCATCGTTTATTTGTTTGGCAAAGGCAGACGTGAACATGTGGCTGTTTGGATACTGCGTTTCGTCATAGTGTTGTCGGTGTTTTATGGCTCTATGAAATCCGCTAAGGCTGCTTGGGATTTGGGCGACATCGGCGTGGGTACCATGGCATGGATTAATGTGGTGTCTATATTGCTGCTCTCCAAGACGGCTATCAAGGCCTTCAACAGCTATGAGAAACAGCAGAAAGAAGGCAAGGAACCAGTCTTCGACCCGAAAGAATTGGACATTGAAAATGCCGATTTCTGGGAACAACATCCGAATGGAGTAATTGACAATTAGTTAATTAGCAAAATAGTTAATGTGCTAATTAACAATGTGCTAATGTGCCAATTAAACTAAAAGTTGAAAGCTAAAAAAACTATAACCTATTAATTGTTAACACTTAAACATTTCAACATCTAAACAATTCAACAAATCAACCTTTTTAACTCTTAATTCTTAGTTCTTAGTTTTATCAAAATGTTTCAGAAAGTTATTCGTGCTTGTGTGAGAGTGGTGCAGCGATACCTGCCCGAACCATTTATTTTTGCGATTATCTTGACTCTGGTGGCGGCTTTGCTGGCTATGCCGATATGCCGTCAAAGTCCGATTGAGGTGATTGAACACTGGGGCAATGGCGTTTGGGGACTGCTGGCCTTTGCTATGCAGATGGCTCTGGTGCTGGTCTGCGGTTCTACTTTGGCAGCCGCTCCTGTGGTGAAAAAGGGTATAGGCCGCTTGGCCGCCCTGCCGAAAACTCCCGCCTCGGCTATTGCCCTGGTGACAGGCGTTTCCGCCGTGGCCTGCTGGATTAACTGGGGCTTCGGATTGATTGTGGGAGTGATTTTCGCCAAAGAGATTGCCCGCAAGTTGCAAGGGGTGGATTACCGCCTGCTGATTGCCTCGGCCTACAGCGGTTTCGTGGTTTGGCACGCCGGACTTTCTGGTTCTATTCCCTTGACGATGGCCACTCCCGGTGACGCACTGACCAAGGCTACTAACGGCATTCTGACAGAGCCTGTGCATATTACCCGCACGATTCTGGATCCGCATAATATTGTCATGGTGATTCTTGTGATTATTGCGCTGGTGGTGGTCAATGCCCTGATGCATCCCAAAAAGGAACATACGGTAACCGTTGATCCGGCCTTGTTGGAAGAAGAGGAAACACAGATGAAACCCTTGTCTGAAACGCCTGCCGAAAAGATGGAGAATAGCCATTTGTTGAGCTGGATAGTGGCCTTGCTGGGTTTCTCCTATTTGGTGATACATCTGGGTTTCAAAGGAGGTTCCTTGGACTTGAACTCCGTCATCATGTTGTTCCTGTTTGCGGGTGTGATTTTGCATGGTACCCCGTTGGCATACGTGCGTGCTTTTACCAAAGCGGCCACGGGTGCGGCGGGCATCATCCTGCAATTCCCGTTTTACGCCGGCATCATGGGCATTATCACGGGTGTCGGAGCTTCGGGAATCTGTTTCGGCACAGTCATCAGCGATGCATGTATCTCTATTTCCACTCCGCATACTTATCCCTTGCTGACTTTCCTCTGTGCTGCGGTACTCAACATGTTTGTGCCCTCCGGTGGCGGTCACTGGGCTATCCAGGCTCCTATTATGTTTGCTGCCGGTGCCGATTTGGGCGTGGATCCCGGATTGACAGGCATTGCCATCGCCTGGGGCGACGCATGGACCAACCTGATCCAGCCCTTCTGGGCCATCCCCGCTTTGGCCATCGCTAAACTCAATGCCAAGGATATTATGGGGTTCTGCATTATCGATTTGGTGGTCTCGGGTATTATTATTTGCGGCGGATTGCTGCTCTGGGCATGGTAGTTATCAGTTAACAATAAATAATTAATAGTTGTTTGAATTCTGAATTCATTTTAAAAACTCCCCTCGAGCGAAGCGAGACTTCCCTTGAGGGCGCAGCTCGAAACTCCCCCTAATTAATTAGCACATTAACTAATTTGCTAATTTTCACATTTGCAAATTTGCTAATTATTTTGTATTTTTGCCACTTTATTACGATAAGAAGCAGATTTACAATCATTAAACATAAATTTTTCTTATGAAAAAACTCTTCGTTTTTTTGATGATAATGGTGGTTTCTGTGTTCGTTATGGCACAGACCATCACCGTGAAATTTACGGGAGTGGATGTGGTGAACCATTACGTGCAACTCGACAGTGTGATTTTGGTCAACCTTTCCCAGAATTGGCGAGAGACCATTTATTGGCCGGATACCACCCTTATCTTGATCAATGGGACGGGGATTCATGATGTAGAGACACACGGCCGTGCGTCTCTACAATTGTCGCAGAATAATCCCAATCCTTTTACCGGTACCACATACGCTAATTTGACAGTGGCGGAAGATGGAGATGTCGCAGTGGAAATTACAGATATTTCAGGTCGTGTTGTTGGAGCGAAAAAATTCTCGTCCCAACAGGCCGGAAACTACCAACTGTGCGTAAGCTTGTCCTCAACAGGTGTGTATTTTCTCACTGCCCGCCAGGGGAAACAAACTGCCAGTATAAAAATGATTAACCATGGTTCTGCTGGCGATAACACTATTCGTTTGCTGGATTTTGAAGAAGGAAACCGTGTTGCTGACACAAAGAACGACGAGAAAGGCACTGTTACACACCCATGGTCAACCGGAGATAATTTGGCAGTAACAGGCTATTCCACTATTTGTGGAACAGTATATTCCCGACAAATCCCATGGCAATTGCATCCTAATGAAACAATTACTGTAGGTTTTCAAGTTGAGAATTTTTGTGATGGTCTGCCCTGTTCCGGTGCCGCTACCGTGACCGACATAGATAACAATACCTACAATACCGTGCAGATAGGTAACCAGTGCTGGATGAAGGAGAACCTGCGCACCTCCCGCTATGCCAATGGAACATACCTCCCAATAAGCTTCGATGGCAACAGTTATACAGCGCCATACTGTTATAACCCCAATAACAATGCCAATAATGTACCTACCCGCGGCTACTTGTACAACTGGCCTGCGGTGATGCATGGCGCATCTTCCTCAACATCTAATCCAAGTGGCGTGCAGGGCATCTGCCCGAATGGCTGGCATGTGCCGAGTGATGCGGAATGGACCCAGTTGACCAGCTATGTAAGTAGCCAGACGCGGTACCAATGCGGCAATAACAGTGATAATATTGCCAAAGCATTGGCATCCACCACGGAATGGGTTGGTAACCACTTTTATGAGACTTGTACGGTGGGAAATGATCCGAACGCGAACAATGCCACAGGCTTTTCAGCTATTCCCGCTGGCTGGCATGGCGGTGACGAGACCTATTTTTATAATAACGCCTTATTTTGGTGTGCTACGGAAGTCAGTGTCCTCGGCGCGTACTACTACGGTATCTCTAGCAGCTTAGCCTACGTGGTAAGGGACGGTGGCTGGGGCAAGGACAACGGTTTCTCGGTCCGTTGCGTGCGCGACTGATTCAGTATACAATTAATAATTGATAATTGACAGTTGATAGTTGACAATTAAACTCCCCCTCGAGGGCGCAGCCCGAAACTCCCCTCGAACGAAGTGAGACTCCCCTTGAGCGAAGCGAAACTCCCCCTAAATTAATTAGCACATTGTTAATTAGCACATTAACTAATTTGCTAATTTTTACATTTGCTAATTAAAAAAATCCGTATCTTTGCCGAATAATCATTTTAGATACAGAATATGAAAAAACAACTCTCTTTGATCTCCGTCTTCTTGGTGTTCCTCGCCATGGGCTTCGGTGATGCCGCCGGACAGCTGGTGTCTATCGTGGAAACCGCTTTCAATATTACGCCACTGACAGCCTCGTTGGTGTCATTCTCAGGTATGATTATGTTCGGGGTGCTGTCAGTGCCCATGGGCGTCACCCAGTCCCGCATCGGAAAGAAGAAAATGTTGACTATAGGTCTGATACTGTTTTTGTTAGGTGCTGTATTGCCGATTTTAGCCTTCAATTTCCCCGTCATCCTTTTGGCCGTTTTGCTGATGGGCGCGGGTGCCACTATCCTGCAAGTGTCTGGCAATCCGCTCATTCGTGATGTGTCCCCCGAAGGCAAATACTCCAGCATGCTGTCCTTCGCCCAGTCACTGAAGGCCATTGGAACCTTGTCCACTTCGCTTATTTTGGTGCTGATAGGCACTTCATTGATGAAATATGGCTGGTTCTCCTTTACTCCCGAAGGGGCTACCGAGCCGGTCAACACAGGTTTCCGCATTCTCTTCCCGATTTTTGCGCTGGTACTGCTGATTACCCTGTTGATGGTGCTGCTTTTTGTGCCGAACGAAACGGAAAAAGACACCACCACTCCGACTACTTTGGGCAAGTGTCTGGCCGCTTTGGGAAATCCTTTCATCCTGATGATGTTTCTCGGCATTTTCTTCTATTGTGGCGCCGAAGCTTCTATGTTCAATAGAATTCCTTCCATCTTGATTGAAAACAACCCTGCCATTTCACCGGCTATGGGCAATATCGTGCTGATTGTTGCGCTGTTTGTAGGTCGTTTCATGGGAGGTGTCTGCCTGCGTTATATCAAACCGACAGTTTTCCTGATCCTGACGGTGATGGTTTCCATTATCGGCAATGTGCTGTTGTTCTTGCCGTATAATGCGGTCACCACTTGGTTGAGCTTCATCCTGATTGGTGTCGGTTTCGCCAATATCTTCCCCTTGATTTTCTCAATTTGCGTGGATCGTATTCCTGAAAAGACCAATGAAATTTCAGGCCTGATGACTACCGCTATCGTTGGTGCCGCCATCGTGCCGCTGCTGACGGGCTTTGCCGCCAACTTCAATCCTCGCTACGCTTTCTTTGTTACCCTCGCCTGCCTCCTTTACCTCACCGCTCTTGCCCTCCGAACCCAAAAGAACTGAAAACTGAAAATTGAAAACTGAAAACTGAAAGTTGGTTACTATTAATTATTAATTGTCAATTATTAATTATGAAGATTCTAGCATCCGAATTGCCAAAACAGGGTTCTGGCTCTATCTATCACCTGAACCTTTTTCCTGAAGATATTGCTGACAATATCATTTTAGTGGGTGATCCAGGTCGTGTGACCATGATTTCCGACCATTTTGACACCATCGAGGTGAAAAAAAGTAATCGTGAGTTATACACCCATACGGGTACTAAAAACGGCAAACGTATTTCCGCCATTTCAACGGGCATGGGGCCCGACAATGTTGAAATCGTGATGAATGAGCTGGATGCGCTGGTCAATATCGATCTGAATACAATGGAGGTGAAACCTGAGCACCATACGCTGAATCTGGTGCGTGTCGGCACTTCCGGCTCCTTGGATGGCCATTTCGCTCCAGGTACATTTATTGCCTCCAGATATGGCATCGGCCTGGACGGATTATTGCAGTTTTATAACCATCAAGGGGTGGATGACGAGGAGATGACCAAGGCTTTTGTGGCTCATACCGGCTGGGATGAAAAGTTGCCTTTCCCGTATTGTGTCAAGGCATCTGATGACCTTCTGCAGCGAATTGCCTTCGACATGGAGAAGGGCGTGACGTTGACGGCTCCGGGTTTCTTTGCCCCGCAGGGCAGGGCAGTGCGCGGTCCGCTGAAATTCCCTGAAATGAATGCCAAAATTGAATCGTTTGACTATCAGGGTCTTCACTGTACTAATATGGAAATGGAATGTGCAGCTCTCTATGGTTTGAGCCGTGTATTGGGACATAATGCCCTCACTTGCTGTGTGTTAATCGCTAACCGTGTCACCGGAGAGTTCCTGGACGATTACCATGACCTGATGAATCAACTCATCACCAAAGTTGTGGAACGCTTTTAATAGGATTAGGATTGTTGATTTGTTGATACGTCAAGGCGTTAAGACGTTAAGTCGTTCGCTGCGCTCACTCGTTAAGACGAATTTCGTCTTAACGAATGCACGAAGTGCATGTCTTCACGCCTCTACGCCTCCACGAAAGGATTCATTAGCACATTAACTAATTAACTAATTTGCAAATTTACATGTTTAATCCCATTATCGCGTGCTGCGCAATAAATGTCAGCACACCTGCCAGATAGCCCACTAAGGCAATCCAGCTGATGTGTTTCAGATACCAGATGAAGTCGATTTTCTCCATGCCCATGACGGCTACGCCAGCAGCGGAACCGATGATGAGCAGGCTGCCACCGGTACCGGCACAGTATGCGATAAAACTCCAGAAATAATTGTCGAGCGGGAAATCGTACATACCCATCGTGGCGGCCACTAAAGGAACATTGTCCACAATAGAGGACATGACACCGATGATAGTGCCAATGGTGTAGTATTTATGCGGTTCTCCCAGCGGGATAGTGTCAAGGCCATTGGCAAATAAACCGAGATGGCCAACGGTACCCAAAGCGTTCACGGCCAGCAGTATACCCAAGAAAAACAAGATGCTGGGCACGTCCACACGGGAGATGACATTGGTAATGGCGTATTTCTCGTTAAAGCTCTCGCGGGTGCTGCGGTGAACGATTTCGGATGTCATCCATAGGATGCTCAAACCGCCCATCATGCCGATATAAGGCGGCAGATGGGTGATCGTCTTGAAAATGGGCACACCTACCAGGCAAGATACGCCCAGAATGAGGAATAGCTTTCGCTGCCATTCTTTGGGTTTCTCGTTTTCCTCTACCTCGGGAAGTTGAGGATTTTGAATCTCACCTTTCATGATGAATGACAAAATGATGAGCGGCACTAAGAGCGAAACTATACTTGGCAGTAATGTGGCTGTGATGATGTTGACGGTGGAAACTTTTCCTCCAATCCACAGCATGATGGTGGTCACGTCACCAATGGGCGACCAGGCGCCACCAGCATTGGCTGCCACAATCACCATGCCACCATAAAACCAGCGGTCGTGTCGGTCGTCAATGAGCTTGCGCAGCAAAGCCACCATGACGATTGAGGTGGTAAGGTTGTCCAAGACGGCAGACATGAAGAATGTCAGAAGGGAGAGAATCCACAACAGACGGACTTTCTTTTTGCTCTTGATATGGTCTGTGATCAAGGAGAATCCTCCGTTGGTATCGATGATTTCAACAATAGTCATGGCCCCCAAGAGGAAGAACAGAATCTCAGATACTTCTCCTAACACATGTATCAGTTCAAAATGGGTTATCCATTCTATGAAACCCGCACCGGGATGGTCTTCGATGTAGTCCATCATGGAGCTGGTGTCCACCAGCATGCCTTCTCCGCCAATGATGGCACATACCCACAATACAACTCCCAGCATCAGAGCCGTGGCGGTTTTGTTAATTTTCATGGGGTGTTCCAAGGCTATCAGTGTATAGCCGATAAGGAAAATGACAATCATTAAAATAAACATGGCACTGTTTTTTTTGAATTTGCAAAAATAAAAAATTTTTTCGTTGCTTTCCAATAAAAAATATGTATCTTTGCAGTTTGAAAAATATGATTATTCACCAAAATTAATTATTATGAAAAAAATCTTTACCCTTTTTGCAGCCGTAATGTTTGCGCTGGTGTCTTATGCCCAGTTGCCAGATGGTTCAATCGCTCCGGATTTCCATCTCTATGAGATTAATAAGAGCACTGGAACGATGATAACGGACCAAACCATCAACCTGTATGACATGTTGAATGATTATAAGACGGTCTATATTGATGTCTCTGCAACAACTTGTGGTCCTTGCTATGGTTTTCATCAAGGTGGTACCTTGGAATCTTTGTACGAAAATTACGGTCCTAACAGCACTGTGAACGACACCCGCGTTCTGTTTGTCGAAGGTGCTACAACAGGCAATAGTTGGGCAGCTATCAATGGCTCTGCAGGAGATGATTACTGGGATTGTACCCATGTTTACGGAAGTACCACGCAGTTGGTGCCGTATCCTGTCATTCCTTTGCGTTTGTCTCCGAATTATTCAAGCAATTACAATTCCTTCCACAACGGGTATAATATCAGTTATTTCCCGACAATTTATATGATTTGTCCGAACAGAATGGTTTTCAACATGGAAAACAGTTATTCCGATGCGTCTACAGAATACCATGACTACAGCTTGAGTGTTTGCCCCGAAATTAACCATCAGAACGACGCATACATTGTTCCCGGACAATACAGCGGTGGCGCTTATTACTGTGAGTATAGCTTTACCCCTGTCATTACTGTGCAGAATGTGGGCTCGGCAAATATGACTTCCGCAACCTTCCGTCTTACACATGGCACGGATGTCCAGGATATTCCTTGGACAGGTAATTTGGCTCAGTATGCGACTACGCAGGTTACATTGGCCCCGGTGACTGGAACGGAAAGCGGAACACAGACCTTCCAAGTGGAGGTCCTTAATGTGAATGGCGTGGCAGATGAAGGTAGTGTGCGTAATATTCACACCGAGACTTATAATGCTCAGGTATCTTCTCAGGTATCATCTGCTGCACAAAACTTTGCCAATGCATCTAGTTTGGATCCGTGGATGCTTGTGGATCATTCAGATGGATATTGTTTTATTCATCAGGGAGCTTTGGTTTTTAACGCATACAGCGCTTCCAATGGTATGACCGCTGAATTGTATTCTCCGATGTTAAATCTTTCTGAAACAGATAGTACTACGCTTGTTTTTGATTACTGCTATCGCAGATATAATGATAACTCCAATGAGAGAATGCAAGTTTTGGTTTCATCAGATTGTGGCGCGACATGGACTCCTGTCTTTAATAAAGCCGGTTCGGCATTGGCTACCATGTCAAATACTACATCTAATTATGTTGCATCAACTTATCAGACAGAAACAGTGGACCTGTCAAGTTTTAGTGGCAACGATAGAATCCTGCTGAAGTTCCTCTTCACTTCAAATTATGGCAACAATATATGGCTCGACAATATTAATATTACTTCTACTTCCGCTCCTAGTTCAATTGAACGTGTTGAAAATGGAGAACTCGCTATTTTCCCGAATCCTGTAAAGGATGTTTTGACAATCAACTATGACAAGGCAATCAGCCAGATTGATGTGTATGATGTGTATGGTAAGCTGGTGAAAACCTTTACCACCGTTGGCAGCACTATCAATGTCAGCGACCTGTCATCAGGGGTGTATATGCTGAATATGCAGACTGAAGAAGGTATCGTGGTGAAAAAAATCGTGAAAGAATAAGTTTTCTTTAATTATACTTAGTGTAAACGGGCAGAAGTGCAAACCTCTGCCCGTTTTTTATTTCTGCGTCTCCCTGAATTTTGAATTTTGAATTTTGATTTTATAATTGGCACATTAGCACATTTGCTAATTGGCACATTGAAAAAAATCGTATTTTTGCAAATCGATTCCAATATAATAAATATGAAGAAAAAGATATTGTTGATATATACCGGCGGCACCATCGGCATGTTGCATAATCCCGATAGCGGTGCCCTCGAACCTTTTGAATTCAATGATATTTACAGCCATTTGCCGATGCTGAAACTGCTCAATGCCGATATCGAATTCAAAACACTGCTGCCACTGATTGACTCGTCTGACACCAATCCCGCTTTCTGGGTCCGTTTGGCGACGATGATCGGGGAAAACTACAAAGCATACGACGGTTTCGTCATCCTGCACGGTACTGATACCATGTCCTATACCGCCTCGGCCCTTAGCTTTATGCTGGAGAATCTGGCTAAGCCGGTGATCCTCACCGGTTCGCAGTTGCCTCTTGGCGCTCTCCGTACCGATGGCCGAGACAATATTGTGACCGCCGTGGAAATTGCCGCTGACGAGTGTGCGGGCGAACCTCGTATTCAGGAGGTGTGCATCTATTTCGATAATTCTCTATTCCGTGGAAATAGAACTTATAAGGCTAATGCTGAGGAGTTTAGCGCTTTCGCTTCCCCAAATTATCACCGCCTGGCTACGGTGGGTGTTACCATCCATTACAATGATTTCTTCATCCATCAGTCAGAAAAGAAACCGCTGCGAGTGCATAAGGAGTTGAATGACAATATTGCTTTGCTGAAACTCTTTCCGGGCATTTCTCAGAATATGGTACGCTCGGTATTGTCCATACCTGGCTTGCGTGGAGTGGTAATGGAAACATTCGGAGCTGGTAATGCACCGTCAGATCCCGAATTCTTGAACCTGATCAAAGAAGCCAGCGACCGGGGGATTATCATCCTGAATGTCAGTCAGTGCAAGGATGGTGGCGGCGTGAAGATGGGCTTGTACGAGACCAGTGTGGGCTTGGACAAAAGTGGTGTGATCAGCGGTGGCGACATGACTACAGAGGCCGCTATTACCAAGATGATGTACCTCTTCGGTACCGAACTGCCCGACGATGAAGTCAAATACTGGCTGCAACACACCATGTGCGGCGAAATGACCACGAAATAATAAAGAATCCAGAATTCAAAATCCAAAATCCAAATTAAATAGGTAAGATGGAACTTTGAATTTTGAACTTTGAACTTTGAATTCTAAATTGTTAATTGTTAACTGTAAATTGAAAATGTCCCCCTTAATCTCTCCTTCAATGCTTTCCGCTGATTTCTGCCATCTGGCTAAAGATATACAGATGGTGAATGAATCGGCTGCCGACTGGTTCCACTTGGATATCATGGACGGCGTCTTTGTCCCCAACATCTCCTATGGTATGCCGCTGGTGAAGGCTATCCGCTCACAGGCGGAGAAACCTCTCGATGTGCATCTGATGATTGTGCAGCCTGAACGCTATGTGGAGCGCTTCAAGGAAATGGGAGCCGACATACTGACCGTTCATTGGGAGGCATGCACCCATTTGCATCGTACGATATACCAGATTAAGAATGCCGATATGCTGGCTGGGGTTGCATTGAATCCTCACACGCCAGTCGCAGGCCTGGAGGATGTCATCAATGATGTGGATATGGTCCTGATCATGTCAGTGAACCCCGGTTTTGGCGGACAGCGTTTCATCGAGCGCAGCTTGCATCGCGTGGCCGAGCTGAAGGCGATGATCAAACGCAACAAATCCGAGTGCCTGATTGAGGTGGATGGTGGCGTGGATCTGTCTAATGCCCAGGCCTTAGTGGATGCCGGCGCTGATGTGCTGGTGGCAGGTAGCGCTATTTTTTCCAAAGAAAATCCGAAAGATATTATCAGCCAATTAAAAAATGTTAAATAGACGACTGCTTCTTATCCTGTTTTTAGCTTTTTTAACGCTTGCGAATTCTTGTGAGCGGAAAAAGAAAGTGGACAAACAAGTCCAATTGGAGGAACTGGCGGGAGGTGATTCCGTAAATGTGGTGAATCCTGATGAACCCGCCCATTTGTGTGTGCTGAAAACGGGAGATCTCTACATCGGTAATGTCGGCCAAACCCAGTGCGTCATTAAAGTGGGCTTTAGCTCCAAGGAGAAGCTGGAGGGAATGTATTATGTGGTGGATACCAGCAACTTGTACATGCAGGCGAAGCCGTTTACAGTTTTGGTGGAGACCGATGGCTCGGATTACCGTTGGTCTGCCGGCGGGGGAAAAGAGCTGTTCTTTGACATGAAATACCAGTATAATGCGGAAGAGGTGAATGGGGCGCTTCAGGCTAATCGCTGTGTCAAAGTCAATTTGAATCGGGATAATTTGACATATTTCTCTTTTCGGAAATATGGCGAAAAGACAAAGGATACGCTGTCGTCATATCGCTATCGGAAACCTTTGTTTGAGGTGGACTGTGAAAAAGATGTGGTATATGGTCATGCCGTAGGTCCGTGGACTTCATTGTCTATTCCTGAAGACAAAAGCTATGCCCAGACGCTGCTGCCGTATGTTTTCAAGGCCTCTAATCAAAAGGATCTGGACCTGACCATGGATATTTACACTCCGCGTGGGGACAGCTTGACGAAACGTCCCTTGGTGGTGTTGATTCACGGCGGGGCTTTCTTCTTTGGCGACAAGCATGAGAGTGAGATGATTGCCCAATGCACCCATCTGGCTTCGTTGGGTTATGTGGCGGTGTCCCTCAATTATCGTATGGGCTTCGAGATGTCGAAAGCTTCTATCCAACGCTGTGCGTTCAAAGCCATTCAGGATGCCCACGCGGCCATGCGTTACCTGAGTCATTTTGCGGAGAAATATAGGATTGACAAGGAATGGATGTATATCGGGGGTTCCAGTGCGGGCTCCATCACGGCCATGAGTATGGTGTACATGACGGATGAAAGCCGCCCGAAATCCACACTGAAGAAGCATTTCGCAGGGAAATTCGGTTCGCTGAACAGTTCGGGAAATAGTTATACGGACAAGGTGAAAATAAGGGGCTTGGTCAACATGTGGGGAGCCTTGTACGAAATTGATGATGTGATAGCACATCCGATATCCATCGTGTCGTTTCATGGTACCGCCGATAAGGTTGTGCCTTGCTATAAAGGTTATCCTTTTGTCCAGCTGAATGGTAAAAACGGAAAAGGGAAACTCAGCAGTTTGTATTTTGATGAGATGTATGGCTCTCATGAGATTCATGAGGTGCTGAAAGGGAAAAATGTACATCATAAATTCTATCCCTTGGAAGACATGGATCATGCTCCATGGAAGGGGGAAGACAGAAAATTGAATGAGGTGTATTATTTTATTCAGGAAAAGATGACGGCGTTTTTGTATGATGACTTGATTTATGATGTGAAACTGAAGAAGAGAGGACTTGGTTCTTATCATGTGACCTCTTCGGAAGTGAAACACTCGAACTGGGAATTGCAGGGTGGCGTAATCCTGTCCCAGAGTCCTGACGAAATCGAAATCCGCCTTTTCCAGGAAGCTCCTGCCCATAAGTTGTCCGTTTCAGGTCTGCTGAACAACGAAGCTGGTTTTAATTTGCAAATTAGCAAATTGGTTAATTAGCAAATTAGCAAATTGGTTAATTAGCAAATTAGTAATTGGTAAATTGGTTAATTGGTCGATTATTAGTTTGTTGTTATAAATACTAAAAGCGAAGAAGTTGTGATGAAGAAAGTCCTTTTGTTCGTTGTGGTTTTGTCGTTGGCAGAGCTGTTGTGCGCACAGGAGATGCCCCGACTGCATGCGGGCGACACCGTCGCCTTTGTGGCTCCGTCTGCAAAAATTGATTCCACTGATCTTATGCCGGCCTTGAGTTTTTTTCAGGATAAAGGTTTTTATGTGATTGTTCCAGAGGAGGTCTTTCTGGAGTCGTCAGGTTTTGCGGGGACAGTCGCGCAAAGAACCGCTGAGGTTCAGCGAATGTTGGATAACCCTCAGGTAAAGGCAATTGTTTGTGTCCGTGGCGGTTATGGTGCGGTCAGCCTGTTAGATAGTCTTGATTTCACGGCATTCCGCCAGCATCCCAAGTGGATATGCGGTTTCAGCGATATCACAGCTTTTCATTCCCATTTGCATACACTGGGTTATCCTACTTTGCACAGCGTGATGCCTATCACCATGAAAGCGGAAGATTTGGAGAATAAGTATAATCTGTCGTTGATTAAAGCCCTGAAAGGTAAGCCGTTGCACTATGAGTTTGCCCCTAACGCCCATAATCGTACGGGTAAAGCCACGGCACCAGTGGTAGGTGGCAACCTCTCGCTTTTGTACTCCATGCTGGAGTCGGTGTCGTCCATCAATACCGATGGCAAGATATTGTTTATCGAAGATGTGGGCGAGAATATTTACCATATCCATCGTATGTTGGTGGCCTTGGATCGTGCGGGAAAACTGAAAAATCTGAAGGGACTGATAGTGGGTGGCATGACAAAAATCAAGGTGGACGATTATTTCTACGACACTACCTTGGAAGCTGTGATTATGGAGCTCTGCGGAAAGTATGATTATCCGGTTTGCTTTGACTTTCCTGCGGGTCACGGTGGATGCCATTATGCCCTCCGTCTCGGCTGCCCCGCCACCTTGACCATCACGCCCAAACGCTGCACACTGGTGTTTGAGTGATCAGGGAGGACCGCTCACAGCCCATAGCTCACAGCTCACAGCTCATAGCTCATAGCTTGTTGATAAATCCTTGAAAAAAACTTCCCCTTTCCTGCCGAACCTATCGAATTTTTTTGTATTTTTATCTTTTCGTAGATTTTAATCTAACTAATTGATATTAAAATATTTAAAGAAGCATAAAAATCAAAAAAAAGAGAAAAAATGGCAGAAGGAGAAAAAATTGTACGGGTAAACATCGAAAACCAGATGAAAACCGCCTATATTGACTACTCGATGTCAGTTATCGTGGCGCGTGCTTTACCGGATGCAAGGGATGGTATGAAACCGGTCCATAGAAGAATTTTATATGCAATGTGGGATATGGGTATTGTCGCCGGCAAGCCCTACAAGAAATCAGCGAGAATCGTGGGTGAGGTGCTGGGTAAGTACCACCCGCACGGTGACACCGCCGTCTATGACGCCATGGTGCGTATGGCCCAGCCGTGGTCACTGCGCTACCCCTTCGTGGATGGCCAGGGTAACTTCGGCTCCGTCGATGGTGACAGCCCCGCCGCTATGCGTTACACCGAGGCTCGCCTCCGCAAGATGGCCGAGGAGATGCTTGCTGATATCGAGAAGGATACTGTTGATATGAGCCTTAACTTCGACGACTCCCTCGAGGAACCGACAGTGCTGCCCTCCAAAATCCCCGCTCTGCTGGTGAACGGCTCTTCCGGTATCGCCGTGGGTATGGCGACCAACATGCCGCCTCACAACCTCTCCGAAGTCTGTGACGGTATCGCTGCTTATATCGACAATCCTGAAATCACCGTTTCAGAATTGATGCAGTATATCAAGGCTCCTGATTTTCCAAGTGGCTGTACGATTTATGGTTACGACGGCGTGCGCGAGGCTTTTGAGACCGGCCGTGGCCGTATCGTGATGCGTGGCGATGCGGAAATTGAGGACCATGACGGCAAGAGCAAAATTGTGGTGACTTCCCTGCCATATATGACCAATCCCTCCGAGATGATCAAGCGTACCGCTGAGCTGGTGAAAGAGGGCAAGATTGAAGGCATCACCAATATTGAAAACCTGACTAACAAACGTAACGGTACCCGTATTGTTTACGACCTGAAACGTGAGGCCGTAGCCAATGTGGTACTGAACAAACTTTACCAATATACTTCCCTGCAGGCTTCATTCAGCGTGAACAATGTGGCACTGGTCAATGGTCGTCCTATGACCTTGAACCTCAAGGAACTGATTGCCGAATACGTGAAACATCGTCACTCTGTGGTGTTGCGCCGCGCCCAGTTCGACCTGAAGAAAGCCGAGGCCCGCGCCCATATCTTGGAAGGCTTGCTGAAAGCACTGGATATTATCGATGAGATTATCGCCTTGATCCGTGCCTCCAAGTCTGTGGATGAAGCCAAGACAGGTTTGATGACCCAGTATGATTTCTCCGAAATCCAGGCCGCTGCTATCGTCGAGATGCGTCTCCGTCAGCTTACCGGACTCGAACGAGACAAACTGCAGAACGAGTATGACGAACTGATGAAACGTATTGAGTATCTGCGCGCTTTGATTGCCGACGAGCACATGCGTATGCAGGTGGTGAAGGAAGAAGTGCTGGAAATGAAGGCCAAATATGGTGACGAGCGTCTGTCCAGAATTGAGTATTCCGCTTCATCTGACTTCAAGATCGAGGATAACTTTGCTGATTCAGAAGTGGTGATTACCATCTCCCATTTGGGTTATATCAAACGTACCTTGTTGAGCGAGTACCGCGCCCAGAATCGTGGCGGACGTGGCTCCAAGGGCAGCAGCTCCCGCGAGGAGGACTTCATCGAGAAGTTGTATATCGCAACCAACCATAATTACATGCTCTTCTTTACGGAGAAGGGCAAGTGCTTCTGGTTGAGAGTGTTCGAGATTCCGGAAGGTGCCAAGACTTCCAAGGGTCGTGCAATCCAGAACCTGATCAACATTGATGGTGACGATAAGATCAAGGCTGTCATCAATGTGAAGGATTTGACGGATGAGAACTATATCAACAACAACTATATCATCCTCTGCTCCGAAAAGGGTATCATCAAAAAGACTTCTTTGGAGGCTTATTCCCGTCCGAGAGCCAATGGTATCATCGCTATCTCGGTTCGCGAGGGCGACCACCTGCTGGATGCCTGCTTGACCAATGGCAGCAACGAGGTGATGCTGGCACTGAAATCCGGCAAGGCTGTGCGTTTCAATGAGCAGACCGTGCGTCCGATGGGTCGTAACGCTTCGGGTGTGAAGGGTGCTACTCTGGCCAACGAAGATGACCGCGTGGTGGGTATCATCTGCTTGGATGAGCCCGAATGCAATGTGATGGTGGTTTCCGAGAATGGTTATGGAAAACGTTCTGTGGTAGATGATTACCGTATTACCAACCGTGGCGGTAAGGGTGTGAAGACCATCAACATCACGGAAAAGACCGGCGGTCTGATTGCCATCAATAAGGTGACCGACGAGGACGACCTGATGATTATCAACAAGTCGGGTATCGCCATCCGTCTGCATGTGGATACCATCAGAGTGCTGGGTCGTGCCACCCAGGGTGTGCGCCTCATCAACTTGGGTGCCAAGGATGCCATAGCCGCTGTTTCCCGTGTGCCTCGTGCCGATGATGAGGAAGAGGAGGGCGCAGAAGGTGCTCCCGCAGAAGGAATTCCTGCAGAGGGAAGCGAAGGTGAGGTGATTAATCCCGAGACCGAAAATCCAGTCGAAGAAACTGAAGAAACCAACACCAACGAATAACCATGTAGAGACGGGGCGTGCCCCGTCTCAAAATAAAAAAGGCGTGCCCCGTCTCAAAATAAAAAAGGCGTGCCCCGTCTCAAAATAAAAAAGGCGTGCCCCGTCTCAAAAAACAAAACGATATGAACGCAAAAACTCTTTTAACCCTACTGTTGCTTTGTTCGGTATTTCTGCTTAACGCGCAGAAGGCTTCGTTGACCAATGCCTACAATCATTTCTATGAGAAGGAATACGTGAAGGCAAAAGAAGCCATTGATTTGTGTGTGCAGAACGAGAAGCTGGCAGCTAAGGCTCAGACCTGGCTGTACAAGGGCAATATCTATTTCTACCTGGCAAATCAGGAGTATATGGATAAACAGAATGATAATTCCAAAGAAATACGTTTTCCGGATGCTCCTATTGAAGCCTACGATGCTTTTATGAAGGCTAAAGAAATAAACAAAAATGTGGAAGGTTACGAAATGCTGTCACCGGATGATGCCTTGCCGAAACTGTACTCCTTGCTGCTTGTGCGTGGCGTCGACCAGCTGATAGCCAATGACTTTGCCGCTGGAAAAGCCACCTTGGAGAAGTCTATTGCCAGCTATGAGATGAAAACCCCTCCCGAATATCCCTTGAATGGAGAGTTGTATTATTATTATGCGGTTGCTCTGGAAAACTTGAATCAAGCGGATCAGGCTGTTGTTTATTATGAGAAAGCCGTGAAAGATGGTTCCACGAATCCGAATGTATTGGTCAGATTGATAGAGCAATACAAGCAGGTGGGAGACAAGGCCAAAGTGAAATCCATGCTGGATCAGGCTCTGGCAAAGAATCCCAACGATGCCAATGTTTTGGTGGCACAGGTGGATTACTATTATTGGATTAACGATTCGGTAAAGGCTCGCCAGTTGCTGCAGAACTTGCCGGCATCAGTGTATAATAATGCAGACGCAACTGTCAATGTCGCTAATTTCTATATCAAAGAAAAAAATTATGCTGAGGCGGAAAACTTGCTGAGAAAAGCCTATCGCTTAAACCCCAACAGTTATGTGGTAGTCTATAATTTAGGAGTTTGCACCTATTACCTCTTTAATGAGAATGATATGAAAGCGAATGAATTGAAAGTGGCGGGTTCAAACAGCGAGGCGGCAGTATATCAGACCAAGGCTAATAATTATCTGGATGAGGCAGAACGATTTTTTGAGGAGGCTATGAAGTACGACCCGAATGATTTGAATGTGTTGACGGCAATGAAGCAGATTTATGCGAGAAAACAATCTCCGAAATATGATGATATAGTCAAGAAAATTAATGAATTAGAAAAATAATAACCCTAAAAACAAAGAAAAATGAAAAAGTTATTTGTATTGGCCATAATGGCTGTAATGGCAATCGGAAGCGCATACTCCCAGAGTCTGGAGGATGTGTGGATGAACTTACGTAACAAACAAATCGGTAAAGCTCGTAAGGTTATGGATCAAGTCATGGTGGGCAATGAAGACAATGCCCAGGCCTGGTTGATGAAGGGTAATACCTATCTGCAAGTATATCAGCAGGATCAAGAACGTGTGGCAAAAGATCCTTCATACGTGAGCAGAACCCCTGATGCCATCATCATCGCCAATGAGGCTTTCTATAAGGCTATCTCATTGGATGGAAATGTGACACCGATGACAGGTATGCTGGGCCCTATCGAGGGACAAGCACTTTGCGCTGATCCGGTATATGCCATGGCGCAGAAAGCCGCTGAAAATGGAGATGTTGAAAATGCCATCAAGTATTACAACTTGGCTGCAAGGGATTTTAAGGCTGCAAAGTCTAATGTAAATGCGGGTGTCGCATATTACGATGTGGCTCAGCTGTACAAACAAACGGGTGATAAGGAGAATTATAAGAGTATGCTGAACGAGGTTGTAAAACTCAAATTCCCTGATCCGGCTGTTTATTTGGACTTGTATGACTTATACAAGGAAGAGAAGGATACAGTGAACTGCGGGAAAATTCTGAAAACTGCTATGAAGAATGTTCCGGAAGACAAAAGAGCTGATATCGAGGCTGCTGAACTGGATTACTTCGCCATGACAGGTCAGATTGACAAGTTGAATGCCACCTGCGATGAAATGGCAGCTAAGTATGAAAAATCAGCTCCAGTGCTGGCTCTGATTGCCAACCACTTGGTGAACAATGGTCAGTATGAGAAAGCTGAGAGTGTGATTAACAAGGGTTTGGCTGTTGATCCCAACAATGCGGAATTGAATTTCCAGATGGCTTCCCGCTACTTCTTCGAGGCTTTGGCCAACCAGGATCTGCAGGACCAGACTATGAAGTCAAAGGAAGGTAGCTATATGGAGCGTGCTGAGAAGGTGAACGCTTTGAAGGAGGCTCAGAAGACTATTTTGGAGAACGCTCATACTTGGTCTGAAAAGGCATACAACCTCAACCCTAACGATATGAACAATAACGTGATGTTGCAGCAGATCAAACTGAAACTTTTGCTTCCTGTTCCTGATGAGCTGAAAGCCAAGGTTGATTCATACAGACATTAAAAAAAAAAGGAGTCGTTTTAACGACTCCTTTTTTTTAGGTTACAGGATACAGATTTCAGGTTTCAGTAGGGACGCACGTAGTGCGTCCGATTGAATTTTGAACTCTGAATTCTTAACTTTCAACTTTCAGTTTTCAGTTTTCAGTTCTCTCCATTTTTTTCCTCCACCTGTCTGGCGGTTTCGTCAAGGGCAGCGTGGTGGCCGCTGACAGCGGCAAAGGGGGCGAACTGTGCTGCACGGTTCATCATCGACATGGGAGGATGGTGCTTCGACACATGGTGCGGCAGGTCGATGATGTCGTCGTAATTGTCGTTCAAGTCCGTAGGTTTCATATTTTGTGTCCTCTCGTTTAATGTTTTTATGTAGTGCTCTCTGTATAGCTTATATTGTTCGAAACAGGCTTACGCTTTGTGTCCTCCTATCTGCTCGTTGCGTTGCTTGGCGGTGGCGCCTTCCTCGAAGTTGAGGCCCCGCAGGATGGCGTTCTTTCCAAAGCGTTTCTTGATGGCTAATTGCACTTCCTGAATCTTTCGCTCCTTCTGGCGGGCGGCAGCCTCTTCCTGTTTTTCTTTTTCAATGGCCTCATAATCGGCAAAAAGGTCGAGTTGCTCCGCTGTGGCTTTGTTCTTGAGCTCTTCCTCGCTGATTACATGGTTGGCGCTGATGTTCATCCTGCGGATGAGCAGATCGGGGTTGACGATGCGGTCGAAGAGCTCGGTGACCGCCTCAATGATGAGCTTGGTGGAGGAGCTTGGTGTTTTGAGGTTGACAGAACCATGGGCGGGTTTGGGCACGGGACGACCATAGTAGTCCATGGCCACCTCTCCTTTGTATTTGCTTTTGACAGAGGGTTTTGTAAGACTCTCCACGTCGTAGCCAACGTAAATGACCAGCTGGTCGGTGACCAGTTGGTGAGCAACGAGGCGCAAAGCCATTGCCTCTGCCATCTCCTGAATTACCACACGAGCCTTTTTGACAGTATAGGCGCAGGTCAGGACTTGTCCGTTGCTGAAGGAGTTGTTCTCGGGGCGGTAGGCTTTTACATAGTCGATGGTGCAGGGTTCCCAGCCCCAGGCATGGTCTATCAGCAGCTCGGCATTGATGCCGAAGAGCTTGTATAGCAACTCCTCATTCTCTATGGAGCAGCGGGCGATTTTGCCCATGGTGTCAATACCGTGGGCGGCCAAGCGCTGGGCAATGCCACGTCCCACCCGCCAGAACGAGGTAAGGGGCCGGTGGTTCCACAATTGTCGGCGGTACGACATCTCGTCCAGCTCGGCAATGCGCACCCCGTCTTGGTCGGCGGGACTTTTCTTGGCCATGATGTCCATGGCGATTTTGCACAGGTACATGTTGGTGCCGATGCCCGCCGTGGCAGTGATGCCCGTCTGCTTCAGCACATCTTTGATGATGGTCATGGCCAACTCGTGGGCAGTTTTCTTGTAGCTTTTCAGATAGTCGGTCACATCCATGAATACCTCGTCGATGGAATATACATGGATGTCGTCGGGGGAGATATATTTCAGGTAAATCTCATATATCTTTGCGCTGCAAGCGATGTAGTGTGCCATGCGGGGTGGAGCGGCAATGTAGTCCACGGCCCAGTCGGGATGGGCTTTGAGTTCAATGTCGGAGCTGGATTTGCCGGTCAGACGTTTTTGTGGGCTCTGCAGTCGTCGCTCATTATTGACCTCCCGGACACGCTGCACCACCTCGAACAGTCGTGCGCGTCCGCCGATGCCGTAGGCTTTCAGCGGGGGGGAGACCGCCAGGCAGATGGTCTTCTCGGTACGGCTGGCATCGGCCACCACCAGGTTCGTGGTGAGTGGGTCCAAGCCCCGCTCCACGCACTCCACCGAGGCGTAAAACGACTTCAAGTCGATGGCGATGTATGTCCGTTCCCTGTTCTTCATCTGAAAAAGAATGAGTTGGCTTTCCGTATTTCTTTTTGCAAAGATACATTATTTTCTCCATACTTTCCAAAGATGGAAAGTATGCAAAGATCTTCGCCGACATGAATGCCACCCGCTCTGTCCGCCCTCTGACAGCGGCAGCGAAAGTAAACTGGACGCTAATGCGCTTTCGCACGCCGCTGTACGAGGCCGTTCATTCACACCGTTTCCGCATCGCATGTCGGCATGGCCTACGCACGGAAGTACATTGTCCGCAATATGACGGCATCGTAGATGCCGCATCTCAATAACCCCAGACGGCAGTCTGGGGTGGAAGCGGAACTGGTGCCTTACCGCTGCGGTGCGCTACACACTATCCCCGAAGCACAGAGCATGACCACCGCGGAACGGACTCGTCATAGCCGATGCGAAAAAAATGCGGCAGCCGTGTGAAAAAGATTTTAGAAGTTGCTACGATTTGAGAATTTTACTATTTTTGCACTTATGAAAAAGATACTCTTTTTTAGTTTGGTATGCCTGATGGCATTATCTGTAAATGCGCAATGGGTGGACTTGGGTCTTCCAAGTGGAACCTTGTGGAAGGATAAAAATGAGAAAGGGGAATTCTATACTTACATGCAAGCTGTCAATAAGTTTGGAAAGCGTTTGCCCACAAAAGAACAGTTTGAAGAATTGGTCACCAAATGTCAATGGACATGGACGGGTAGTGGTTACAAGGTAGTTGGCCCCAATGGACAATCCATTTATCTGGCCGCTACAGGCTGCCGCTACTGCGATGGAGATGTGTACGGCGTGGGCTCCTACGGTTACTATTGGTCATCTACACCCAGCGATTTGGTGGATGCGTGGAACTTAGGCTTCGATTTGTACGGAGTGTACGTGAACAACTACAGACGGTGCTACGGGCACTCTGTTCGTCTCGTCAAGAATAAGGCTTGTGCACGCAAGAGCGCAAGCAGGGATTGAAATTACTTAATAATCTCTTCTTCACTCAGACCTGTGGTTAGGGTGATGGTTGCCATATCAATGCCGGCTTTCTGCATTTTAACAGCTATCTGGAGTTTGGCCTCGGCAGTTCCCTCTGCTTTCCCTTCTGCTCTTCCTTCCGCTTTTGCTGGTCTGCGATGGTAGTCCAAGGCGTCCTTCACATCGTCGTATTCCAAAATACTTTTTTCATATTCTTTTTTTTCCATGTCGCTCAATTTTGATATTTTGCAATCCTCGTACAGCTCATGGAAAATCTTGTCCTCGGTTGGAATGTCCGTATCTGTCATCCTCCACATGTTCTTGATGGCATAGCACCATTTCCTTCTCTCGTCAGTGAGCTGCCCGAAATTCATTTTCGCTGCAAATTTAGTTAAATCTACCAAGATAAAGGTTACTTTTTCTGAAAAAATTTTGTTTTCATCATCTTTTAGGGTGACATGCATCATGAAATCGTCCTTGCCTTTCAATTCCGGAATTTCAAAATCGACAAGAATGATGGAGATGACAGGAGGAAAGTTGTACCTCCGGTCACCCTTGACTAACGAGTTGCTGATGGTTCGGGCGGAATAAGCGATGAGTCTGTCTTTTAGAAATTCCTGGCTCGCTTTCTGCATTTCAACAAGTACCTTGTCATCTTCTTGGGTTTCGCAGTAAACGTCGAAAACAAGCCTTTTTTCGTTTGGCAGGAGACCAAGCTGTTCGGTGGGACGGTAACTAATGTCGGTGACAGAGCCAAAATAAGGTTTGATAAACGCATTGAGAAAACTGATGAGGTTTTTCTTGTAAGGTTCAGTGCCAAACATTCGCTTGAAACCGAAATCTGTCAACAAGTTGATATTGTTTCCGATTGTATTCATAATAATTGTTATTTATAATTAATGTAAATATTAACCTAAAATTAGGTTGCAAAAATACAAATAAATGTTATATGAATATAAATATATTGAAAATTAATTTCTAATTCTATATGAATTATGAACCTTCTGAAATATGCAATTCCGCTTCGCGGCTGGCAATTTGCTGCTGTGTCAAAGATATCGCAACCCCGATGATGAGGATGCCCCGTGTGTTTGTTGCGGTGTGGGTGTTGTGTGCCCCGAAGCACTAAACTATCTCACCGCGGAACGGACTCATCATAGCCGATGAAAAAAAACACGCGTTAGCTAATCGAAATTTGTTTAGCGGTTTGCAATAGATTCAAAAATTTCACGTAATTTTGCATCCTCATTATTAATAGGAAATCAATTTTTATACCTATGAAGAAAATATTTATTGCATTCGCAGCAGTAGCGTTGTTGGCCAGCTGCACAAAAAAACAAGAAACTGCCGATGAGAAGGTCATCGGAAAACCGGAAATCCAGGTTCAGGACGGCCGCTTCACGCCTGAAGTGATGTGGTCGCTGGGCAAAATGGGCGAATATGCCGTTTCACCCGATGGAAAGCAAATTGCTTACACCATGACTTACTACAGTATGGAGGAGAACAAGGGAAATGCGGAAATTTACCTGCTTCCCACCGAGGGAGGTGATGCTGTACGTTTGACGACTACCGCGCAAAGCGAGTTCAACCCTGTTTGGCAGGATGAAAACACGCTGCTGTTCTGCCGTGGCAATGAAGTCCGTTCGATGGATGTGAAAAGCAAGAACGAGAAGGTAATCGGTACCTTCGAAAATGGTCTGGAAGGCTTCAAGTTGGCTCCCGACGGCAAGTCCATCGTGTATATTGCCACGATTCCGGTGAAACGTCCGGAACATCTGCAAAAATTGTATGAAGGACTGGATAAAACCACTGGCCGTATCAACGAGGACCTGATGTACCGCCACTGGGACAACTGGGTGGATGAGATTCCGCAGATTTTCCTGGCTTCTTTTGATGGTTCGAAAATCGATATTGAGCATTCCACAGCTTTGATTGACAGCACTTTCGAATGCCCGATGCGTCCGTGGGGTGGGGTGGAGCAGTACAACTACAGCCCCGACAGCAAAACCATCGCTTACACTTGCCGCAAGAAAACCGGATACGATTACGCACATTCTACCAACAGTGATATTTATCTGTATGATATCGACAGTAAGACCACTAAGAATATCAGTGAGGGCATCATGGGTTATGACCAGAATCCTGTGTTCAGCCACGATGGAAAATATATCGCTTGGGAGAGCATGGAACGCGATGGTTACGAAAGCGACCTGATTCGTCTAATGGTGATGGACCTCACTACGGGTGAGCGAACCAACATGTCGGAGAATTTCGACTACTATTTCACGGGTATCAGCTGGACCGACGACGATAAGGAAATTTTGGGTGTTGTTTACTATCGTGGCACTGACCAGATTTTCGCTTGCAACCGCGAAACCAAGGAGTTCCGCCAGATTTCTTACGGCTATCACGATGTGCATAGCTTTGAATTGGCAGATGGCAAACTTTATGCTGACCAGGTGTCCATGCAGTATCCTTCGGAGATTTACGTTTACAATCTGACTGATGACAAGGGCGAAGGTAAGAAACTTTCCGCTATCAATGATGATGTCCTCTCCCAAGTGCGCATGGGCAAGGTGGAAGAGCACTGGATCAAGACAGTGGATGGTCAGGATATGCTCACTTGGCTGATTTATCCGTATAATTATGATAGCACCAAGACCTATCCCGCATTGCTGTACTGCGAAGGTGGTCCACAATCAGAGGTGGGACAGTTCTGGAGCACCCGTTGGAATTTTATGGTGATGAGCGGTGCCGAATATTTCATTATCGCTCCCAACCGTCGTGGTACGGTGGGCTTTGGCCAGGCTTGGACCGAAGAAATCAGTGGCGATTATGGCGGACTCTGTATGCAGGACTATATGACTGCTGCCGATTATTTTACCGATAATGTGAAACAGATTGACAAAGAACGTTTGGGCGCTTGTGGTGCCAGCTTCGGTGGCTACAGCGTATATTGGCTGGCAGGTCACAACTATGACGTGAAGGGATATAACGAAGGTCGCCGTTTCAAAGCCTTGCTGGCTCACAATGGCATGTTCAATTTCGAGCAGCAATATCTTGAAACTGAGGAGATGTGGTTTGACAATTGGGATATAGGTGGTCCTTACTGGGATTGGAACAATCCTCAGGTGAAGAAGAGCTATGCCAACTCACCGCATTTGTTTGTGGACAAGTGGAATGCGCCTATCTGTGTAATCCACAGTGAGTTCGACTTCCGTATTGTGGCATCAGAAGGTATGGCTGCATACAATGCCGCCCAGATGCGTCACATTCCGAGCCGCTATCTCTACTTCCCCGATGAAACCCATTGGGTGCTGAAACCGCAGAACAGCCTGCTCTGGCACCGCAACTTCATCGACTGGTTCGATACCAATTTAAAGTAAAATAATGTTTGACAAATGGTTTGATGACAGGAAAGACTATTTTGTAGGAGGTTGGTAAAAATTTAGGCATTCGCCGAGGCTACAAAATAGTAATCTGTCTGTTTCTCAAAGCAATCTACAAAATCAGCCTGGCTCATTGCCTGTCGCTTGCCGATAAATTGGTCTAAAGTGTAAATCTTTAGACCAATTTCTTTGTTTAGATAATTGAATATATCTGCGGGTTGTGTTCCGTAATAGTCGCTGGCTCCTTTGCCACACTCAAAAAGAATGGTAGGAAGACTTGCTTTGAGCATTTTTTTTGCTCCTTTCAGCACTCCGAATTCACCGCCCTCCACGTCAATTTTGATGAAATCGATATGTTTTTCGCCAAGGAGGTTGTCGAGGGTCTCCATTTCAATGTTAATGACTTCAATGTCAGGCTTGTCAATGTCGTAATGCCGCTGTTTGAGACCGCTATAGGCCGGGGCGTTTTTGACAAGGTTAAAACTGGTGATCCCGGTCTCGTCAGAAAGTGCATAGGGGTATATCGTAGCCTTGCCGTTGAATTTTTTCTTCAACTCCTGAAACAGATAAGGTATGGGTTCAAATGCATAGTGATGACCGTTAGGGGCATATTTTAGCATCATATCCAATATTTCTCCTTTGTGGCACCCCACGTCAATGCAGTTGGAATCGGCTTTTAACAGCTTTTTCATAATAAGCTTGGTCAAACGGTCGTATTTCAGGTTTTTACTGAGATCGAGATGAAGAAAAATAAGGGTATTTCGTATTAATTCTTTGATTTCCATATTGTTGTTCTTTGGTGGTCTGTAATTGATACCGCGCTAAATGCTGCTCATTTTTGCTTGAAAAATAATGATGTACTTTCCATTGTAGCATAATGATACAATTTGCAAAGATAATCATTTTTTGGAATTCGACAATCTTTGCTTCCAGATTAAGGGATTATTTAGTATCTTTGCATCTTGAAAAATGTTTTTTGACAAGTTTTGTATGTTATGACTGAATTCAGTATTTGGGAAGTGCTTTTCCTTCTCTGTTTTGCGGTGAGTTGGCCTGTTTCTATTGCTAAATCTTTGAAAACCAAGGTGGTGATAGGAAAGAGTCCGATGTTTATGTCCCTGGTGATTTTGGGCTATATTTTCGGAATCATTCATAAATTGCTATATAGCAGAGATATAGTAATCTTCATGTATATGTTTAATGCAACACTGGTGTCGTTTGACTTGTTCCTTTATTTTTTGTATATAGGTAAGAATCGCCGGGAATTGAAGCATTGTCAAGATTGAGTTTCAATAGTTGAAAATTTATAAATAACAACAATAACAACATAATATTTTCATCATGGATTATCAGAGAAATATCAATGTACGTAAAATCACGATATGGTCGGTAGTGGGTCTGTTTGCCCTGCTGGTCATCTTATCCTCGTTTTATTCTATCAAATCCACCGAAAGAGGCGTATTGAGTACTTTCGGAAAGATTTCCGAAACTCCGGTATCTGACGGTTTGCATGTGAAAATTCCATTCATTCAGACCATTAATAAAGTGAATATTCAGCAAAAGAAGTTTGATGGTCATGAGAACTCGTATACCCGCGATGTGCAGACTTCGGAAGTGGAATATACCATCAATTATGATTTGGTACAAGCAAATGTCAGTAATCTGATTAAGAATATAGGTGAAAATTATCATGAGCGCATTGTGGTGCCTTTTATCCGTTCGGCCATGAAGGAGGCTTTTGGTAATTTCAACGCCACACAGATTGTGGAAAACCGTGATGCCGTGAGACGGGAGATTGAAAACCGCTTGCGCGAGACCCTGAATAAGGATTATTTTACCAATGTCCAGTTCCAGCTGGTGGACATTGACTTTGACGATGCTTTCGAAAACGCCATCAAAGAGAAACAGGTGGCAGAACAGAATGCGCTGAAGGCCAAGAATGTGACGATTCAGGTGGAAGAACAGGCCAAACAGACCAAAATCAAAGCGGAAGCTGAGGCCGAGGCCATGCGTATCAAAGCTCATGCACTGGAGTCGAATCCTAAGTTGGTAAGCTACGAGGCTGTGCAGAAATGGGATGGCAAACTTCCCGAATACATGCTGGGTGATGCGGTCCCGTTTATCAATCTCAAATAATTATACCACGCGGTAAAGGTGTTTTCAAAAACTTTTTAATAAAATATTGATTATATGGATATTGCGATAGTTGTTGACCAGGGGAAAGCGACGCTGACACTGGCAGGACGTTTAGATACCAACACCATTCAGCAGACGGTAGAAACCTGTGAAAGACTTTTGGCAAATAACGAGCCTATTGACAGTTTAACATGCCAGATCGCAGAATTGTCCTATATTTCAAGCTCGGGCTTGCGTTTCTTTCTGCAATTGGCCAAGCAATACGACGATTTCTGCATTATGGAGGCACAACCTGAAATATATCATGTATTTGAACTGACAGGCTTTACAAAAGTGATGAGGGTGGAAAGAGCTTTGCGAACCATCAGTGTGGCAGGTTGCGATGTCATTGGTAGCGGAGGTGTCGGGGTGGTTTACCGACTTGATGACGACACCATCATCAAAGTGTTCCGCGAAGGCAGCACAATTCAAGAAGTGCAGAATGAAATAAGCATGTCCAAGGAAGCTTTTGTGCTGGGCATGCCCACTGCCATATCCTTTGATGTGGTTCGCGTCATCAATCGTTACGGTTTGGTATACGAGCTGTTGAATTCCGACACACTGAGCGAGTGTATCAAACGCGAACCAGAGCGCATGGACGAATTTGCACGTCAATATGCCATGCTATTTCGCCAGATTCACAATATCCATGTTCCACAAGGAAACCATATCCCCAATGCGATGACGCGCGAGGAAAATGCAGTCCGCCATATCAGCCGCTATTTCGACACCCCCTCCATTGATTTGTTGCTGCAGATAGTGCATGCGATTCCTCAGGGAGACCGATTATTACACTGTGATTTACAAACCAAAAATGCCCTGATGCAGAATGGTGAACTGATGATGATTGATATGGGTGAAGTAGGGTATGGACATCCATTGTTGGATCTCGGTCATGCCTATTCTTCCATGGTTAGGCTGTTGGGCGATTACGAGGCTATTATTGGCATGCCCCGCGAATATGGCAAACAGCTATGGCCGAAATTTATGCATTATTATTTTGAAGGTGAAAGCGCTGAAATGTTGGCCCACCGAGAGGAACAGATGGAAGCAGTGGCTTGTGTGCGTAACTTTAGCTGGCTGGCTTTGTCGGATTCATTTCCTGAATCAGTTATCTGGGAATGCCAACAGGCTTTTGCTGAGCGTGTTACCAAACGCAAAGAACACTTACTGCGTGTATGCAGTACTTTCAATGACTGGAAGATTTAAATTTTAACTGTAAGTTAATTGTTGACTGCTTTCGGTGTCCAATTCTTGAAAAATCGAAGCACTTTGTCCCGATTATAGCCTTTTCCTTCCTCCAGGAAACTGGAGTCTTGGATATGGATTACATTGCCTTTTTTATCCAAGATCACAAAAACGGGATAGCCGAAGCGGCCTGGATTGCCAAGCCTTTTCATCATTGTGGAAGCTTGTTGTGCCTTGGCGGCATCGCCCGACTGACGGGGATTGTAATTCACATGGATATATACGAAATTCTCTTCTATTAATTGCGTGATGGTGCTGTCCTTGCTGATAAAGTCTGCGAATAGCAGACACCAGGGGCACCAATTGCCCCCAACTTGGCAAACTACAAACTTTCCCTCCGACTTGGCGGTAGCTATCGCTTTGTCAATCTGCTCGTTAGGATTAATATCCTCATTGTATACTCTTTTGATGGCATCTTGTGCGTTGATATTCAAAGAGATTGCCAATAACAAGACGGTGAAGGAAATGATTGCTTTTTTCATATTTGATGATTACAGATATAAATTTGAATCTCCGAAGCTGAGAAAACGGTAGTTGTGGCTCAGTGCATGGGCATAAACCTCTTTCCATTTATCGCCCAAGAATGAGGAAATCAACAGTAATAATGTACTTTTGGGTTGATGGAAGTTGGTGATAATGGCCTGTGTGATCTTCCGTTGATAGCCAGGTACTATCATTAGCTTTGTGGCGGCATATAAAGTTTGAAGCTCATGCAATGCCATATATTCCTGTATCTCTTGTAATGCTTCAAATGGATCCAATTGCGAGAGTTCTGCATCTTCGTAAGCTTCCCATTGTTCTATTTCAAAGGGTGACGGGCGATTCAGTTTTAGCTTGGCGCCTATCAGATACAGGGATTCCAGTGTTCTGGCCACTGTGGTGCCAACGGCGATAATCTTTCGTCTGTCTGTTAACAAGCTGTCTATAAATGCTTTGCTAATGACGATTTGCTCACGATGCATGTAGTGGTCGCCGATGCGCTCGCAGGAAACAGGCTTGAAAGTTCCTGCTCCCACATGCAGGGTCACATAATCGGTGGCAATACCCTTGTTGTTCAGGGCTTTTATAACGTTGTCCGAGAAGTGCAAACCGGCAGTTGGGGCGGCTACAGAACCATCGTAGCGGGCATAAACCGTCTGATAACGCTGTTCGTCATCTTTTTCAGCGGCACGCTTGATATAAGGAGGAAGCGGCATCTTGCCATATTGTTCCAACCATTCCGACAGGGTGATAGCAGGGTCCGGCCATGAAAAGGTTACTTCAAAGGCTCCGTCTTTGCATTCACCTTTGGTGGCAGTTATCATCAGTGTTTTATCCTCAAAATCCACAGGAAAGCTCAGGGGTTGCTTCCATCGTTTAGCATTCCCTACCAGACACTTCCATGTTACGGGACTGCTTTGGCTGAATGCTTTGGCGATTTCAGGGGTTGGTTTTAAGGGCTCCAGACAAAAAATTTCAATGGCGGCACCCGTGGCATTGTGTACCAGCAGTCGCGCATGAATCACTTTCGAATCATTGAAGATCAAACGATAGTCGGAGGTGAGGAAAGTGGGCAAATCCGAAAAACGGGCATCGGTGATTTGACCGTTTTGATAAACCAGTAATTTGGACTGATCTCGCTGGCTGACAGGGAAGTATGCTATTTTATCTTCTGGCAGCTCATAGCTGAAATCATCAATCAGAATATCTTTTTGAGGAATCATTAATCTTCTTTCTTCTGAGGCCACACGTTGCGCCAGCCATAGAAAAAGCCTAAATGGTAACGTGCGGAGAAATAGTATAACACATGTTTCAGTTTGCCTACCGGCATATACAGGAAGAGGATGGCCGCCATGATATAATAGCAGTTGACCATGCAAGAGCAGGTGGGCATCAACAGATATAAGGTGGTGGCAAGCTGAAATAAGGTGGTGAACCCGTTGGACAAATAATCGTCGGGATTGGTGAGATTGCGTAAATTTCTGTTTATCAATCTTTTGGTAAACAGACACAGCCCGGCAAATGTAGTGATGGCGGTCAAAAGCGGCAGCAAGTAATGTATGCCTTTGTCTTGGATAATCCACTGATTGAAGAAATCAAAGAATGACAGCACAAAGATGAGCATACATGAGAAAATGCCGATATGGAATAACATGCCCAAAGCGTAAGAAGGAAGATGCAGGTATGCGGATTCCTTGTTTTGGGGCATCATGGCGATGGTGTTGGAGTATGCGACACCTTTGGCTACATTACCACTTTTTTCCGAGAAGTCTTTGGGTTTGCCCAGACGGATTATTCTGATAAAGTGGGCGCACATCAAAACAAAACAGATTGCCAGTGCAATCAGGGCGATAATCTGAGTAGCAAGCATAATGACAAATTTTATACTATACGCAACCGTCGGGTTTGGGCAGACCGGCCACACGGCAGGCTCCTCTTGCGGGTCCTAACGGGAAGAGCTCATAGATGTCTTTTAACTTCAGCCCCGTTTCCTTGCAAATGGTACGGACCATCGGAGCAAGGCCCTTTTCCTCAAAATTGCTGCGGATAATCCTAACCACCTTCCAGTGATTTTCTGTCAGTTCCTCAATTCCGTCAGCCTTGGCGATGGCGGTGGCCAGTTCGTCATTCCACTGGGTGGGGTCTACCATAAAGCCGTCACCGTCTAACTCGATTTTCTTGTTTCCAATTTCAATTTCTGCCATAATGAATATTATTATGAATTAAAGTGCAAAGATACGATTTTTTTTAATGTGCCAAATAATAAAAAAAGAGGCAGAGCGTTGACTCTGCCTCTTGAAGTTTTGTACCGTATGGGGGATTCGAACCCCCGATTTCCAGGATGAAAACCTGGCGTCCTGGGCCTACTAGACGAATACGGCATCAGGTTCATTTTTGTGACTGCAAAAGTACAACTTTTTTTGATACAAAAAGCTGTTTTGCGAAAATTTATTTTTTTTCGTCTACAACATCTTGTTCAAACCTGAATCCCAGACGTTTACCAGTCCGTAACGTCATGTTTTGGTCTTCAAATTGCAGCATATCGTTGACGGTAATGATCTTCATTTCGTCATAATTTGGGAGCAAAAGGTCGAAATTTATGGTATACTCGATGGCGGAACGAAGGATGCTGTGGGCATTCTCTGGGGTGATTTTGTTGGCACTGAAATTATTGAATACCTGTGCCAACTCCCGTTTGCCCTCTACATAGTAATGTCCTTCCTTGTTGATCATGATTCTGCCAATCATGTAGCCTAAGTCGTTGACACGATTGTATTTGAATGAATCCGCCAGGAAGTTGAAAATCTGGATGACACCACAGTAAGAGCGGTCTTTGTCTTCTTTAATATAGGGAGTGCGCATCACCTCGTGGTCGCGCGAGAACTCGAAAATATTGGTGTGCATCAGAAACACCAATATGTCGCCGGCAAATTTCAGCTGAAATTCATACTGGTTGCGGTTGGTATAGTGCACGGTGACTTTTTCGTGTTCCTCTTCGTATTTGTCGCGGTAGAATTCGTCGAACTCCTTGGCTGCTTCTTTGAACATCAGCATAGAATTCAGCGTTTCCTGAAATATGTTTTGTTTAAGCTCTCCCTTGTTAATGAGCAAGTTGCATAATGCTACAGTGGCTTCGTCCATGTTTTGAAAATTTGGTGCAAAGTTACGCAAAAAAATGAAAAGCAAGAGCTGTGTCGAAATTTTTTCACCATCGGAGTGATTTTAGGTCTAAAAAAATTGTATTTTTGTAAAATATAAACAGAGGGAAATCATGAATGACAGGATCAACAAATTTATACTTCGCTATTCGCATATCTTTATTTATGTGGTGGTTTTTCTGCTGATTTTTTTTAATGGCCGGCGCCTGAATACGGTGATGTCCTTGATTTATGCAACGGTGGATACTTTGTTTTTTGCCATAATGTATCAGATTTTCTGCCGATTGCTCACAACGCCTCCCAATTGGTTGCAGAACAAGGCGCTGAAATTCTTTGTGGTGATTCTGCTCTGGTTGTTGTCGTGTCAGTTGCTGTTTGCATCGGAATACCTCATTCACAATTATGTTCCTATTGAACGTCCTAAGCCGAATAGCGAGTTTTTGCCTTTCATTACATTGGCAAATTTTCTTAAAGTGTTGATTATGAATCTTTTCGCTCTTAGCCTTGCCATATACAAGTATTCAGTTTATGCCATGCGTCAAGCTGAGCAACTGAAACAGGAACAGAAATTGATGAAGTTGCAACTTCTTCAGTCTCAGATTAATCCGCATTTCCTTTTCAATGCCTTGAATAATATTTATGCGTTGGTTTATACCAAAAGCAATATCGCTCCCGATGCCCTGATGAAATTGTCGGATATGTTGCGTTATGTCACGGATTTCGGACAGCAGGAGAAAGTGCCTGTTGAAAAAGAATTGTCTTATATCCAGAATTATGTTGATTTCCAAGTGCTTAGAATGGGAACGCCAGACAAGATAGATTATCAGTTGCAGCAGGATTCACAGGCGTATTCCATCGTTCCGATGCTTTTGCAACCTTTTGTGGAGAATTGTTTCACACATAGCGATTTGCTCAGTAATCCGGAAGCTTTTGTACGGGTAAGGATTGAAATTCGTCAGGGAAGTCTGTTTTTGCACACGGAAAATACCGTGTCAAAGACTCATATTTCGCATGAAATTTCCAAGGAGAATAGCATCGGAATTGATAATGTTGAGCAACGTTTGCATTTGTATTATCCGGAAGATCATACCCTGACAATTGGGGAAGATAAAGGAATTTATAAGGTGGATTTAATGATTAAATTGTGATGATGGAAGATTTGCGAGAAGATAAAGCTAAACAGCAGCAGTACAAGGTGCTGATTGTGGATGACGAGTATTTGGCCAGGACCTTGCTTGAGGAATATGTGTCGAAATTGCCTGATTTGATTTTGGTGGATTCCTGTGCCAACGCCATGAATGCGATAAGTGTCATGCGGCAGCAAGAAGTCGATATCTTGTTAACTGACATTGAGATGCCGGAATTGACAGGCCTTGAGTTCGTAGGCAACTTGCCGTATCATCCGAGTGTTATCTTTACCACGGCTTATTCTCAGTATGCGATTGAGGGCTATGATTTGGAAGTCGTAGACTACCTGCTGAAGCCTATCCCGTTCAATCGCTTTGTCAAAGCTATTAACAAGGCTATTGCCAGAATCCAGATGATTTCGGCAGCGGAAGCTTCTTCTTCAGAAATGCCTGATTCGTCAGCTGCCTCTCCTGCAGTTGAAGAACGTGCCACTTCTTTTTCGCGTGACATGTCCGCATCCCGTGATTTCATGATGGTTCGGGCCGACCGCCGCAGCTACAAGGTGTTGTATGATGATTTGCTCTATGTGGAAGGACAACAGGAATATGTTACTTTCCATACCAAACAGCGCAAAATTACAGCTTATTTTTCTATGAAGAAGTTGATGGAGGAACTTCCGAGGGGACAATTTGTCAGGATTCACAAGTCTTTTATTGTTTCCGCGAAATATGTGGAGATTGTGGATGTGGCGAGTGTCACAGTGGCGGGAACGGAGCTGCCGATAGGCCCCAGTTATCGAGAAAATGTCTTGAAGGAATTAGGTGTTTGAGGGGTCGTTTTTTTTTGTATTTTTGCATTTTAAATCCATAATATGAAAAGGAATCTCTTGCTGGTGGCTATGAAGTGGGGCGCTTTCCTCGGGGCAGCGTTGGCGGTATGCGAGTTGGTGAAGATGGCGGCCCGTGATATTAACTATGATGCAGGTGCGGTTTTCAGCATTCTGCTACTCATTGTTATTATCGTATTCTTGTATGCCAGCATCAAAGAGTACCGTGATGAGGTAACCGACGGCTTTATCCGTTTCCCCAAGGCTTTTGGCGTGGGTGCGGCAACGATAGTGGTGGCTTTTGTGGTGGCCTTCGGTTATATGCTGTTTCATTATCAATATATTGATAAAAATGGCTTGGAAAGGCTGAACTCCCAAAATGTGGAGGCTTTTTATGCCCGACTGGAGAAGGATACGGTGACCCAGGAGGATGCCCGTAAATATTTGGATAAGACAGATTCGGTGATGAGGGAGACTTATGGTATGATGTTGCAGAACGAAATGTTGGTAGAGGGTTGTGCCGACTTTACCCGTGAGCAAATGGAAAGAATGCTGTCTGCCTACGATGACCGAGTGATGCTCCGTCCCAAGATAGATACCTCATACAATACGTACGCAGGGTTTTCGGCATACGCCCAGCATGTTTTTCTGGATGTTTACCAGAATCTGCTGGCGAATGTACCTGCTGGCGATACATGCTATCAGTCCCTGTCCTTGCTGGTGAACAATTCCCGTAATGGCATGGAGCAGGTGAATGTTTTGGAGGAGGCTTATCAACAACACAAATCCCAAATTCCTCATTATACTTCCATCCTTCCTGTTGCCCTGTCGTACGCTTTCTCAGTATTGCTTTATGGACTCTTCCTGGCTATTTTTGTTGCCCTTTATCTGACCAAAAAGAAAGAAACTGATGAGGCTTCAGAGAATAATGTAGAATTGCCAAACGAAAACTGAAACCTGTAACCTAATATATCATGAACATCTCAGTAATAGTCCCATTGTTGAACGAGGCAGAGTCACTGCCGGAATTGAGTGCCTGGATTGAACGGGTGATGAACGAGAACCATTTCTCCTACGAAGTGGTGATGGTGGATGACGGTTCCACTGACGACTCGTGGAAAATCATAGAGGAATTACATGCTAAGAATCCTGCTGTCAGAGGAATACGTTTCAGAAGAAACTATGGCAAGTCTGCCGCTCTGAATGTGGGTTTCGAGGCCTGCCAAGGCGATGTGGTGATTACCATGGATGCCGACTTGCAGGACAGTCCCGATGAAATTCCGGACTTGTATCGCATGATTACCGAGGAGGGTTATGATTTGGTGTCTGGATGGAAAAAAGTAAGGTACGATTCTAAAATCGCTAAGAATATCCCGTCTAAGTTCTTCAATTGGACCACCCGTCGTATGTCGGGTATCCAACTGCATGATTTCAACTGTGGCCTAAAGGCATACCGTAAGGATGTGGTGAAGTCAATTGAAGTTTATGGCGAAATGCATCGTTATATTCCGGTCATTGCCAAATGGGCAGGGTTCCCTAATATTGGTGAGAAAGTGGTGCACCATCAGAAACGTAAATATGGGGTGACCAAATTCGGTTGGGACCGTTTTGTCAATGGTTTCCTCGACTTGATGACCATCTCGTTTGTATCCAAATTCGGAAAAAAACCCATGCATTTCTTCGGCCTTTGGGGTACTGTTTCTTTTTTGATTGGCTTTGTTATCACCATTTGGCTGATTGTGGAGAAGCTGATTAATATTCACAGACATGTGATAGCATTCCGCCAAGTGACAGAACAGCCGTTGTTTTATATTGCGCTTCTGGCAATGGTCTTTGGTTTGATGCTCTTCCTCGCGGGTTTCTTGGGCGAGATGATAGCCCGCTCCTCCAACGACCGCAACAACTACCAGATAGCTCAGCGTATCGGTACGGAAGCATAATGATTCTGTGATGGAGGAACAATGGTTATCGGGGAGGGTAGTGCGCGGATTGCAAAATGGCCGCCGTTTCGGTTTTCCTACTATCAACATAGTTTTGGATGATCATTGTTCAGTAGAAGATTCCGGAGTTTTCGCTGTGGAGTTGATCCTTCTTGGAAAAAGCTATAAGGGGATGTTGTATATAGGTACACGTCCAACGCTTTTGCTTCAGGATAAAACTCTGGAAATCAATATTTTTGATTTTAATGAAGATTGTTATGACGCGAAGGTGAAGTTTAAAATCGGTCGGAAAATCCGTTCCGAAGAAAAATTCGCCTCAGTGAATGATTTGATCAATCAATTGAAAAAAGATAAGGATGAAATATTACAAATATTTGGTAATTAGTGTTTTAATTGTGTTTTGCTGCTTCTCTTCCGAGAAAGCTGATGCGCAAAAAGTACGATACGGCTACGACCAGCAGGATGACGGTACGGTGTATAAATCTATCGACGAGGCGCTGCTTCATGCCGATAGGGCATTTCGCCTGAAACTGGTGAACAAACGTAGGATGGACTCTCTCCCGGAAAAGATTTTCCAATTGACTAACTTGCGAGAACTCACCGTGAAAGGCTGTAAATTACAGGTGCTTAATCAACGCATTGGCGAGTTTAAGAAATTGCTTTACCTGAATGTGGGTAGCAACCGTTTGGTGCGAATACCGGAAACTATTTCCGATTTGAAGGAGCTTAAAGCATTGGTAATCAGTAAAAACAAAATATATGAATTGCCTGAATCCATTGGCAAGATGACTTCATTGGAGATGATAGATGCTTGGGATAATCCGTTGTATGTGCTGCCGGCTTCAATCACCAATTTGGCAGGAACATTGAAGATTTTTGATTTGAGACAAGTGGCGTTACGGCAATCTGAATTGGATCAGATGGAGAAGCTTTTGCCGAATACAAATATTCTTACAACTTCTTATTGCGATTGCACCAAAGGGGATAGATAGGGAATAGTGATTAGTTATCTTAATACAGAAAATTGTTGTATGGGTATATCTGTATGTGAAGCTTCTTAATCTCCTCATACAGTACTTCTTTCAGCTCTTCGATATTCTCTTTTTCGGTGGCGGAGATGAATAGCGTTTTGGTTTTGCTCTTGGCCATCCAGGTGGCTTTTAATTCCTCCAAACTGATATTGCACTTTTCTTTCGGAGTCAAATCATCGGGTTCTTTTTCTATCCAGTGATAATTGTCTATCTTGTTGAAAATAAGAATCATGGGTTTGTTTCCCGCTTTGAGCTCCTCCAAGGTCTGGTTCACCACGGCAATCTGCTCCTCAAATTCGGGGTGACTGATGTCCACGACATGCAGCAGCAAATCGGTTTCACGGATTTCGTCCAAAGTGGATTTGAAGGATTCCACCAGAGTGTGGGGCAGTTTGCGGATGAAACCGACGGTGTCCGAAAGTAAAAATGGAAGGTTGTTGATGACCACCTTGCGGACGGTGGTGTCGAGGGTGGCGAAGAGCTTGTTCTCGGCAAACACCTCCGACTTGCTGAGGAGGTTCATCATAGTGGATTTGCCCACGTTGGTATAGCCGACGAGTGCCACACGGACAAACTTCTCGCGGTTACCACGTTGGGTGGACTTCTGTCGGTCGATGTCTTTCAGTTTTTCTTTTAGCAATGAGATGCGGTCGCGGATGATACGTCGGTCGGTCTCGATTTCCTTTTCACCGGGACCGCGCATACCGATACCGCCTCGTTGTTTCTCCAGGTGGGTCCACATGCCGGTAAGTCGGGGCAATAGGTATTGGTACTGAGCCAGTTCTACTTGCACTTTGGCATGGGCGGTCTGTGCGCGCTTGGCGAAGATGTCGAGAATCAGGTGGGTACGGTCCATGATTTTGCAACCCAGTACTTTTTCGATATTGCGGGCTTGTGAAGGCGTGAGCTCGTCGTCGAAGACGGCCAGGTCTATTTTGTGTTCCGCCACATAGTCGCGTACCTCGTTGAGTTTGCCAGAGCCAAGGTAGGTTTTGGGGTCGGGGTAGGGCAGGTTTTGCGTAAATTGCCGGTCGGGCACGCCGCCTGCGGTATCGACCAAAAATGCCAGCTCCGTCAGGTATTCCTTTACCTTTTCAGGAGTCACTGATGGTGTACATACTCCAATAAGTATCGCGCGTTCTTCTTTTATTTCGGAGGTCTCTATGGGCATGATGTCAATGTGCGGGTTGTTTTTGATGTTAGCTGTGAGCTATGAGCTATGAGCTATGAGCTATGAGTTGTAATCCATAATCCATTGCCCCTCCTAACCCTACACTCCCACCGCTCGCTGCTCATCGCTCATCGCTCAAAAAAAAAGCTCTGACCGGAATCAGAGCTTTTGGTGCCCAGGACAAGAGTCGAACTTGCACGGGAGTACTCCCACTACCCCCTCAAAGTAGCGTGTCTACCAATTCCACCACCTGGGCTCGTTTTGCGGGTGCAAAAGTACAACTTTTTTTTGAATCCACAACTGCCATTTGAAATTTTTTTTGAGACTGTTTTTTAGAGAGCAAATGTGCGTGTTTGTTCAACATTATTTTGTATTTTTGCTATTTATATTATCCTTGTTTGATATGAAGAGACTATTGACCATCTTGTTGATACTAGCTTATGCTGCGACTGTTTTTGCTCAGGATTATGCGTCCTATTATGTGGCGCCGAAGGAAGCTGAGGTGAAAGCCAAACTGGAAGAGTGGAAAGACCTGAAATTCGGGATGATTATCCATTGGGGACTGTATGCCGTGCCGGGCATTGTGGAGTCGTGGTCCATCTGCTCCGAGGATGAGGACTGGATTCCGCGCGATAGCACCATTCCTTACGACGACTATAAGCAGTGGTATTGGAACCTGAGCAAGGAGTTCAATCCGGTGGATTTCAATCCCGACCAGTGGGCATCAGTGGCTCATGATGCCGGCATGAAATATGTGGTGTTCACGACCAAACATCATGATGGTTTTGCGTTATTCGACACCAAATACAGTGATTTCTCTATTGCCAAAGGCCCTTTCGCACAAAATCCAAAAGCCGATGCTTTGAAGTATGTCTTCGAGGCTTTCAGAAAGCAGAATATGATGATCGGCGCCTATTTCTCCAAGCCCGACTGGCATTCGCAGGATTACTGGTGGAGCCGTTATGCCACCCCTAATCGTCATGTGAACTATAAGATTGACCAGCATCCGCAACGCTGGGAGAATTTCAAGCAATTTGTCTATGGGCAGATTGGTGAAATCACGCAGCGCTACGGCAAAGTGGACATTCTCTGGCTCGACGGCGGCTGGGTGCGTCCGCCCGAAGAGGACATCAATATGGAGACGGTGGCCCGTATCGCCCGCCAAAATCAGCCGGGCATTTTGATAGTGGACCGTACGGTGGGAGGCGAGTATGAGAATTACCAAACCCCTGAAAAACAGATTCCTGAGAAACAGCTGTCCCATCCATGGGAGACCTGCGTGCCGTTGAGCAAGGACTGGGGCTATGTGCCCAACGCGAAGTTCAAGTCCGCCAAGGAGGTCATCGGCATGATGATGGAAATTGTGGCCAAGGGCGGTAGCCTGCTGCTGGGAGTCGGTTCCACTCCCCAGGGCTTGATAGAGCCGGAGGTGGTGAAGATTCTGGAAGAGATAGGGGCTTGGATGAAGTTGAATGGCGAAGCCATTTACAATACCCGTTGTTTGGATAATTATCAGGCTGAAAACCTGTGGTTTACCACCTCGAAAGATGGCAAATATGTCTATGCCTTATGTCCCGGTACCCGCGATGCCATGCTGACCTGGACCGGGAATATTCCGGCCAAAGGGGCGAAGATGCAGCTGCTGAGCGGCAAGGGACCGGTGTATTATAAAGTGGAGAATGGCAAGGTGAGCGTGCGCTTGACGTATGAGCTTTCGGATAGTCAGAGGCCTTTTGTCCTCAAGTTCGCGGTGGATGCGCCGGCATATCAGGATTTGAACAAGAACGGCCGTTGCGATGTGTATGAGAACCCGTCGCAGAGCATTGACATGCGAGTGGAGGACCTGCTGCAGCAGATGACCCTCGAAGAAAAGGTGGGACAGTTGGCGATGACCATGGGCTGGAGCTATTACGAACGGGAAGGACAGAGTTTCAGGTTGACAGACAAGTTTGAGCAAGACATGGGCCAGAAACTGATTGGTGGTTCATGGGCGGTGATGCGTGCCGACCCGTGGACGCAGAAAACCCTTGACAATGGTCTGAATCCTCCGATGGCGCTGGCGGTGAGCAATGCCATGCAGCGCTGGGTGTGTGAGCATACCCGACTGGGCATTCCTTTGTTTTTGGCAGAAGAGTGCCCCCACGGGCACATGGCCATCGGCACCACGGTGATTCCGACGGCTTTGGGAAGGGCATCCACTTTCAACAAGCAATTGGAAAATGAGTTGGGCAAAGCGGTCGCCAAACAGACGGCTTTGCAGGGCGCCAATGTGGCCTTCGGTCCCGTGCTGGACCTCAGTCGTGATCCCCGCTGGTCGCGTATGGAAGAAGGCTATGGAGAAGATCCGGTGCTGGCAGCTCAGATGGGAGGTGCCTACGCACGGGGCTTGGCTTTTGGGGGCACGCTGCCTGTGATGAAGCACCTGTCGGCCTACGGCGTATCGGAGGGTGGCCACAACGGGGCTTCCTCGCATGTGGGAACCCGTGAATTGCTGTCGCAGCTTTCCCTCCCTTTCCGCCAGGGACAGGAAGTCGGGGGCGTGATGACCGCCTATAACGACATTGACGGAGTGCCTTGCTCTGCCAACAAATGGTTGATAAAAAATATCTTACGCAATGCTTGGCAGTTCGACGGAGTGGTGATTTCCGATCTGTATGCTATCAATGGCCTGGTGAGTTCTCGCATGGCGACCGACTATAAGGAGGCTGCGGTTCAGGCCCTGAAAGCTGGGGTGGATATCGACCTTGGAGCTTCTTGCTATACCCAACCCTTGATGGAGGCTCTGAAGGAAGGATTGGTGTCGGAAAAAGAGCTGGATGAGGCTGTGAGACACGTGCTGAGGTATAAGTTCAAGTTAGGTTTGTTTGATAAATCGTATGCTGATTTTAAACTTTTGGATAGTGAAAAGTTTAAAACAGACTTCGCTTTTGATGAGTTGAACCGTCGGGCGGCCACAGAATCGGTGGTGATGTTGCGGAATGACAATTTGCTGCCGCTGTCCAAGAATGTGAAACGGGTGGCGGTAATCGGGCCCAATGCCGACAATATATATAACATGTTAGGGGACTATACCGCTCCGCAGGCCGATGGCGAGGTGGTGACGTTGTTGCAAGGCATCAAAAACAAATTGCCCAATGCCGAGATCCATTATGTGAAGGGTTGTGACATCCGTGATATGTCGTGGAATGAAATTGACAAGGCCGTGGCCACTGCCCGTTGGGCAGAGGTGGTTATCGTGGCCTTGGGAGGTTCCAGTGCCCGTGATTTTCAAACCAGCTATATGGAAACGGGTGCAGCAAAAACGGTGAATGACAAGGTGAGTGACATGGAATCGGGCGAAGGTTTTGACCGTGCAACACTGTCTTTGATGGGCTATCAGCAACGGTTGCTGGAGGCATTGGCTCCTACAGGAAAGCCCATTGTGTTGGTGATGATTCAGGGCCGTCCGCTGGATTTGAATTGGGCAGATGATTATGTTCCTGCTATCCTCAATGCCTGGTACCCGGGCGCGCAGGGCGGCAATGCCTTGGCCGACCTTATTTTCGGCGATGCCAATCCGTCGGGAAAACTGCCTGTTTCTTATCCCCGTTCAGTTGGACAACTACCTATATATTATAATGCGGCCAATCACAGGAATAATTATACCGACGAATCTGCCCAGCCTTTGTATCCCTTCGGCTTTGGGTTGAGTTATACCACTTTTTCATTTACAGATATGAATGTCACTCAACAGGCTGATTCAGTGACGATTTCTTTCATCCTGACCAACACGGGAGACCGGGATGGGGCAGAGGTGGCACAGTTATATCTTCGTCAGGAACATGTTTCGGTGGTGCGTCCCGAACGCCAGCTGATCGCTTTCGAGAAAGTTTTTCTGAAAAAAGGGGAGCGTCAAACGATTACGATGAAACTTTCCAAAGAAGACTTTTCTTTCATGGATGAAGATGGCAGGCTTCGCTTCGAACCCTCATTGTTTACGTTGATGCTGGGTGCTTCCAGTCAGGATATTCGTTTGCAGAAGACCATCGAGGTGAAATAGTGTGTATGTGTTTTCTTGCTTTTTATTTGTTTAGCAAGTGACTAATTTTCTTATTTTTGCACTTCGTTTTATTTGACCCCCAGGAATGAAAAAACTCATACTTTTTATTGTTTTTTTCAACATCTTAGCCTCGGTATACTCCCAAAAAACAATCGCTGTGCTGAATTTGCGCGCAAAGGATAATTTTTCGCAAAGAAAAGCGGATAAATTATCGAAGGCTTTCAATGCTTGTTTCATTCCGAAGGAATATATCCTGATGGACAGAAGTCAGCTGGTTCAGGAACTGAAGAATCGGGGTCTTCAAAATGCCACTTTGACAGAAAAACAGAAGTTGAAAATCGGAGAAGCTCTTAATTTGACGGCCATTGTCAGCGGAGAAGTGAGAATGGTTGATAACATGGTCAGGGTGGAGGTTTGGGTGTCTGATGTGCGCTCTCAGAAAATTATTCATACGGAAAATACGGCTTTTTCATGGAAAAACCATAAAAATGCGATGTGCCAGTTTGCCTCACATTATATGAGTTCTGATAACTTAAAGGAAAAAGGTAAAACAAATGTTGGCACGGATACGAAAGAACGGAATGCCAAAAAGGAATACGATGATAAAAATGTAGAATCGCAGTCCGCGGAAAAAACTGTGACGGCCAATCGTCGCCAATGCAAGGAAAAAACCGTACATGATGCAGAAGGAAACTCCTACAATACTATTCAAATCGGTAAACAATGCTGGATGAGCGAAAATATGCGGGCCACAGTGGGTATCGACGGAAAAGTCCTGAACTATTATGTTCCCAACGGAAAGGCTTCAAATGTGCCTATGTATGGGTACTTGTATGATTGGAGATCTGCGAAAGTGGTTTGCCCGAAGGGCTGGCATCTGCCTACCAAAGAGGAGTGGGATAAGCTGGAGCAGTTCGTGATGTCGTCGGGTATGGGTTGCGGTGATGACGCAAATAAAAATATTGCCAAGGCATTGGCTTCCGATTCAAAATGGCAGTCCAGTACGAATGCTTGTGCCGTTGGTAATGATATGAGTTTTAATGATTTGTCGGGATTTAATGCCTATCCGGCAGGCTTGCATAACGATGGTCATTATAGCAATTTCGGCTATAAGGCCAATTTCTGGTGCGCTAAAGAGTACGATGCTTTTTATGCTTATAGTTGCAATATCGGCTTTGACAATGCCTGTTTGGGACGGTATTTGGACACTAAGGCTTACGGTTTCTCTGTTCGTTGCATACATGATTGATGGAGTGAATATATAAACATTATTATTCGTCAGAAACATCGGAAAATTTTGTACCTTTGCATCCCTGAAAAATTGAAGACTATGAATACGCAAACTCCTGTATTGCTGCTGACTGGCTATCTCGGTAGCGGAAAAACAACTTTGGTAAACCGAATTCTTACTAACCGCCGTGGTATCAAATTCGCCGTGATTGTCAATGATATCGGTGAGGTGAATATCGACGCCGACCTGATTCAAAAAGGCGGTATTGTCGGACAGAATGACGATAGCTTGGTGGCACTTCAGAATGGCTGTATTTGCTGTACCCTGAAAATGGATCTCGTGAAGCAAATCACGGACATCATCAGCCAGCAACGTTTTGACTATATTGTCATTGAGGCCAGTGGTATTTGTGAGCCAGATCCAATTGCTCAGACAATCTGCTCCATTCCCTCGATGGGCGGTCCATACACCAAGGATGGTGTTCCTCGTCTGGACTGTGTGGTGACAGTGGTTGATGCCTTGCGTATGCAAAGTGAGTTTGCCTGCGGCGACCAGCTTCTGCGTAAAAATATCGAAGAAGATGATTTGGAAAATTTGGTAATTCAGCAAATTGAATTCTGCAATATCGTATTATTGAATAAGGCTTCCGAGATTTCACGCTCTGAGTTAAATCGTTTGAAAGAGATTGTAAAAGCCTTGCAGCCTCAGGCGCAAATTATTGAGTGCGATTATGGAGATGTGGATTTAGATAAGATTCTGAATACCAAAATGTTCGATTTTGAAAAAGTGGCGACATCCGCTACTTGGATTCATGAAATCGAAACCTATCATGATGATGACGAACACGATGATGATGAGCATGAAACTCATCATCACGAAGTTCACGAACATGATCATCACGAACATGAATCCCATCACCATCATCACCATCATCATGACCACGATGGAGGAGAGGTAGAGGAATATGGCATTGGCACTTTTGTGTATTATCGTCGTCGTCCGTTTAACCTGGGTCGTTTCGATGAATTTGTTGCCCATCTGCCCAAGAGTATTATCCGTGCCAAAGGTATCTGCTATTTCAAAGATGAATATGACCGATGCTATCTCTTCGAACAGGCGGGCAAACAATTGTCATTGAAGGATGTGGGACTATGGTTTGCTACCATGACTCCCGAGGAACTCGAGGAAACCATGGCAAAGGAACCTGGTTTGCGTCGCGACTGGGACGAGGATTATGGCGACAGAATGCAGAAACTGGTGTTCATCGGCCAGCACATGGACAAAGAAGCTATCACCAAGGCTCTTGATGCTTGCTTGACGGTGTAATTGTGAAAAAAATCCTGTCAAGGACGATTGCAATTCAGATGCTGCATCGCCCTGTGATGAAGTATACAAACCAGTAGTTTTTTATAACTGTGCTCCGGCATATACGCATACCCCGTATAAGCCAGCTGTTTCAGTACGTAGACGTCGAGACCCAAGTTTAATTGCTTGATAACCATTGTTTTCTGCTAATTTTACTTCTTCTGGACTAAAATCCCCTTCGGGTCCAATCAGCAAAATTGCATCTTTACCTTTAAGTTCCTGTTTCGCGAATTCGTTCTGATTATGCTCATCACACCAAGCGATGTAACGGTTTTCTATCCCTTTGTTATTGAATATAAAATCTTTATAATCAATAATTTGCATTGTTGGAATTAAAGTAGTGTTCGATTGCTTGATAGCGGAAATGGCAATTCGTTTCAGTCGGTCTAAATCCAGTTTTATTCTTTCGGAATGTTCACAGGTGATAAAGCTGATGTGTTCAATACCTATTTCTATGCTTTTCTCAACCATCCATTCAATCCGATCAGCATTCTTGGTAGGAGCAATGGCTAAATGTAATTGATGAGGCCGGAGTGCATATTCTTCTTCTGTTTTTAAGATTTGAACCGCACAATGGGCAGAAGAGGCGTCAATGATTTGAGCTGTTGACAGCCGGCCATTTCCATCGGTGATAAAAATTTCATCACCCGTTCGTTTGCGAAGGGCTTTCACACAATGTTTAGCCTCATCTGCTAATAATTCAAATACTGGATGAGACAGGTCTGGGTGATAAAAGAATTGCATGTCGGCTCGTTTTATTGGGGTTTACCGAGCAAGCGGAACATGTTTTTCTTATAAGCTTCAACTCCAGGTTGATCGAAAGGATTGATATCCAAGAGATAACCTCCTAAGGCACAGCTGAATTCAAAGAAATAAATGAGTTGTCCAATGTTGTTTTCATCTACCTTAGGCACAATAAGCCGCAGATTGGGCACTTTGCCATCCACATGGGCCATACGGGTGCCTTCTTCCGCAGTTAGGTTAATGTCTTGGATGGATTTGCCCAACAGATAGTTCAGACCGTCAAGATTGTCCTTGTCTTCGGGGATAGGCACTTGGAAGCGGGATTGTTGTATGGATAGAACGGTTTCAAACAGATGTCGTTCGCCTTCTTGGATATATTGTCCCAGGGAGTGTAAGTCGGTGGAGAAGATAGCACCGGACGGGAAAATACCTTTGCCTTCCTTGCCTTCACTTTCACCGAACAATTGTTTGTACCATTCAATAAAGAAGGCCAGTTTGGGATTATAAGATACCATTAATTCGATTTTCTTGCCATTTTGGTACAGCATATAGCGCAAAAGAGCATATTGCTGGGCAATGTTGTTGTCCATGGTATGCTGAGACAGTAGCTCTTGACGCATAGCGCGTGCACCAGATACCAGCTGGCGGATGTCAAATCCCGCTACGGCAATGGGGAGCAGTCCCACCGGAGTGAGCACAGAGTATCTGCCACCTACATCATCCGGAATAACAAAGGTCTCATATCCTTCGGTATCTGCTAATTTTTTAAGGGCTCCGCGGGCTTTGTCGGTTATGGCCACAATACGTTGCTTGGCCCATTCTTTGCCGTATTTGTCCTCGCAATGTTTCTTCAGTATTCTGAAGGCGATAGCCGGTTCGGTAGTAGTACCGGATTTTGAGATGACAATCAGCGAGTAGTCTTTATGATCTAGCACTTCTAGCAGCTCGCACAGATTATCTTCACTGATGTTATTGCCCGAATAGGTGATAAACGGTGCGTGATTGTCGCTGAATGGGCAGAAACCTTTGTAACTGTGCTGTAGGGCTTCAATTACTGCGCGGGCACCCAGATACGAGCCCCCAATACCGATGACAACAACAAGCTCCGACTGGCGTTCCAGACGGTTGGCGCAATTTTGAATCTGGGTGAGAAGCACTTCATCTGTGTTTTCCGGCAGGTCAAGCCAGCCGAGAAAATCATTGCCTTTCCCACTTTTGTCGCAAAGTAGTTGGTAGGCTTTCGCTATGGCGGATTGCTGGTTCCGTATTTCTTCGTCTGAGAATAGAAGATTGTTGCTGTAATCGAGTCGTATCATGGTATTATGTTTTAGTTTATTTGTGTCTTATTATTCTTCGTATCTTACTCTTTTTGAAGATTTTTCATATTTGATTTTGGCCAGTTGCTCTTCTTGGAGTTTTCCCCAATCGAAAACGATACCCATTTGAATGTTGGCATTTGAGGCATTCATCAATGACTGCAAGGGGTTCTTGTTGGTGCAGATGGCTATAAGGTTGTCCGTGGCGGCATAGAGGTGGAAAACACCTAAGTTAAAGCCGACACCGACGCCGAGGTTGGTGTAGCTCTTCTTGGCAATAGAATAGCTGACACAAAGATCGAAGATATTGAGGAATGTGCCATTCCATGCAACAGTGAAAGAGGGCATAAATTGACTGTTGACAATTCTGCCTTGGAAAAGTGCGGTAAAACGGTGGTATTTTCCTACATTACAATATCCTTCAAGAATAAAGCGACCGGCAAGGGCACTGGTGAATGCTTTGGTTTCTTGGATCTGCATAGGAAAATGACTGAGAAGGACATTTTTAAATTCTTCCGGATTTTCTTTCAACAGTTCAATATCTTCTGAGGAAAGTCCGTCAAATACAAAACTGCCATCATTCGCGTCCGAGCTATGGCCTGAAATCTTGTAATTGTTAGTTTTCCAGTGAATGAATCCTAAGTCTAAAACCGATGCAGCAATGCCAAATTGGTCATTGATACGGTATGTGACGCCAAGGTCAATGGCAGCTCCGACATTTTTGAAGGCATCCTGCCAGTGCTTGGCAAATTGGTCGGGGTAAAACTGGAAACCAAGTTTATTGTTGGTGTCAGATGTGATTGTATAAGGCATAACGCATGAAATGTTGGCATCCAAGTTGTAGTCCAATGCTATGGAATAATTCTCAGGGTCAGTGAAGATCGATGCACTGGCATTTTTTGTTTTAGCATGGGCTAAACCGAATAACAATTTGGGCTTTACGCCAATGTATACTTGTGGGGTAATTTCTGCCTGAATTCCCAGTGCAAATTCCTGATAACAATTTAAGTTGAGCTTTAATTCCGGTGTGGCTTGTTTGTTTTGGTTGGCATAGTATATGTTGCCATGTACAGGAAGGGCAATAAGGTCTCGGTTATAAGAGAAGTATTCATCCACACGAATACGATAGCTGAAATCAAAGCGCAACTTATGGACTTTGAAACCGAAATTAATAATATTGAGGGCAATATTACTGTTAAGGTAATTCCCTTTCTTATTCAATTTGTCTGCAAAATTATTAAGTTTTATTGTTGTAATGGTGCCGTCATTATTAGTGCCGAATAACGTTTTGTAGTGGATACCCGTGTTGGTCAGCGCAACATTAATATTGCTGATGCCAGGTATACCCACATATCCGGTGTATTGTGTAAATGCGGATGGATTGCTATAGGTGGAATATGGGTTCAGACGCATGAAATGAAGCGTAATCCCGTCTTGGGCTGAAAGTGCGAAAGAAAGACATGAAAGGCAAAGGATTATAAACGTTTTTTTCATGGGTGTGCTGATTTAGAAATTGATATTCGAATATTTGATTTTGGCACCTATGGAAGTGTTGATATATTGAAATGAATTGATTTCAACAGTGTTACCTTGGGTGTTCAACCTGAAATTCATGATGATCTTGTCGGCATTGATAATTTGTTGCGCGTCTTGGTTGTTCAAATCAATGTACAGAGGCTGTTGTTGGAAAGGTATGTCGTTATATCCTCCGTGTATTTGTGCATTGTTAAGATTCAATCTGTATTTTTCTCCTGAATGGGTGTTCCAAAATTCAATGTCTGGAATCAAATCGAAAGGCAAAGCGTTAGTATAGGCAATGCGTAAGGTGAGTGTTTCAATGGATTGAATGGTTGATGCATTGAGTGTCTGATACAAAGCGTTGTCCATGGTGTCTTTGTATACGGCATTGTCAATGGAGATATTGGCTGGCAATTCCGTTTTGAATTTCAGGTTCAGTACGGAATTCTCATCTATGGAGATGTCTCCAGCGTCAAATCCCAGGGGATTAACGTTGAAATCGCAGACAATGCCAAGTGAATCGATATCAGGAGTGTACATCAAAGGGGAAAGATGAATTTCTTGGATGTATGAGTATTGATAGGGTGAAACGGCAGCGATGAAATTGATAGGATTGGACAGCAAAGGAACCATGCTCCCGTTGTGACTAAATAGACGGAAGTCTGTCAGGTTGCCATCAACACGGCAGATGCTGTTTTGGCCATATATGGTTGTTTTGGCATTGTTCAGTTGAATAGTGTTGAAATCTATACCGTCGAAATGGAAATTGAAAGGTTTTACGGCTTCAAAGTGATGTGCAATGGGTCTGACTCGTCCTCTGACACTGTATATGGAGAAATCTGACAATTCAATATGACAATTGTACTGGAATTGCTCGTTTTCAGAAGCATTTGATATAATTACACGGGCGGAGAAAAGGATAGTGCCGTCTGCATTGGGTTGAATAATACAGTTGGAGAGGGATTTGGATGCAGTGCTGATTGAGTTGTCAAAATGCAAACTTACAGAATCTCCTTGGGCATCTATGATATTACCAGTAATTAAATCTGTTGAATAGTTGAAACTGGCATTGCTGATGTTGAAGTTGAGTGAAAGCTGTCCTGATTTGAGAACGGCTTGTTGAAGCTGGAAATCCTGTGTGTTGAGATTGAATTGGATCACTTGCGTTACGTCCAGGTTCGGAAGATGCGAGATGACAACTGTTCCGCTTGTGTCAATTTGTTGATCATTGATACGAAACAGGTTGCGAAGCGAAATGATATTTTTGACTTCGTTTTCAAATGAGAAAATAAGCGTGCCGTCCTCACCAAAGTTCATCTTGTTGATGCTGTCCAAATCGTTGAGCAGGTCGCCAATGTAAAGTGTTCCGTTATATACAGGGAGTCCCCATTCCCCATCTGCTTCTATGTTCTGTATGTTAAAGTCAAAAGGATTGTTTTTGCACGAGTTAACAACCAGTGCCAACATAATAATTAAAATGTTCAAAAAATATTTAAATTTCATGAGCTGTGAATTTTTTTGCAATAATACTAAAAAAATTTGATATGGTCGTTATCTTGTCAATAAAATAAAGTGATATTTCCTTTTTTTATAATTTTTTCATCATTGATACAAGTTCCTTGGAGGTAATAGTCATACACACCTTGTTCGCACATTTTGCCCTTGTAGCTGCCATCCCAGCCTTGGTCGTAGCTGCTGCTCTCGAAAATGAGTTCACCCCATCGATTGTATATTCGCAAGGTGAATTCAGCGAGAATGCTACTGCGCACATATAGCACGTCGTTTTTGCTGTCACCATTGGGCGTGAAACTGTTTGGGACGAATACTAATGGCTCGTCACAAGTGAGCGGCAGGACTTCTATACTCACCTCCTTCGACAGGCTGCACCCGTATGCATCGGTGACAGTGACAGTATATGTTGTGGTCTCGGAAGGACTGGCGTTGGAGCTGGCATTGTTTGGGTCCGTTAAGGAATTGTCAGGTTGCCATTGATAATGATATGAATTACCGTAAGGGGTGGCAAATATTTGAGTTATAGTGCCTTGTATAATGCTGCATTCGTCACACCACGCCTCTAAGCCTTGCTCAAACGTACCTGTTCGTTTGGTTACGTGGATGCTGCCACTTTCACTGCATCCATGTTCATTAGTTACTGTAACCGTGTATGTAATCGAGTTTGAAGGATGAATCCAGGGATGCGGACCATCACTTTCACTGGCAATTTCTTCAGCTGGCAGCCAGAGATAATGTAAATCCGTTCCTCCTGTGGCATTGACGAATAGTTGGATACTGTCTTCAAAACAGATACGCCGAGGAACAGTCTCTTCAATGGTAACTTTGGAAACCTGTACCAGTATTTCTTTCTCAATAGAACAAAGTATCCCGTCTACTTTGAGGTAGTAATGGGTGTCATTTACAGGATTGACCATAATTTGCTCGATATTCTCATCAATGGGGTTGCTGTAGTCGGGTTGCAACGACCAGACAATATGTGAGGCGGAACCGGCAATAACGTGGGCATATAGGGATAGTGCTTCTCCGTAACATAAAATCGTGTCGTCACTCACATCAATTTGCAGGTCTTCCACTTGAACTGTTTGATATAGGGTGTCGGAACAGTATGGGGTATGGATAATCAGCTGATAATTAGTGGTGGTGGTAGGCGATGCTATAGGGTTGGATATGAAAGGGTTGCTGAGCGTGCTGTCAGGTGTCCAGAAGTATTGGATATCGGAACCTGCTGATGGAGCGATGCCGATCTGAACAAAATCGCCCATGCAGATGTCTTGGGATTCTAAAGTTTGGGAGCTGCCGGTCAGTACCAAAATATTTTTGCTGATGGAATCACTCAGGTTGCAGCTATTGTCGTCACTGATATGGAGTGTTACCGTATATAAGCCTCCGTTACTGTACTGGTGAAATGGGTTAGATGCCTCAGAGCTTGTGCCATCACCAAAGTCCCAATGGAAATGACTCCCTTGTCCCATGGTTTGGGAATTGTTATGGAAGAATACAGTGTCGGGAAAACATACAATGACAGGTGCATGAAAGTCCGCAATAATCACGGGCAGGTTGAAGTCCATCTTGACGACTCCCAGGTTGCAGTTGCTACTGCCGTTGCTTTCACTCCAGGCACCCGGAGTGGTGGGGAAATAGTCGTCGCCTCCACAGCCGGCACAGATGGCTTGGTAGATTTTCCCTTTCTTGTCAAAACGACTGGTTCCTCCGTCTACATGCTCACGGGAAAATGGACTGCCGAAGAAGGAGGCATACACAGGAGTGTTACCATCTTCGCGTAGGCAAACAAAGTAGTAGTCGCTACCATCAGTGGTGGTTTGGAATGCGTTGGATGTAACCGGTAGTCCTTGGGTGCCGCCAAAACCATTGAGTTGTCGGCTGCCCCATCCGGACATGTATACTGTGTTGCATAAATCTACTAACAAGGCGGTGGGGGAGATGTCAGGTTCTTGTCCATTGCCAGTGCCAAAAGCGGTAGACCAAACAATACTATCCAAGGTGGGAGTCAGGCGGGTCAGAAATTGTCCGCCCCCCGGCTGTCCATAGAGGGTGTTCACTAGCCAGCTGCTACCTGTCGTGATAGTCTGGCCATAGATGTACGGGTGGTTCTCCCGGTTCAGTTTCAGTAAATATCCTTGGTCGTAGTTCGCTTTTCCTAAATAGGTGCATTGTAATAATTGATCGCCATTGGGACTGATATGGGCCACAAAACCGTCACAAATCCCTCCTCCATACGTTGGCTGGACGACTGTACTGTTGACGCTGAGATTGGTGGTGCTTGTGCCCCCGCATAGATAAACACTGCTATTTGTGGCTAAATCCATGCTGTAACAGGCGTCATCGCCAGAGCCCCCGAAGTATGATGACCAGATGATATGTGATAAATTCTGGTCAAGCTTCATCACACAGCCCTCTTCCCCGCCTTGGTAGGTGGTCTGGAAGCTTCCTGCTGTGACAGGAAAATCCTCTGAATAGGTGCAGCTGACGACATATACATTGCTTTGATTGTCAATAATAATCTCACCCCTTGATTCATCGGCGTAGTTTTTTTTCAACAGACTGGCAGTGTTCAATCCGTCATTGCTGCTACCTCCGATAAAGGTGGAGGCTAAAAGACTGTCACCGTCTGCACTGAATTTTGCAATGAAAATATCAGTTCCATACGGGAAAGAGACAGAACTATTGACAGTAATGCCCGTTCCTCCGTTAAAAGTCTGGTCGTAAGCTTGTTCAGTCGTAGGGAATGTGTACGAGCCTGTGGTGCCAAACACATATAATTCATCGTTCTCGTTTACAAACAGGCTGTGAGGGCATTCGGAAGCGCTGCCGCCCAAATAGGTAGAGTAGTATAGTTGACTGCCTGTAGAGTCGAATTTTGAAATGGCTACATCACATGCACCTCCTGCATAATTTATTTGGTAGTGATGCCCGACTTGTGTGGGGTATCCAATGCCAAAAGCGATGCCACCGCCGTACAAATTGCCATGCTTGTCGTATGTGGCGGTGAATCCCCAATTGTCAGCCGATGAACCACTGTATGAGGAGAAAATCAATGTTGGATCAATAATTAAAGCTTTGTTTTTGTCGTAATTATCTAATTGATAGGTTATTATATTTTTCTTAATCTTGAATTTACAGCCAATGGAAACCGTGTCCTTTTGGTCATTAAGTTGGTAGGCGAAGGGTGCCAACTCAAGGGTTTGACCAAAGTCAGTTTTGATGATGAGGTTGTCGTTGCTGGTGGTCAAATTGTTGACGCCCACATATTCAATGGCAATTTGTTGCGGATTGGCGCCAGCCGCAACCTCAAATTCATATTTGAGCCTGTTCTCGTGCTGGAACAAACGCAGGTCAATTCCGTCATAGAGGTTGCTGTAGGAAATTTCGTTGTAAAGAGGAACTCTTGATGCCCACCGCAGGGGATCGTTCCCGATGAAATAATTATGATGGTAGTTGTATAGTCCCTGTCCGGAAACTTTGACGAAAGTGTTACAATTCCTGAAAACCATTTGATAGGCGGAGGCGTCAATCAGTCCGTTATGCGATAAATTGGGGTTTAATTTGGCTTCATAGAATGCCGACAGTTGTTGTTGGTCAGGCTGTACTATAGTTAGTCGGTCGGCTTCGGCAAAGAGGGTGCCGCCATTGAGCTTGGCCTTGTATAAGACTTGTCGCTCCCATTGTCCCTGATTGGAAATAAAACAGAGTTGTTTCAGCGACAGAGAATCTCTCTTGTGACCGGAAACATGGAAGATGCATCCGACACAAAGCCATGACAGCAAAAGCAGTCTGAGAAATGGCGCGCGCATGATGTTGCAAGTTTAAAATGCAAAGATAAATATAATTTTTCACTTTGAATGTTTTTTGAAAATTTTTATCCTTTCCGATAAAAATGGAACACGATAAATCGGTTAATTCTTCTGTAAACACCTTACACTATATCCATTGCATAGAGAGGTGGTCTGTTGTGTTTGTCCGCATGTGAGAAAAATGGATAAGTAATACATGGGGTCATCCGCTTTTTGGCAACACCAGTAATAAGCATTTCCCAATAGGTCAGTGTATCTATGTTGCATGGCATCGTAACATCCTGCTGGTAAAGAAGAAAAACCGCTCTCGTTGGTGCCTGGATCAAGGAGCCAGTAATGGGGCGAACGTAATTGCGAGACGGTAAAGCAGTCCAGCTCTGCAAAATCTTCTTTCGTGGGGAGTAACCAGCCATCAGGGCAAATGCCTTGGACATTTCCATTGATGTCAGGTGTTGCATGGATTCCAGTGTCAATAGCCGCATACCAGTCGTATAATCGTCCGAATATTTTCACATTTTGGGCTTTGTTGGGATGGAGGTCAGCAACATATTCGTAAACTTTGGCAACAGATCGCCCGTCGCTGTAATGTATAGAGTTGAGGTTTTCTGTGATCCAACAGTATTTGTTGATGCGTGTCGCGGGGTAAGTTTTGCCGTCGAAGTCAATGGCGTCGGGACAGGGCAAATATTTGCTGAACATCAAGTATACATAAACCAAGCTGTCGCAGCTGCATGCGGTCTTGAATTTGATTTCATGCAGTCCCGTGTCACTCAATAGAATTCCTCCATAAAGATAAGAGTCGAAAGAAGTGACGATGCTGTCGATATGGGGCTGCTTGAAAACGGGTAAAATGGTGAGCTTGAGGAAAGTGCTGTCGTCCATGATGGAAACAAGAGTGTCATAGAGGATTCGCAATGTGTCGATAGGGGAGGAATGGATGTTAAAACCGTATTTAGTGTAGCTATTGCCACTGCAAATGCTGTCGTCAATCCATACTAATCCGGGTATATATGTCTTGGTCAAAACTTTAAGCGTGAGACTGTCTCGCAATAGTCCGCAAACGGAGTCCTTGATGGACAAATAATATTTGCCTGACATGTTGCTGTCAACTGGAATGAAGAAGCAAGGATTTTGTTCATCAGTGTTGAAGCCTCCCGGACCATTCCAGTGGTAGTCGATGTTGTTGAGGGTGATGGCATAAAGCTGGCAGAGACTGCTGTCCTTTTGTATGAGATGGTTGCTGCCGTTTTTGAACCATGCCTTTTTAATTTCCTGTTGTTCAATTACTTGCCCTTCGTAAATAAAACTGGTGCCACATTGGTCGAAAACTTTTAATGAGACTGTGTCATGGTGCGGGAGTGGTACGTTAAAGAAATCTCCAACGCGGTTGGAATCCAGCAAATTTCCAGCCTTGTCGCGAATGATGTACAGATAAGGTGGAATGCCACCTTTTGCACGGGTTCTGATGGTAGATACAGAATCTTCTATTTTGCAGCAATAGCTGTAGAAATAGTCGTATTGAAGTTGAGGTTTTACGCATTGGATGACTGTATCGCGGAAATGACAAAGATGCTCAGGGTTGGTGTAATTGTATTGGTCGCACATCTCAATGCGGATGTCACCCTCAATGGAGATGTTAATGGTGTCGCCAAGATGATAATATCCTGTGATATTGTTTGGAGCGCTTGGATTTCCATAGATTCTGAAGATGGCGCTGACATTGTCCGAGATGGGATCATTGTTGTCCATTTTGAAACCATGTTGTATGTAGCTTCCTTTTAGCGGTATGATGCGTGTTCCCGTACAATTGGGCTCAATTTTGTAGGAAGGTGATATAGGTACATAATACTTGCCGATGCCATTGTTGTTTGAAATACGATTTTCATCTATTTCTATATCATAACATCCTGTTTTATAGCGAAAACGAAAATGTCCATTGCTTCGCATTCCACTAATCGCCCAGTCGGAGAAATATTTACTTACACTTACATTTGAATTGCTGTCCAATCTGACCCAATTTCCGATGGCGGATTTGTAAACCATGGTCAGATTGCTCATTCCGCCAGGACTCTCCTTGATTTGAAAGGTGTCCAAATCGGATAGTCCAAGAGTAAATTTGAAATATTCGGTTGATACGGAGTGGTCACAGAAGTTGGCGGTGTCGCTGTATCCATATCCGTAAAAAGAAGGATTGGAAATGCTGCCTGTGATTTTGGAAGATATGGTAAAGGGATGGTCGGAAATGATACATCCGAGAGCATCTAAAACTTTGAATTTGGCGTTTTTGCCGTGATAAATGCTGTCAAATTCAAAAGTCTTCTGATAGGATAAAGCTCGTGCTCCGTATTTCTCGGTGATACCATACATGATCAAGGTGTCCGTTTCACTATCGGTGATATAGTAACGGATATTTCTGTTTCCAGATAAGTTGGCGGTGAACAGTTTGTTGGCATCGTTGTATGGGTATAAGTCATAATTGTATTTCTTCTTTTGTGCGGTGAATTGATGTCTTCCGCAAGAGTCTGTATAAGCATAACTTAACGAGGGGTAGGTGGTCGTTCCTTCTGCATAATGAAACGTAATCATAGGTTTCTGCATGCTTATGACATATTCTTTGCGGTTGCCACACACGACGTCGTGTATTTGTAATTTTACTGTTTTTCCCCACAAATCGCAGTATTTTTCCGCTTTGTCAATTTTATGTTCCATCCTGCCAAAGACAAAATCGGACCATCCGGTGGTGTCGGGTGCAAGTCCGTTGATACTGGGGTCTATCCATCGGTATTCCCAATAGGTCTCGTTGCTGTCCCGCTGTCGCAGTGCGTAATAATCCGCTTTCTGAGCAAAGGAAGCGAGCGCTCCGTTGAGGTTGAAGTGTGAGATATAAATGCTATTGCTTTTGTCTTCGTCATCGTTCATGGCTTGAAGACTCAGGCCTCCACTACTTGCCATGTCGGGCACTTCGCCTACTTCTACTTCGTGATATGGAAGCGAATAACCGCAGGCATCTGTGAAATTTATTTTATATTTTCCTGCAGAAAGACTGTCTATATTGTAATATTCATGATAATCCATTTGGGCAGGATCACTGCCGTGATGTTGCTGGTGGGCAAATGTTTGTGTTTTATAGCTCTGATAGGTCCCTCCGCTGAGCTTCATTACGTGGACCGTATAGGGTTTCTTGCCTCCTGTGATTCTCAATTGTACAATACCGGTGGCTTTGCAAGGCATGGAACGTACTTTTCCAAAGGGGCTGGACAAACTGAATTCATTATTCAAAATTCCCATTTGGGGTTCTGTATAGGAACTGTTTATCGTCAATTTTATGCTGTCCTGAAGAAGAATGATGGCGTCAGGACCAACACCTCCTGTATGGTTCAATGCACTTACTACTCCAAAATAATCTCCTGGTGGTAGATTGTTAAAAACTGGTGACAAACTGTTGGGACTGCTGATACCATTAGCTGTCGAATATAAGGAATAACGTATGTTGTCGGTGTCAAGCTGACAAGTTGTTGTTTTTGTTAATTTAAATATAATTTCACCATTGTTAATACAGCTGCAGTGTTGGATGTCTGCAGATAGTTTAATGCTACAGTTTTCTTGTGAAAAGACAGGGTGAATACCTGCTGAAATAATGGTAAAAATTAGCATAATACGCTGAATAATAAATGATTTCATAATCTTTTATTTTGTTGAAGAATTAAAATTTTGTCGCCTGCAAAAATACAAAATAATTTATATGAATCAATAAAAAATAATAAATACTTATCATTTTAACAAACAAAATTTTTTGAAAAATCTCAAGTGTTTCTAACTCAACCCATAGCATTTTGATTATTCACAAATTCTTGTTAGCTATTCGTTGGATGTTAAACCATTTGGACGGAAAAGAATCAGTAAATTTGCAGTCTTCTTATATCATTATGAATAAATTATTATTGGTATTACTGGTTTTGACGTTGGCATTCGCATTGCCGTTGCCGACTTATGCTCAGGATTCTCAACCGGACCCCAATGGATACAATGTTTTTTATTATCCGAATGGCCAGAAATCCAGCGAGGGATGGCTGCAAGACGGTCAGCCAGAAGGATGGTGGAAGTCGTATAATGAGCAAGGTGTTTTGGTGTCAGAGGGGAATCGTAAAAACCATCAGTTAGACAGTATTTGGACTTTTTATAATGAGCTGGGGGAAAAAACTTTGGTGATCAGTTATAAAATGGGGAAAAAAGACGGTGATCGCATTCAGTATTTTAAGCAGGAATATGTGGTGGAGCATTGGTCGGAGGATACGTTAGTGGGTGATGTAAAGACGTATCATACAGATGGTTGGTTGAAGAAAACCACGCCATACGACTTGGGAGTTCCGCATGGTATGGAGAAGGAATTCAACGATACAGGACTGGTGGTAGCAGTGGCCAATTTTTACCGAGGGGTGCTGACTCGCCGCGAACGTATCAACCGTACCGATAATTTTGGCTATAAGCAGGGCAATTGGAAATATTTTTGGCAGAATGGAAACCTGAAAATGGAGGTGACCTACCTGAATGACAAAATAAATGGCTTCCTTAAACGTTATGATGAAAACGGCAATTTCCTGTCGGTGGAGAAATATACGCAGGGCGAGTTGGTAGCCGATGCCAAGGAAACCAAACAGTTGGAAAGAAAGGTCGCTTACCATTCCAACGGACAGCCTTCGATTATAGCGACTTATTACAATGGTGTTCCGGAAGGAGTCCGTCGCGAGTTTGATGAAGATGGAAAGGTTGTAAAAAGCTACAGCTACGAGGATGGCTGGATGCGATACGAAGGGGTGGTGGATTTGAATGGAAAACGCCAGGGATTGTGGAAAGAATACTATAAAACAGGTGAATTGCGTTCGCAAGGGAAATACGTGAATTCCAATCCCGTAGGCCCGTGGGAGTTCTATTTTATGGACAAAACGGTAGAGATAGAGGGCGCATACGATCAAAAAGGTCGGAAAACGGGCGAATGGCTTTGGTATTATGCCAATGGAGATACGATGATGCTGGCCAATTATGATGCCGGTGAACTGGATGGCGAATTTGTGGAGTTTGACGAACAGGGCAGAATCGTATCCAAAGGGACATACGTGGAAGGCACGGAAGAGGGTCAGTGGATATATTTTAATGGCGAATATTCGGAAAAAGGAAGCTACTTTGATGGCATGAGAACAGGTGTTTGGGTGGCTCGCTTCCCTGATGGAAAGACGGCTTCTGTGATTCATTACGAGCAAGATCTGATGCATGGAAAATATACTTCATACTGGGAAAACGGAAGGGTGAAGCTGACCGGTCATTATGTGAGTGGCTTGCGGGATGGCGCCTGGTTCAAGTATGACGAGGATGGTGAACTGTTTTTAACTACATTGTACAAAGATGGCAAGGAAATCAAATGGAATACTTACGAAATTAAAGATTAATACGTTGTATATAAGACTTATAACGTTTTTCTTATCCGTCCTTTTGCTGAGTCCGGGACTCTCTCTGCGGGCTCAGGTGGTGGTGCAGGAAGCTGCTCCTTCAGGGGTGGACAGTCTTTCCGAAGAAGAAATCCAGGCTTGCGTTGAGGAACAAAGCAGCAAGATGGATGAGATGCTCCATCTGTGGTATGTGCAACGAGAGATTATCAGTGCCAACAGCGTGTTGGCGGAACTTACTGACGACACGACGAATTTCTGCCACAACGATTCACTGATGGCTGATCGCCTGTCGAAGATTGTGACGGTTGTTCCGCTGGCATACAATAACAAGGTGGGAAGCTTTATTGAGTTGTATTCTATCAAAAGAAAAAAATCCTCGGCGGCAATGCTGGGTCTCGCTCAATATTATTTTCCATGGATGCAAGCAATTTTTGATAAATACGATGTGCCCGAGGAACTGATATATTTGACGATCATCGAATCCGGATTAAATCCCTTGGCAGTATCTAAGGCCGGGGCGACGGGTATTTGGCAGTTTATGTACCAGACAGGTAAGCTTTACGGTTTGGAAGTCAATACTTTTGTGGATGATCGTCGCGACCCCTATAAGGCTACCGATGCGGCGGCGCGACATCTGAAGGATTTGTATAACATGTTCGGAGACTGGGGTTTGGCAATTTCGGCCTACAATTGCGGAGCGGGCAATGTGCGCAAGGCTATCGCACGCTCAGGTGGCAAGCAGACCTTCTGGCAAGTAAGTCCCTATCTGCCGCGCGAAACCCAGAATTATTTTCCTTTGTATATCGGCGCTTTATATTTGATGAAATATCATAATGATTATGGTATCCAGGCGGCAAAAATCGCTATTCCCAGTGCGGTGGACACGGTGATGGTACATCAGGAAATGCACCTTGAACAGGTCGCCCGTGTGATGAATATCGATTTAGATGAGTTGAAAACCCTGAACCCGCAGTATAAACGTTTGATTATTCCGGCTTATTCACAGCCGTATCCCATCAGATTGCGGGTGACCGATATGGTACGTTTTATCGAGCTGCAGGATTCCATCCATAATTACCATTATGAGGAATATTTTACCCCGGTAAAGGTTTACACCAGCCAGTTTACAGGCAAGCCTTTGGCGGAAGGCGAAAGCAAAAAGATTTACTATTATGTGAAGAGTGGAGATAACCTTTCCAAAATCGCAGCAAAATATCACCTGTCAGTTTCGGAATTGAAAAAGATGAACAAGTTAAACAGCAATAGCGTAAAGGTGAAACAGCGATTGCTGGTAGGCTATGAATACGTGGCTCCGCAGAAACCGGTGGAGCAGGTCCCTGTGATCCCAACGGATAGCTTGAGTACACAGGATTCAACAGCGACCATGTTGCAGGCTCCCGTGATACAGGAGCAGGATAACTCACCGGTGGTATATTATGTGAAAAAAGGTGACACAATGTCTGCCATAGCTAATCGCTATCATACAACTGCCCGCAAAATTGCCGATTACAATAAAATTGTCAATATGAATGCCTTGAAAGTGGGGCAGAAGTTGTTGATACCAAGATCATAGTTGTATATAATAATTGAAAAGTATACCAAATTGTTTTCGAAAAGTACACCACTTCAATATTACAGCAAAAATATATAAATTTGGTTATACAACAATTGTCACTGAATGTTTTTCACTTCTCATACGTTTTACAGCACTCTTACGAGTTGTTCCTATAACGCATAAAACGGCCCCACATGGTATATTTTTCGATTATTATTTACAACAAGAGAGATATGAAGGAATATGTGGCCATGGTTCGCTTGTGCTTCAAATATTTAATCCGTCCCAAAGAGATACTGATGCTCAGGATTTGTGACATAGACTTCGACAGCGGTCTTCTCCGTATTCCTCCCGATGTGTCTAAAAACCACACTGAACGTACCATAGCGCTCGGTTATGATGTGATGAAGTATTTCCGGGAATTACAGGAAGTAGGCTGCAATTCTAATTGTTGTGTTCGCCTGTTAACCAATTTAACACAGTGGGAGACACAGAAGGAGAAAACGCATATCCGCCATTTTTCTTGGCACCATTATGCTGAAGAACACCATTGTCTTTAAGATATTTTATTTTCCGTTCGATAGTTCTAAGTGGAATATGCAACTGCTCAGATAGGCTTTTCGTGGTCACTGAAGGTTCTTTTGCTATTATACGGCATAGGTTCAAAAGATCCTCGTCATGCGCAATATTGTCCATAAATTTTTCCAAATTGGCCATATCTATACTTTCATTTAAACCGCCAAAACGGTCTTTTAAACCGCCATACAGGTGATTTAAACCGCCAGCGGATGCGTTTTTTTCTCTCATGTTGGGCACATATTTTTCCGATAAGGTGAAGATTTTTTCCTCGCCAGAATAATCACTATAAATGGTGACTTCTTCCTTTGTGCAGGATACAATATTGTTTTTATTGATGATTATATTTCTGTTAATTCTAATGAAAAGATTTTCAGGTAAATAACCGTCCATTTTCATTAGTGAAATATACTTGCTGTAGTTGTTCCCATTTTGAGTATGGATATAGCAGTAGTTTTTTTCATGAATTATATAAAAGATCTCAGAAAGGCTGAGATATTTTATGGAATCTCTTGTTGGAACCGAAATATAGCCTTTTGACTGAGCCAAGGTAATTTGTTCCTTCTCACGGCATTGTATTTCATTTTCAAGCACTTTAAGCATGAAAAAGAAAAGAAAGAAAGCCGTATTTCTGCCACTAATAAAAAGAAAATGCATAATTATGGAGATCCGGATATCTTGCTCATTAAAAGAAGATGGTAAAGATGCTTTGATATAGGGAGTAACAAGTGTCATCTCAAGAAAAGAGGCTAATAAGATACTAACCAATGATAACAATAAGAAGACAAGATAATCTCTTTTTAGAAAATAATGGGGTATAATATAGAAATAGTTGACATAAATCATTATAAGCATAAATAATGCGGATATGTACTCTTTATAGAGGGCTCCCAGTGTGGCTGGTCTAAGCAAAGAATTATATCTGAAAAAAAAGATAACGCCAACTATGAAACAAAGGTGTAAAAAAATTTGGACAACTTCTGGTCTTTTAATTTCAATACTCATAATAACATCAATTTTTTTCGGATGCAAAATTAGTTTTTTTATTTAAGCGAAAAATCATTTCGGCATAATTTCGGCATATTTTATGGAAAGAGGTAAAAGTGCTTGCTTTTTTTCGGAAATTTATCACATCGAAATTTGAATAAATTCTGTAAACAAAAAAACACTCCTATGAAAAAATTTTTAATTCCGATTCCGTTCATTATCTGTTTTTGTTCTTGTCAGAAATCAGACAAGATACCAGTCTCGAATTATGAGTCCACAGCTATATTAATGGACCATAATGCAAAAGATATGACAACTTATTTGTTTACTATGATGATGGGGCATTCTGCATCTGAATGTAGAGGTTGTGTGATGATATTTGGGAGATTAATCCATATGGATTGTATGGGAGATGGCCGTGAATGTGCTCAATCAACCATAGTTTCTCTTTCCCAAATAAGCGGAAATAACTACACCGCCACCACTCTTGACAGCACAGCCCTGACGAACGAGGATTTCTTTAACATGCCGTCAAGATCGTTGTTTGTGGAATATGATGAGAAGAACAATGAGGTGTGGTTGAACATCCCCGCCCAGCTGGTTTTCCGTGATAGCACCACCCAGCAGTTCTCGTTCACCAATTTATATTACAGTAATTCGCAGATATATGAAAATGATTAAATTGACACCGTTTTTCCTGACTATATGGATCGCACTCTTTGTTCTGACTGCCTTCCCGCAAGAGGGTGTGGTGTCTCCTACCTGTTGGCTACGCGCCGATAGCATACGGATGGGAGACGAAGTGTGGCGTGACGTGTCCAACCACGGACTGCACGCCACCCCATGGTCAGGAGTGATGCCCGATACACTGGCAAGACTGAATTTCAATCCGTGCATTCTTTTGAATGACGGCATGCATTTCTCTGTTCAATTAGACAGCCAGCAGGGTTGTCAGGCGGATGTAATCGTAGTCTATGAGACTTACGACAGCACTGCGGAGAACGCCTTGTGGCAACTGCAGATAGATTCCGCCAAGCGTGTTGGACAGACTACCCAGCGCATTCTGAATGACAATGGGCAAATCATATATGACAGCATAAACAGAATGAAGCCTGTCATCAATTATTTGGCCCAGTCGTGGCGCACACCGGAGACGACTTCTCCCATGCTGACACTTTGCATGGCAGATTCCCTGCCGTTGGATGGCAAGATTGCAGAGGCGTTGTATTTCGACCACCGCATCAGCGACACCGCTGTCATCCAGTGGATTAGCTATTTAGCCGTGAAATATGGCATCACCCTGGCGCAGACGGACTACCTTGACAGCAGGAAGAATGTGATATGGGATTACACAGACTATCCGGACTATTGCGGTGCTATTGCGGGTGTGGGCAGGGATGATAGCACAGGCTTGTATCAGAAACAGACTTATTTCGCTGATGGACAAATTGTTATGGGTATCTGTGCGGACGCAATGAATTGCGTCCCTACAACTATTCCGGAAACTAATGGGGACAATACCGTCTTCATTGCCGATGGTGATTTCATCATGATGGGTATGCAAACATCTGATAATGAGGAAAACACTGGTGATTCAATTCCCCTTCTTGAAGAAGGGGTGCCCGAAGGGCGGGGTAGTGATGGAACCTCTCCATGGCCTATTTCCACCCTATACACACAGGATGGTTACACCTACGAGGTCATTGGACGCAGTATGATGCAGGCCACAGGAAATGTCATGACCTATAACACTTTTTTGTGGCTTGACGCTAATGCCGTGCAGGACACTGTTGTGCCTGTGCTGCTGATAGACCGAAGCGGAAACGGTAATTTCCTTGCATGGGAGATTGATATGGTATGGCCGATTATAAATGACAGCCTTGGTTATTATGTTTACGAAAATATTTTTTGGGATACCGACCTGAACGGCAGAGATGCATTCTGTTTCGCTGTAACGCAACCCCCAGAATGGCCACAGCAAATCCAATTCCCCTTCTTTTAGAAGGGGTGGCCGAAGGCCGGGGTAGTGACGCGGATGTCACGGCGAAGCCGCACCTTAATGAGGAAAAGCGTAGCCTCCAACAAGTACCCGAAGTCCACCCCTCCTCCACCTACCGTCTGTTACCCAACCCCAATCACGGGAAGTTTACTGTGGAAATTGCTTATCCGGTGGAACAGGATGTTACAGTGACGGTGTATGCCTCCGACGGAAAAAAAGTCTTGGTGATGAGTGGCAAGGGGCAAAGCAACTACCGCTTTGAGGGACAGATGGAAACGGCAGGACACTATCTGATTGACATTGTGTCGGATATGGAACGCAAAACCCTGAAAATGGTGGTAAATTAACAGTTGACAATTGATAATTGAAAGTTGATAATTAAATGGAGGAAAAAATATGAGACAGTATTTATTGATGGCAATAGCTGGTTTGGTGGCACTGATTATGGGACTGTTTACCATACCATATCAGGGGACAGGATACAGGGGACAGGTTACAGGTTATAGGTGTCAAGGAGCAGAAGGGTTGAATCTGTATGTTCCACAAACCAGCAACAATGCGGCAAATTATGTAGAGACGTTTCATGAAACGTCTCTACAAACTGTGCATATTGTTGATTCAACCACATTCTTGCCAGCAACCTTGGTGTCTCTAACTGCTCCAGAGCCTTATTATGCCCCTGCTCCGTTGCCATTACTTCCACCGGAGGCTATGACGGAGGTCTTGCCGTCACAATTGCCGCCTTTGGATGCGGGTATGGTGAATGTGACGGGCAATGTTGCGGGGTACCGTGTAGAGACGTGGTGCACCGCGTCTCTACATACGTACACGGGTTTTGCCCTTGCCGTTCCTTACGACCCCACGTTGCTGCCTCAAGGTTTCACCGAGGATGATATACAGACATATGTTTATGACAAGCAGTATCACCGTTGGGTGGCTATCCAGCGCGATTCTGTGAATATGGAGGAACTGTTGGTCTGTTCCCGGTTCAGACCATGGGAGAAAGCTTTGCCAGGAAATCAGGAAGATAGGAGTAATCCTCAGGATGTGCTTGCACAGGTGCAGGGCATGATGTCCATGAATGCGCAGGGCGACGGCGGCGGAGACTCCCCGCTTGACTTCATCAACGCGGTGCTGAAGACTCCCGAGATGCCGGAGACCTCGGCCTACACTCCCACCAGCATTAAAGAGTTGAAAGCCGCTGACCCCTTGGAGGGTCTGACTTTGATGCAGCCGCCCACCGCCAACAACAGCGGCACGGCGAACTTAAGCTACCCCATAGAGATACCCGCCGGGCGGCAGGGTATGCAGCCGAATCTGGCGCTGACCTACAACAGTAGCGGAGGTAACGGCTGGCTCGGAGTGGGCTGGGACATCTCCATCCCCTCCATCACGGTGGAGACCCGCTGGGGCGTGCCGAGGTACGACAGCTATGAGGAAAGCGAGGTTTACGTGTATGAGGGCGAGCAGCTGGTGTCAAAGGATGCCAATGGCGAGTTCCGAAAATTGCGCCATCGTACCAATGAGTATCTTCAGAGAAATTCGGGCAATGTGCAATTCTGGCCCCGCAAAAACGAGGTGTTTGACAGTATCGTGCGTCATGGAAATGGACCAAACAACTACTGGTGGACAGTGACCCACAAGAACGGGGTGACGGACTATTATGGCAAATACGCTGACGACAATGCTGTGAATAACAGTTGTGTCTTACGTGTGGATACAGGTAACACTTCCGGTGCCATCGCCCACTGGGCTTTGGCGGAGAGTGTCGACCCGTTCGGGAACAGTGTGAGGTATTATTATGACATTGAGTATAATGCGGGAATTTGCGGCAGTGAAGTCAAGGGCAAGCAGATATATTTGAACAATATACGTTATACAAGTCATCCAAATGCCTTGTCACATTACAGTGTCTCCTTTGTGAGAAAAACAGGTAGGGAGGATGTGATCATTGCCGCCAACAGGGGTTTTAAGGAGGTGACAGCAGATATACTTTGCTATGCGGAGATTAAATTCGACAGTACAGTCATCCGTCGATACTTGTTTTACACAGAAAACAAGAGAGAATCACAGTACAAGACCCGTCTGACAGATGTCGTCAGGCTTGACAGCATCTGGAATTTCACAGGTTGTGGTATAACCTTGTCGGATATTGACAAAAGGAATTTTTTGGGTACATGTACACATTTTGATTATTTTGACACGCCTTCGGGAAGCTCTCTGTTTGGTGGACCAGAATCATATAATTTGTCTGAAAACGACGACAATATCAAGTCCTCATTTATCACCCAGGGATTCAACACCAATGAAGGGAATGTCACTGCCCTTGGCGGCACGAAAGGGAAGAGTTGGAGTTTGGGCGGAACGGCATCGGTTGGGCTTGGCGTAAACGTGTGCATGACCACTGTCAGTGTCGGCGGCAATTTTGACTACAGCTGTTCGGAGAGTGAGGGGATGCTGACACTGATAGATCTTGACGGGGACGGTCTGGCTGACAAGGTGTTCAAAGATGGCAACAAGGTCTGTTATCGTAAAAGACTGCAGACGGCAAATGAAAGCATCGCTTATGGCCCCAAACAGGAGATTGCAGGTGTGAGTGATTTTCTGAAGGAAAGCAGCAGCACTACTACCTGGGGACTGCAGGCATCCGCGATTGTCTCATTCAGCGCTGGCTGGCCGACGACCACATCCACGACCACCACTTACTTTGCGGATGTGAACGCTGACGGTCTTCCTGATTTGATTACAGAGGGTGGAGTGCTGTTCAATACCACACAGCCTGGATGTTCTGTCACATTCAAACCATATAGCCAGATATTGGGGGAACAGACGAATTTCGATGACAATGAACCAATCACGGTGAATTTCGCCTTTCCTTGCGAGCAGTTTATTTTTGACGGGGCGGTCAATGACAGCATTGCCTGCGGGGAATATTGGAAATTCGACAGCTGTTACGAAATAAAAGCCTGTAATACAGAAAAGTATGATTCTTTATATGTTTTCTTGGACAGTCTCCTCAATACGGGGGAGTACACTGTGAACTATGGTTATGAGGATTTTGATAGCAGTAATTATCATCCTGAATGTTATTATCCCATAAAGTTTTGGGTGTACAGCAAGGCTATAAGATGCAATTCCTTACCGTTAGATCCTGACGTGGATGCGGTGAAGGTATGGGTGGCACAAAAGACAGGATACATACAGATTAAATCGGAATTTAGTCTGTTGGAAGACTCGTCGGTGAGTCGGAGACAATCAAAATTGGTGGATGGGGTGAGATATACCATACAATATAACAGCGAACCATATATAGTGGATGACACATTGCGCTCTGACTATGCTGTTGAATTATTTTCCGAAGCCATAGCCCAAAATGACTACAAGAAGCATTTCTATACGGATACTGTGTTTGTGAAAGAAGGAGACCTTATTTTTTTCAGACTTCAGTCGCAAGGAAATCATTCGTTTGATGTGGTAAACTGGCAACGTGAAATACAATATTTAAAGGAGTATAATGAGAAAGACCAATATGGATTAAACCCCTACCACTATTCATCTTCAGAAGATTTCACTGTGTCAGGGCAGCATTACTTCCAGGCGCACATGACAGGTAGTTCTGCCAGAATTCAGGTCCACATCAAAACAGGTGACAATATCGGAAACACTGCTTTTTTAGAGGTATGGCTTCCAGCGTCATTTATGCCCACCCCGGAGATTTATTCCATTGATGTAAACCAGGATGATGTTTATGAAATCACAATTCCATATCTTTATCAAAATGATGAAGTCCGTTTTTTCGCGAAATCACCAGGAGGAACCAATTGGGGTTCTGTTGAAATTCGTCCGCAAATAGAGTATGCCTACTGGGACTCTTCCTCAGGCAATATCGTTCATGACACTTTGGAATACCACCCTCCTGTAAACATCGATTACAACAATTATAAGAAAACATTGGTCGATTCTTTGGAGCACAAGCTTTTTGGACCGTTGTACCGTGGTTGGGGACAGTTTGCCTACAACAACAACGATACAAATTCTGTTATTACGGATCCAATAGACATATCCGCTTTGTCCATAAATTCTATCTTTGTATCTGGCAACCCTGATGATACGTCAAATCTTTACAACAGTCCTAATTTAGATATAAATTCTTCACAAGAGGATGCTAATGCCGATTATGACGCGCATAACATGTATAATCCTTTATCGAATGCGACGCGATGGATAGAAATGCAGCCGGAAAGCCGTTATTGGGCATGGGTGGGTTACGGCAATATCAATTACATGATGCGTGATACGGTGACCAACACCCGTTTGTCAGGACTGGCCAGTTCTCCAGAGACATCGGACATACCCGAATACGATCATCCTGTACCTCAACCGACAGAGACAGAAAACAGAGCAGTCCTTAAACCCAAGACGATACGTAAACAGAATAAGACAAATTTGCAGAATATATCTCTTGACGCTGGTGTTCCTGTTATTTCCATCGGTAAATCCAATTCAAATGGTGAGAACAGAATTTTGACGGACTATATGGATTTGAATGGTGATCGCTATCCCGATTTTTTGGGAGAAGTGAATGTGCAATATACTATGCCATGGGGCGGCATTGGGACTATACATCCGCTGGATATGCGTATGACTGGTATTTCATGTTCAAAAACATGTTCCACAGGAGAAACTTTCGGGGCAAGTTATTGTATGCCGACCAGAGGCACCTCAAACAATCCCAAAAACGCGAAAATCAGTTTTGATGGCCAAGGTAGTCTTAGCGCAACTATTGGAAAAGGAGGCGATGTTGTTAATTGTACATTTATGGATATGAACGGGGATGGTCTGCCTGACAAGGTCTCATCAATTGGGAATGTGGCATTGAACACTGGCTATTCGTTCCTTCCGTTTGAGAATTGGCAAGCGAAGCTGGTTCGTAATGGTAAAAGTGAAAATACGGGATTAGGCATAGGAATAGGCGGTATCAATATTGCTCAAGCCAGCATTAGTGGTGGAGTAAGCGTCAACAAGTCAATGAATGAGACCTTTTCTATGCTGATGGATTTCAATGGAGACGGTTTGCCCGACAAAGTAACAAAAGTAGGTCATGCTATGAAAGTGAGCTACAATTTCGGCAATGGGCAGTGGTCGCCAGAAGAGACTGTTTATGGGGTGTCAAATATATCATCCAGCATCTCTTACAGTGAGTCTGTCAATGCCGGAGTTACCCTTGGTTTTACCTTTTTTGGCATACTGAAGGTCAATGTGGGTGTACAAACTTCCCCTGAAAACCGCACTTTTAGCAAAGACCAGGAGCAACTTGTTGACATCAATGGTGACGGATACATTGATTATGTGACCTCCTCTGGTGAGGCAAACATGACAGTAAGATATAACCAATCGGGAAAAGCCAATTTGTTGAGGAAAGTTACCAATTTCACAGGCAGCACGATAGAACTGAATTATGATATGCCTCTTTCCTCTTTTGAAAAACCGCAACGGAGCTGGAACCTGTCTGAAGTAAGAACCTTTAACGGGGACACTGCCAATGTTGTTGGAGGCAACCGAACCCTTACACGCTTTGACTACGCCCACCCAAATTACAACCGATATGAACGCATGGATTATGGTTTCGACTCGGTGGTGACCAAACAATACGACACCGATGGAGGTGACACGCTGTATCGATACACAGTGGAAGAATACGAGAACCGCATTTTCAACAAGAGAGGCCGAAAGAACAGGGAATGCCTATACGATGCTGCCGGCAGGCCATACGTAGAGACTATCTTTACTGCAAGCCTTGCCGACATGAACCATCCGGATAGTGTGTATGGCGGCGACTGCCCCGCCTTCGTGTTTGTGAAAGAGGAGGCGGAGATACACAATTATTACGAGGGTGGCAATACCCCGGGACTGACCACAGTTATCCTGCGTACATACGACAACAAGAGGAATATTATTGCCTATACCTATCTGGGTGATACCACCATAACTGACGACTATTTCAAAGCGGAGATAGAATACGCCACAGGTATGGGACACAACCTGATTTCTCTTCCCATACAGATTGAGGTGAGAAACACCAACGACGACTTATTGCAAAAACGCACCGCCACGTATGTTTCGAATGGAAAGCTGGAAAGTCTTGTTCAGTACAATATCCAGGATAGCACAAAATATGATTTCACCTATGATTCATATGGCAATCTGATATTATCCCTGTTGCCAACCAACCATAATAACCAGCGTTTAGAGTATGGATTTGCCTACGATAGTCTCGTTCACACCTATCCCGTTAGGGTGGAGAATAATTCCTTGGGATATTGTTCTACCGCTTGGTACGACTTCTGTTATGGCAGGCCAACCCAAACCGTTGACATCAATGGCAACGAAATGAGGTACCTCTATGACTATGCGGGCAGAAACACAGAGATTCTGGCACCGTATGAGATTGACTCAGGCAGACCATACACGATCAAAATGGAGTATAAGCCGAAGAACTATGGCAGAATAAATATCACAGGCGATACCACTCAAAGTTATGCCCGTACCAGCCATTTTGACCAGCAGCACCCCACGGACAGTCTCGTCACCATAGTCATTTGCGATGGATGGGGGAGGCTGCTGCAGACCAAGAAGGATGCGGAAATTGGTGGGCAGGAAAAGAGTATTGTGACAGGCAAAGTGATTTACGACTGCTTCGGCAGAACCATAGCTCAATACCATCCGGTAACACAGGATACGGCATACTATTCGTCCTATTGCTCAGATTATGATTCGATTACCCGTACAGAAATACAATACGACATCCTTGACCGTCAAACCAAGTTGAAACTGCCCACTGGCAACAGCACAACCACCGTATATGGTTTTGGCACCTCGCCGGCAGACGAACGTAACTGCTTCCGTACCTCTGTAACCGATCCTAACGGCAACACAGTGACAACCTTGACCGAAGGACGTGGTTTGCAGACGGCCACCATAGCTCCAGGCAATACCGTGACTTCTTTTGTGTATGATCCCATAGGAAGGCTGACTTCCACTACAGACCCAAGCAATTTCACCACTACCTATAGCTATGACATGCTGGGCAGGATGATCCAGCGCATACATCCCGATGCAGGTACTGACACATATTTCTATGATCCTATCGGCAATATGACGGCGCATGCCAACGGTAACGGGGATACAGTCCTGTACAATTACTACTACAACCAGCTAACCGACATCATCTATCCAGCATATCCCGCTAATAACGTGCACTATGTGTACGGAACTTCCTCCCATGCAGGCATAAACGCCGTTGGAAAGGTGATATTTATGGAGGATGCCTCCGGCTGGCAAAAAATAGAATACGGCAAAATGGGCGAGGTTACAAAAAATATTCGTACCTTTGTGCCGCCGTATGAAGAGCAGCCCTATACCTTTGCCATGGAATTCGAGTATGACAGTTGGAACCGCATACAAAAGATGACCTATCCCGACAGGGAGGTGGTGAGCTATGGCTACGACAAAGGTGGGATGCTGCAGTGGATGACGGGAGAGAAAAACGGAGCGTTC
>CAJOFJ010000004.1 GCA_905233625.1 uncultured Bacteroidales bacterium | reverse complement strand
CCGAAACGTTCACCCATGTTGCTGAGAGCAGCTGCAATCAGACCTTTCGGGTGTTCTCTCTTGGCAGTGATAACATAGTAAATCACAAAAGGAGTGATTACTATCAAACTGAGTATCAAGAGAGATACAGTCAAATGACTCTTGATAAATTCAATCATAGTTTTATGTTTTTAGTGAATAATAAATTTGTTTCGATGTTTACAGCAGTGAATCGATTTTGGCGGTCAAATCGCTCTTTTTGATGGTGCCCACATGCACATCTTTCACTTCACCGTTCTTGAGGAACACCAGCATGGGGATGTTGCGCACACCAAACTGCATGGCGAGCTCGCCTTCAGCGTCGGTATCGCATTTGCCGATAACGGCTTTGCCTTCGTATTCAGCAGCCACCTCTTCGATGGTCGGACCCAAAGCTCTGCAAGGACCGCACCAGGGTGCCCAGAAATCAATAACCACTAACTTATCGCCCTTGGCGATAGTTTCGAAATTTTCGGATGTAATTGCTAATGCCATATTTTTGTGATTTTAAGTTGTTATGAAATTTTTTTGATGTTTTTCTATGGAGGCGACTGCTTCCCACAGTCGCAATATAAATTCTGAATTAGATTTCCACCGCCTCTTTCAGTCTCTCCGCATTTTCGGCCACCTGCAACGCCTCAATAGTCTCCTGGATGTCACCATCCATAAAGCCGGTGAGGTTGTACATAGTAAGGTTGATACGATGGTCGGTCACACGGTTCTGCGGATAGTTGTAGGTACGGATTTTGGCGGAACGGTCACCCGTTGACACCATGGTCTTACGTTTGGAGGCTACCTCATCGAGGTATTTCTTGTATTCGCGCTCAAACAGACGGGTTCTCAATACACTCATGGCCTTATCGAGGTTCTTGAGCTGCGATTTCTCATCTTGGATGGCCACCACAATACCCGTGGGAATGTGGGTCAGACGCACAGCCGAGTAGGTTGTGTTCACCGACTGGCCGCCAGGTCCTGAAGAGCAGTACGTATCCTTGCGGATATCGCTCATCTTCAGTTCCACATCGAACTCGTCGGCTTCGGGCAGCACCACCACAGATGCGGCGGATGTATGCACACGGCCCTGGGCCTCGGTCTGAGGCACACGCTGCACACGGTGCACACCAGATTCGTATTTCATCAGGCCATAGACACCCTCACCGCTGATGGTGAACACGATTTCCTTGAAACCGCCTACGGTACCTTCGGTCATTGACACCACATCGTATTTCCAGCCTTTTTTGTCGCAATAATGTTGGTACATGCGGAAAAGGTCGCCGGCAAAGATGCTGGCTTCATCGCCACCAGTACCGGCACGGATTTCCACCTGGGCGTTTTTGCTGTCCTGCGGGTCGGAGGGCAGCAGCAATAGACGGATATCCTCTTCCATTTTCTCTTTTTCCTGCAGGAAAGTGTCCAGCTCCTGCTTGGCCATCTCGCGGAAGTCCTCGTCTTTTTCGGTGGCGATAACCTCTTTGGTGTTGGCGATGTTCTCTACTACATTTTTGTATTTCTTATAGGCTTCCACCACGGCCTGCAAATCCTTGTAGTCCTTGCTCAGCTTGATAAAGCGCTTCATGTCGGCGATGACTTCCGGCTTGGTGATTTCCTCACCGATTTCCAGCCATTTCTGATGGATAACCGCTAGTTTGTCTAACAAATCGTTCATTTTCTCCAGTATAAAAAATATGAGCGTGCAAAGATACGAAATAATTGGCAAAGTTGCAATTCTTTTTCGACTGCCTTTCTGATAGATTTTGTCATTCACTATGCCATAGAATGGCATACCAGTTTTTTATTATTGTTAGCGTAAAAAAAGCAACAGATTGTCAAGCACTCGCTATGGATCGGCACTGCCGACATCATGGAGTTTTACAAAGTTTGGCGTGGCAGCGCATGCGAGAACTCCCAACGGCGGAATGTGTGCTCGGATCCGATTTAATTATTATTATTCTTCAAAAAGTTGTAATTTTGCCGCTTGAAATGCTGGCACAAAAAAAGAGAGTATGACCGATTTTGCCGCTATTGATTTTGAGACCGCCAACGGGCAACGCAGCAGTGTGTGCAGCGTGGGTATTGTGATTGTCCGCAATGGAATCATTGCCGACAGCTTCTATAGCCTTATCCGCCCCGAACCCAATTATTATGCCTGGTTTTGCCAGCGGGTTCACGGATTATCACGGATGGATACGGACAATGCCCCAATTTTCCCAGAGGTATGGGCTAAAATTGCACCCAAAATCAAAGGCCTGCCTTTAGTGGCACATAACAGCATGTTCGATGAAGGCTGTTTGAAGTCTGTCTTTCAACTGTACCAGATGGATTATCCTGATTATCAGTTTCGTTGCACCTGTATTGCTTCTCGCCGGCATTTCGGCCAAAATCTGCCCAATCATCAGTTGCACACGGTGGCCCATGCCTGTGGTTTTGATTTGGAACATCACCACCATGCCCTCGCCGACGCTGAGGCCTGTGCCCATATAGCGATGAGGATATTATAACAAATTTTTGCAGGATTTTCGGTCTGCGGGCATTGTATTTTCACTCTGCTTGCTCGTAATAGTACGAATAGTCGATGCCTTTCATAAAGATTTCCCGGTCATTGATGCGGTCGGTCAGTGTATATGCCTTTTTCTTCTTCCTTCCTGTACCCCTATAGCGTGCGCATTTCACCTTGCCCGTTCCTTCCTACCAAGTCCTTAAATCCTAACGGATTGCACACCATTATCCAATAACCAACTGTTAATTATTAATTGTCAACTGTTAACTATGCCATATTTTGGCATACCTGTGTTTTAGTCCCTCAGTAACACCCCGACGCCCTTACGGAAAAGCGTTCAATAGAGTAGGCAATATATTCTTCTGCCTATTTCCGCTGACACTGCTTGCCAAATGGCTTTTCCCCGTTCTTGCGGTTCATTTCCTTGCCAATTCTCGCTATGTCACGGCGTAGTGAAAGAGGCTCCAACACTTCTATCGTGTCACCCAAAGACAATAATTCCTGCTTGAAATCAAAGGTGGAACTGACGAAATAGGAAAAAATGGTGTATTTGTCGTTGCGTTCCAGCACTTTCTGAGAGTGGTGCAGGGGAAGCGTGTGCAGGTATTTCGCTTGGAAACTGCCCACTTTCAGTTTTACCGTCTGGGCATCTTTGTCCCCAACGATAATGCCGAAACAGGTGCTGAAAAAGGCCTCTGCGTCAAAATCATCTGGCATGACAAAATCCTCGAACTCAATATCCAGATTTGAGATGCGGTCTAACGCATAGATTCTCAACGGATTGTCCCCATACTTGCCCAGCAGGTACCAGCGGCGCTTGAACACTTTCACCGCATAAGGCTCCACATGAAACAGATTCGACCCTTCTTCATTTTCCACCCAGAAAGGCTTATAGGTGAAAGTCAGCATCTTGTTCTCTCGCATCGCCTCCAAAATAGTAGGCAGCGATTCCTTGCCGGAAGGATTGTCCTCCAACAAAATCCGATGCTGAAGCGCCATGCTCTCGTTCAGCTGGTTGCTCAGCGACAAGGCATCAAGAATCCAGGCTTTGAAACCGGATGCGTCTTTCAGTTCGTTGCGGTCTGCGATGTAATAGGTGTTATCCCCGTGGTGACAGGCAATTTCCACACCGAAAATCTCAAAAATGTCTTTTCGGTTATTCATAAAGGTGCGCCAGCTGTATTTATTGCCGCCAGAGAGCTCGGTGTTCTGCTCCCATTTGTCAGAGATATCCTGGTAGCTGATACCACTCGAACCGGCCATGTTGACCGTGTCCACCAGCCAAATGTACTTTCTGATAAGATCCTTTGTCATCGTCTTTTTTTTGATGCTGCAAATTTACGAAAAAGGTATGAAATTTTATGGCATAGTGAAAAAATATATTGACAAGGTCTTGTGCAATTAACTTATCACTGTTCAAAAGTAATCCCGCAGCAAGAAATTGATGGGATTGATTTTTGTATCTTTGCCAGAATTAATAATAAGGTAAAAATGAAAAATGTAGCAGTTCTGGCAGGTGGGAATTCCGGCGAATACGAGGTATCCCTTAGAAGTGGCGACAATATCATGTCGCAATTGGACAGAAGTTTGTTTAATCCCTATTTCATCCATGTGAAAGGGACTGAATGGAGTTACACGGATGAGCAAAAACAGAAACACCTGATTGACAAAAACGATTTCTCGCTGACAATCAACGGGCAAAAAATCGTTTTCGACGTGGTGTTTATCGCCATCCACGGCAACCCGGGCGAAAACGGCAAGTTCCAGGGTTATTTCGACATGCTCGACATCCCCTATACCGGATGCGATTGCTTCTGCTCGGCTTTGACCTTCAACAAATATTTCTGCAATCTGGCTGTGCGCGAGCTGAATGTGCCGATTGCTCCGTCGCTGCATTACTACCATGACGATGAAATCGACATGAACGAGATAGAGAAAGTTTGTGGCTATCCCTGCTTCATCAAATCGTGCAACTCGGGCTCCAGCGTGGGTGTGACCAAGGTGCATACCCCCGGCGAAGTGAAGGCTGCAGTGGAAGAGGCTTTCAAATATGACGACCAGCTGATGATCGAAAAACTGGTATCCGGTCAGGAGCTGGCCTGCGGAGTGGCCATGGTGGACGGCAAACCCAAAGCTTTGGCCGTAACCGAAATCTGTCCCAAAAACGAATTCTACGACTACCAAGCCAAATACACCGACGGTCTGCACGATATGTACACCCCCGCCCGTATTCCGAAAGAAAGCTATGAGCTGGTGCTGAAATATTCGGAGCAGATTTACCACTTTTTAAACTGCGGAGGAATTGTGAGAGTCGATTTTATCATCACGCCGGACGGAGTTCCCTATTTTATCGAAATCAACACCATTCCGGGACAGACGGCGATGAGTATCATTCCGGCCCAGCTGACAGCCAGTGGGTTTAACTTGAAGGACTTTTACACAAGTGTGGTGATGGACGCTTTAAAAAACTGAAAACTGAAAACTGATAATTCCCCTTCTTTTAGAAGGGGTGGCCGAAGGCCGGGGTAGTGATGCAAGTATTAGGGCGAAGCCTTCAGCCTAAAATGGGAAAATGATGAAAAAAATTATAATTGCATTACTCTGCTTGCTGACTTGTCTGCAAGTCTCCGCCCAATATACGGAGGAGGACATTGCGCGCTATATCGACCAATACAAGGAATTGGCCATCCTGAAGATGTACCAGTATAAGATTCCCGCCAGCATCACCTTGGCGCAGGGTGTTTTTGAAAGCGCCTGCGGCACCAGCCGCCTGGCCCGTGACGGGAAAAACCATTTCGGTATCAAATGCCACAAGGAATGGACAGGCGACACCGTGAAAATCGACGATGACGAGTTACAGGAGTGTTTTAGAAAATATGATAGGGTAGAGGATTCTTATAACGACCATTCTCTTTTTCTGACTTCTCGTCCCCGCTATGCGGGCTTGTTCCAACTCAATGTGATGGACTACAAGGCTTGGGCCCGCGGTTTGAAAGCTGCCGGCTACGCCACCAACCCCAAATATGCCGACCGTCTGATTGACTTGATCGAGCGCTTCAATATTGCCCAATGGGACACGCTTTGCCAGCAAAGGGCCGAGAACAATTGGTTTACCGAAGAAAACATTGCTTGGGCAGAAGCTCAGGTGGCGGCGTATCAGGCTGCAGGGGATAGGTTACAGGGGACAGAAAATGATGGTCAGGAATCTGGTAGCAGCGATCTGGTAACGGGTAGTACTATTCCTCAGGATGAGACTTCTTTGAATGTAAGTCAACAGTCTTCGACAATGAAAGTTTTCACAGCGGAGACAAGTCAATTTCAGAAAGTGAAATATATGTTTACCGAGAGAGATGTGTATGTGAATAACCGTGTGTATTTTGTCATTGCCGCCGAAGGGGAAACATACGCATCTATTGCGAAAGATGTTCAGGATTCGGAGAAAAATATCAGAAGATATAATGATATAATCGATGCGGGTCAGCAGCCTATCGTGGGAGAAGTGGTGTATATCGGCATGAAAGCCAAAGCCGGAAAGGAAAAGAAACATGTGGTAATTGCTGGAGAAACACTGCGTTATATCTCGCAGAAACATGCGGTTCAGCTTAATTCCATATTCAAATACAATAATTTGAACGAAACTTCAGTTATTCATCCTAATGATATTATTTTATTGAAACATTAAACCGTTATGAAAAAAATACTATTATTATTTATCTGTTTATCAACAGTTTATGCCTATTCGCAATATGCTGAAGAGGATGTTTTGAATTACATCGACAATTACTCGAAACTGGCGGTGCAGTCCATGAAAACCTACAAGATTCCAGCCAGTATCAAGTTGGCACAGGCCATTTATTCCTCTAATGCAGGACAGAGCAAAGTGGCCAGGGAGGCTCGTAATCATTTCGGCTTGCTTTGTAACACCGAATATCAGGGAGAGCCATATTATGAAACTTCAGACCGTAGCGGAAATTGCTACAGAATGTATGCCACTGTGGAGGAATCATTCCAGGATCATAATCTCTTTCTTACTTCCCGTCCTCGTTATGAGTCGCTGTTTCAATTGTCTCCGACAGATTATCGGGCTTGGGCAACAGGGTTGCAAGCTTGTGGCTATTCCATCAATCCGGAATATGCTGAGCGACTGATTGCGATTATTGAAAAATACACACTCACTCGTTTCGACAAGCAGGGAATGTCTGCATCAAATGTGGAAACCCAGGTAGCGGAATCCCAATCTCAACAAGTGGCAGAGAGCCAGGCTGTGGCACAAAGTACCACAAAGCCTGTGACCGAAGCACCGAAGCAGACACCCAAAACACAGGAGTCTGTGCAGTCTACTACGACATCCAAACCTAAACGCACCTACGATAACGGTATGGAACCGGATACTATCATTAATGGTATCGAGGTTTATATACAGCGTGGAAAACACACGAATTCATCGGCTTATGACAATCGCCCGATTGTGAATATGAATGTGTTCACTGCCCAGCCTAACGAATACAAAGTCAGTTATTTCCCTTATACAAAACGGGATGTTTATGAGAATAACAAAGTCAAGTTTGTCATTGCCAAAAAGGGAGATACTTATAACAAGATCGCAAAAGAAGCGCAGCTGTTGGAGTCGGATTTGAGAATATATAATGATGCCCCCGATGATTACGAACCTATTCTGAACGAGGTGGTCTATCTGCAAATGAAAAACACCAAGTCAGAAGTAAGCTACCACAAACTGGAGATGGCGGATTCATTCAGATACCTGTCGCAAAAATATGCTGTTCAACTTAAAACTTTGATCAAAAGAAACAAGGCTCCTGAAGGAGGATATACGGTAGGATCGTTGATTTGTATTGACTGCAAGTAATAAAAAAACTAAAAACTAAGAATTAAGAACTAAGAACTCTTAATTTTTAATTCTTAATTCTTAATTGAATATTATGGCCAAAACCTTTTATCATTTTAACACCAACACCCTCTCGTTCGAGAAGGTCAAGCTGAGCGTTAAAGATATTGTCAAGCGCGTGTTGTGGCTGTTTGCCAGTGCCTTGACGTTTGCGGTCATTTTTATTTGGATTGCCTTTTACTTGATTGATTCGCCCAAAGAGAAGATGCTCCAGCAGGAGAATGAGCAGCTGAAGGAGCAGATGCGGGATATGAACAAGCAGCTGGACCTGATGTCGGAGGCCCTGGCGGATATCGAGAACCGGGATGACAATATCTACCGTGTCATTTTTGAAACCGATCCCATGCCAGTGGAAGAGCGTTATCCGAAACTGTATGGGCAGAACCAGGCCGGCATGAGTAACACGGATGCATTGGCCTTATTGCAGGAAGCGTCAAACAAGGCCAACCAGCTGATTGTGCGATTGTCTGCACAGTCGCATTCCTTTGATACCATAGCGGAAGTGGCACAGCGTAAATCCGACATGTTGACCTCTATTCCGGCCATCCGTCCGTTGAAAGGTGTGAAGACCATTTCTTCGGGTTTTGGAGGCCGTTACCATCCTATTCTCAAAACCATCCGTATGCATACTGGTGTTGACTTATCCGCTCCGAAAGGAACCCCTGTCTATGCCACGGCAGACGGGGTGGTGTCGAGAGAGAAGGGCGGTAGCGGTTATGGTATTGTTGTTATCTTGAATCACGGATATTCTTATAAGACATTGTATGCCCATTTATCGAAAAAAGTTGTAAAACCTGGACAAAAGGTAAAACGTGGAGAATTGATTGGTTATGTGGGAAATACTGGTCTTTCTTTTGGCTCTCATCTGCATTATGAGGTCATCAAAAATGGGGTGAAAGTCAACCCTGTCCATTATTTCTTCGATGATATTACTCCCGAAGAATATGACGCCATTCTTGAATCCTCCAAAATTGTCAACCAAGCACTATCATAAAACTGAAAGTTGAAAACTGAAAACTGAAAGTTGAAATTTTGAATTAATATTCCTAACCCCTGAAACCTAAAACCTGAAATGTCCATTGTCCAGTTATTCGGTAAGTTTAAGCAGTTTATGAAAAGACTGTTTTCCAACTGGAAAACCAGGTATCGTTTGTCTGTCAAGACGGAGGAGAACCACGAAGAGAAATTCACGTTTATCCTTACGCCACAGCGAATTTTTGTGATTGGGGGAACCGCGGCAGTCTTGTTGATTGCACTCACTGCCATCATTATCAGTGTCACACCTTTGAAATATTATATTCCAGGCTATACCTCTTTGGAAGAACATAAGCTGTATTTGCAAGTGTCTGCCCAGGTGGATTCCATTTCGCAGTTGGTTAAACAAAACCAGCAGTATCTGGATAATTTCTATAACGTTATCAATGAGACGAATATAGAGGATGAAAATAGTGTGGTGATGGACAAGTCCCGTAGGGCAAGTCATGAGCTGAAAGAACGTAATGATGCTGAAATGGAGGCGATGAGAGAGGTGGATATGCAAGCAAATGATTTGTTGGCAAATCATTTGCGTACAGAGGAAGAGAACAGCAAATTGCCGGTATCCCAAAGGGCCGATATCAGCAATGTCACGTTAGCCGCACCTACAACAGGGGTGCTGGTGCAGGAGTTTGACGTGTCCAGCAATCACTATGGTGTGGATATTCAAAACAAGAAAAATACTCTTATCACTAGCGTGGCCGAAGGTATTGTCATCTACACCGGCTTTGATCCTTTGAACGGAAATACCATAGTTATACAGCATCCAGGCAATATCATTTCAATATATAAACACAATGAAGTACTGCTGAAATCGGTAGGTGCCAGAGTGAATATGGGAGAGCCAATTGCCAAAATGGGCAGCAGCGGACAGAATCGTATACAGTCGGCGCATCTGCACTTTGAGTTGTGGTATAACGGCTTTCCTGTCAATCCTTTAGATTATATCGTCATCAAATAAACTCCACATCAATGGAAAGAAATATTACGCTTGACCCTGCCAATGTGATGGGCATCTATGGGCATAATAACGCCAATATCGACCTGCTTCGCAACATTTATCCCAAGGTGAAAATCATCGCTCGGGGCAATGAGGTGAAGGTAATGGGAGAGGATAGTGAAGTGGAATTGTTTCTCTCCCGTTTTGAGCTGTTGCTGAAGCATTATGAGCAGTTTGGCAAAATCAACGAGAATGACATTTTGAATATCACCGCTTCGGAAGACGATAGTTTTTATCGCATGGACAGCAGCGGCATCGTTGATAATATTATTCTGCACGGTAGAGAAGGACGAATTATCAAGGCCATTACCCCCAATCAGCGGAAGATGGTGGCCAGCGCCGCTACCAATGATATGGTGTTCGCCATCGGTCCAGCCGGTACAGGCAAGACTTACACAGCGGTAGCTTTGGCAGTGCGAGCTCTCAAAAATAAGCAAGTGCGCAGGGTTATCCTGACCCGCCCCGCGGTAGAGGCCGGGGAGAATCTCGGCTTTTTGCCTGGTGATTTGCGCGATAAGCTCGACCCATACCTTCAGCCCTTGTACGACGCCCTGTGGGACATGATGCCGATGCAAAAGCTGATTTCCTATCTGGACGACAAAACCATTGAAATCGCTCCGCTGGCGTTTATGCGTGGACGTACACTCGACAACGCTTATGTGATTCTGGACGAAGCCCAAAACGCCACCGAGAGTCAAATAAAAATGTTCCTGACCCGTATGGGCCGCAACGCCAAGTTCTTCATCACCGGCGATATTACGCAGATTGACCTTCCGAAACACCAAAAATCAGGTCTGATTCATATCGGCAAAGTACTGAAAGACATTAAAGGCATTGATTTTATCTACATGGACAACGGCGATGTGGTACGCCACCAGCTGGTAACCAAAATCATCCAGCGCTTTGAGCAATGGGAGGAGGCGAAACAGCAGGAGAGACAGGAGAGACAAGAAAGTAGAGAGTAGTCGTTAAGACGTGGAGACGTGGAGGCGTGGAGATGATTGTCGTCTTGACGAATGCACGAAGTGCATGTCTTAACGCCTTAACGTATAAACGAAACAAATAACAAATCAACAGTTCAACAAAAAAGTGCGTCCTCAGAAGATTTTATACCCTTTCGCGTTGATTTACGGAACAGTGGCCGCTGTGCGCCGCTGGCTGTACCGTTGTGGATTGAGGAAAGCTTACCGAGCTCCCATTCTGACCATCGGTGTGGGTAACCTGTCGGTAGGTGGCACGGGGAAAAGCCCGCATGTGGAGTGTCTGGTTCGTTTATTGTCAGAGCATTACAAAATCGCCACCTTGAGTCGCGGATACAAGCGCAAAACAAAAGGCTTTGTGCTGGCCAACGACATTGACCCTCAGCAACTTTCGGCGGAAATGATCGGCGATGAACCCCTGCAGTTTTACACTAAATTTCCGCACATCAAGGTGGCGGTGGACGAAAAGAGAAAAGACGGTATTCAGCAGCTGCTGCAACGTTTTCCCGACTTGCAATGCATTATTCTGGATGACTGTTACCAGCATTTGCAAGTAAAACCAAATCTGAGTATTCTGATTACAGAATACCAAAATCCATACGCAAAAGATTATCCTCTGCCGGCAGGCCGTTTGCGGGAGTTTCGCTCTGCCGCCCGCTATGCTGATATCGTGATAGTGAGCAAATGCCCAGCGGACATGACCGAAGCACAATGCTCTGAGATGGCTCAGTTTTATCAGCAGCTGTTTTTCACCACCATGCATTACGGAGAACTGGTCGCTTTGAATGAATGCGGGAAACAGCATCAGCTGACCCCACAAACCGAAGTGGTATTGCTCACCGCTATTGCCCATCCTGAGCCAATGGTTAAGTATCTGTCTGAAAAGTTCAAGATTATTCATCATTACCGTTTTGCAGACCATCATTATTTTTCAGTCGAAGAGATAGCGGAAATCCAAAAAACATTTTTTTCAGAAAAAAATCAGAACCGAATACTGGTTACCACTGAAAAAGACAGTATGCGGTTGATACACAGTAGTTTTATCAATCAATTTGACACAATTCCCCTATTTTCCCAGCCTATAGAACCATATTTTCTGTTTCAAGAAAAAGATTTTCCGTCACTTTTCCCTATGATGGAAAAGTAACCAAAAGATCAAGCCGACGGAAGTGCAACCGCACAAGCCCGCTCCCCCCAACCGTCGGCATTGCCCTCGCACGCATCATCAGGGCACTATATACGGAACATTGAAGGACAAAAATTCAACTACTTAAATTTATTTCAAGGATTTTATGTAATTTTGCATTTCCAAATTCAGAAAATTATGATCGCTAAAATAAAGGAAACCGCTGCTTTTTTGAAAGGACAAACCACCTTGCATCCCCGTGTCGCCATCGTATTGGGCTCTGGTCTCGGGGGACTGGTAGAAAGTTTGAAAATAGAGAAAGAAATTCCATACGCACAGATTCCCAATTTTCCTGTTTCCACGGTGAAAGGGCACAAGGGATCCCTTATCTTCGGAACGCTGAACAATGTGGAAGTAGTGGTGCAAAGTGGCCGCTTTCATTATTATGAAGGTTATGACATGAAAACACTGACTTTTCCGGTGCGCGTATATAAGGAACTGGGTATTGAGGTGCTGATATTGTCCAATGCGGCAGGCGGTATGAACCCTGCTTTCAAGGTAGGCGATATTATGCTGTTCAGAGATCATATCAATCTGTTTGGCAACAATCCCCTGATGGGACCGAATTACGATGAGCTGGGTCCCCGCTTCCTGGACATGAGCGAGGCTTATTCCAAACGTCTTCGCAAAATCGCCCGGACCACAGCCAAAGAACATGACATCCATTTGCAAGAAGGCGTGTATGTGGGGGTTACAGGTCCATGCTTCGAAACTCCGTCGGAATACCGCATGTTCCACATCATTGGCGGTGACGCCGTGGGCATGTCCACAGTGCCAGAAACTATCGTGGCAAGACATGGAGGCATGGAAGTGGTGGCTTTTTCGGTCATCACCGATTTAGGGGTAGTAGGCGTAGTGGAAAAAGCTTCTCACGAGGAAGTATTGAAAGAGGCCAATGCAGCAGGTCCGCGACTGATAAAAATTGTATACGAAATGATGCCTCAGTTGTAAACTGTTAACGCGACCCCATCATATCTACATTTATAATGCTTCAGTGAAAGAGAGGTGGGCCCTGCTATCGGGGTGCCATCTAAAATGCTGAATTTTGCTCCGCAGCAGCTGTCCACAATCAAAAGGCCGCTGTCATCCACCCATAACCATGAGTCTGGATCCTGCCAATCGTATGGACAGGCACGGTCGTAAGCGAAAAAAGTGGACTCGTCAAGCCGGTACACGATAACACCCGCTACCCCGCCTGTAAAGTATTCATAGCCACCGTAATAATTCAAATTGAGATAGTTGGTGCTATTCGGATAAATGGTGAAACGCAAATCCACATTAGGGATGGTTTCATGCTCATATCGTCCATTGCATGAAACACATAATAGGACAGTTATGAGAATATAAATCAGTTTCTTCATTTGTAATCTATTGAAATGATTTTGCAAAGGTAAAAAAAAATCCTTTATCGAAGAGATAAATGTTTTTTCTATAGAGACGCAATGCTTTGAGCTACTATAGAAAGAGGTGATTTATCATGATAAAGACCTTTCATAAAACGTCTCGACAGAGTTAATCCACATAATTTCTGTAAAAGATGATACAATATGGAAAAATTTTCGTAATATTGCATTTTTAAACATATTGATTTCAGAAATTTAATCAAAAAATATATCATCATGAACCAAGAAGCTTATTTCAAACCTAAGAAAAAAGAAACTGGAGCAAGAAAATTCTGGCGTATCGTGTTCGGTACTATGGTAGGATTTTTCTTTTCCTGCCTTATTGTTTCCATTTTGTCCATGTTCTTTTTTGCGGCGATGATTGCCTCTGTAGGCAGTACTAGTACTGTGACAGTCAAGGATAATTCCATCCTTAAACTGGATTTGCAAAAGCCTATTCAAGAACAGGCAGAGGACAATCCATTCGAGATGTTCGGCGATGAGTTTAGCCAATATTACCAGTCCACCATAGGCCTGGATGATATTTTGACTTGTCTCAAATCGGCGGCCAAAGATCCCAAAATCAAAGGTATATACATTAATACAGGTTCTGTGAATGCTTCCCCTGCCACATTGAAGGAAGTTCATGACGCATTGGTGGAATTCAAAGAATCCGGCAAATTCATTTATGCATACGCCGATAGTTATACTCAAGGAGCATACTATCTGTCGTCTGTAGCCGACCAGATTACTATGAGCAGTACTGGCGTGATTTCTTTCAAGGGAATGGCCATGCAGGTGATGTTTTACAAGGGTCTTTTGGATAAATTGGATGTTGATATGCAGGTCATTCGTCATGGTAAGTTCAAAAGTGCGGTGGAGCCGTATTTGACAGATAAAATGAGCGAAGCCAACCGCGAGCAGATGACCCTGTTAGCCAATACTTTGTGGAACACGATGTTGGAAGATATCTCTGAATCAAGAAATATTGACAAAGAACAATTGAATACACTGGCAGATGGCTTGTTTATCGGTTCTGCTGTCAAAGCTGTTGAAAACAAGTTAGTTGACAAAACCTGCTACAAGAGCGATGTGGCCCAGGATTTGAAACAACTGGTGGGTGTTACGGAAGACAAGGATTTGCATTTGGCTACCTTATCTGAATACAGAAAGTCCATCAAAGCCGAAATAAATACTGCCAAGGACGAGATTGCTGTGATTTATGCGGTGGGACAAATTACCGGTGGACAATCTGGTGATGATTCCATGGGCTCCGAATCCATGGTGAAACTGATCAAAGAAGCGTATTCCTCTGAAAATGTGAAGGCTATTGTGCTGCGTGTCAATTCTCCTGGTGGCGACGGTACCGCTTCCGACATCATCTGGCATGAAATTGAACAGGCCAAGAAAGCAGGCAAAATTGTGGTGACCTCCATGGGTGACTATGCGGCTTCCGGTGGTTATTATATTTCATGCAATTCCGATTATATCATTGCACAACCCAACACCTTGACCGGTTCTATCGGTGTGTTCGGCTTAATCCCCTCTTTCCAAAGGGCTCTGAAAAACAAATTGGGCGTGACCGTTGATGCGGTGACCACCAATAAACATTCTGACGCTGCAGGTGTCATTCGTCCATTGAATGCAGAGGAAATAGCTGTTTACCAAGAATTTATAGATGACTTCTACGGAGTATTCACCCAGCGTGTAGCCGATGGCCGTGGCATGGAGCAGTCCGCTGTTGACGAAATTGGCCAGGGTCGTGTATGGGCTGGTGCCGACGCGCTGAAAATCGGTCTGGTGGATGCCCTCGGCAATATTGACGATGCTGTGGCTAAAGCCGCTGAACTGGCTAATTTGGATAACTACAAGCTGAGCTATTTCCCGAAAAAGAAAGATTTCTGGACCAAGCTGATGGAGAAATCAAGCGAGGACAACAATATACAGGCTGTCATCAAGCATGAGTTGGGTGACCAGTATTACATTTATCAAGGATTAAAACAATTGAAAAGAGCAGAAGGAGTACAGGCTCTGATGCCACTGCAAATACAATTTGAATAATGGATACCACTTTTTTAACCAATGCCTTCCACATTTATTTGTGGGTGATGGTGTGCCTTGCGGTGGTGGTTTTCATCGCATTGCAGTTTTTTAATGCCGGATATGGCTTGCTATATACCCAAAAAGGCAGCAACACGCTGAAATTGGGTCCTGCCATCAATAACAAAGTGGCGTGGTTCTTTATGGAACTGCCCGTTTTTCTGGTGATGATTATCATCTGGGCATGTTCTCCTCACCGTTTTGACATTGTGCCTTGTGTGTTTCTGCTCATTTTTGAAACGCATTATTTCCAAAGGGCACTGATTTTTCCGTGGATTATCAAAGGTAAAAGCAAAATGCCTATCGGTATTATGATTATGGGCATTTGCTTCAATATCCTGAATGCCGTAATGCAAGGGTATTGGATTTTCTTCGAATCATACAATGTTAATTATCAGGTGTTTGGAATAGGATACACGGATATCGAATGGCTGTGGTCTCCACAGTTTATTATCGGTACGATCATCTTTATTGCCGGATTTGTCATCAACCTGCATTCCGATTACATCATCCGACATCTACGGAAAGACGACAACGATACCAAGCATTATCTGCCGAAAGGTGGCTTGTTCAACTACGTGACTTCCGCCAATTATTTCGGAGAATTGATGGAATGGCTGGGCTTTGCCATCCTCACTTGGTCGGTGTCGGGTTTGGTGTTCTTCATCTGGACTTTCGCCAATCTGGTGCCCAGAACGCGTACCATTTACAAGCGTTACCAGGAAGAATTTGCCGATGAGATGAAAGGCAGAAAACTGAAGAGAGTGTTCCCGTTTATCTATTAACAAAAAGTAACCTCAATTTTATAGAGGGAAGATTGTAAGGCATAGGTGCAGTTAGATGATAGAAAGTTATGAATTTTGAATTTTGAATTCTTAGTTCTTAACTCTTAATTCTTAATTTAATGAAAGACATTCGCGACATTACAGCAGATGAGCTAAAAGATTTTGTGGTGCAGGCCGGAGAAAAAGCCTTCCGGGCCAAACAAGTCAATGAATGGCTCTGGAAAAAAGGGGCAGGTTCGTTCGCTGAAATGAACAATATTGGCAAGGGCTTGCAGGAAAAACTGAAAGAGAGCTTTAGCTTTCATCGGGCCAGCATTGAGGTGGAAGCCAAGAGTAGCGACCAAACGGTGAAGTTTGGGTTTCGCCTGCACGACGACAAGATGATTGAGGGCGTGTTGATTCCTGCGGGACAGCGGGTTACCGCTTGTGTATCCACTCAGGTGGGTTGTGCGATGCATTGCGCTTTCTGTGCCACAGGACAAATGGGCTTCATCAGAAATCTACATTATTCTGAAATTTTTGATCAGTTTATACTGATGAATCAGAAAGCACAGGAATACTACGGAAATCCCATCTCCAACATTGTCTATATGGGTATGGGTGAACCGCTGCTGAATATTCCGAATGTTCTGAAATCCATTGACTTACTTACTTCTTCAGAAGGGCAGGGGCTGTCGCCGCAGCGTATCACCTTATCTACCGCTGGCATTATTGAAGGTATTCGTAAATTGGCGGATTTGGGCTTCAAACCGGGCTTAGCGGTGTCGCTGCATAGTGCCGACCCATTGACACGACTCCGTATCATGCCGGTCACAAAGAGCAACCCCCTGGATAAACTACAGGAAGCACTGAAATACTATCATCAGAAAACAGGCGAACGTGTCACCTTTGAATATCTGTTATTGAAGGATATCAATGATTCTCAACGCGATGCTGAGGTTTTGGCAGCCTATTGCAGACCTTTCCCTGTAAAAATCAACTTGATAGAGTTCAATGCCACCGACTCGCCTTTCCAAAAGAGTGAGCCGGAAAATGTGCGAAAATTCATCCAGTTCCTCGAAAGCCGCAACATGGTGGTGAACCTCCGCCGCAGCCGTGGCAAAGACATTGCCGCCGCCTGCGGACAACTGGTGAAGAAATAATTATTTTTCGTATCTTTGCACCCTCAAAAAATCCACGATGAATACAGATAAAAAAAGATATACAATCACATCGGCATTGCCGTATGCCAACGGTCCCGTGCATATCGGGCATTTGGCCGGTGTGTATGTTCCTGCGGATATTTATGCCCGTTATCTCCGAGCTACAGGCAATGAGGTGCTGTTTATCGGAGGCTCCGACGAACATGGTGTGCCCATTACCTTGAAAGCAAAAAAAGAGCATACTACTCCGCAAGCTATTGTGGACCGCTACCACAATATCATTAAGGATTCTTTTGAGAAATTAGGTATCTCTTTCGATATTTATTCCAGAACCTCTGGTGCAGAACACCACAAGACTGCTTCAGAATACTTTACTAAGCTGTACAACGAAGGCAAGCTGATTGAGCAGACCAGCATGCAGTATTACGACGAGGAGGCTCATCAGTTTTTGGCTGACCGCTATATCACGGGTACTTGTCCTCATTGCAACAATGAGCGCGCATACGGCGACCAGTGTGAAGCTTGCGGTACCAGCCTCAGTGCCACCGACCTCATTAATCCTAAGTCTGTGCTGAGCGGCAACGCTCCTGTGATGAAGGAAACCAAGCACTGGTATCTGCCTTTGAATGAATACGAACCCTGGCTGAAAGAATGGATTTTGAAGGGTCATAAGGAAGATTGGAAGAGCAATGTGTATGGACAGTGCAAATCGTGGATTGAGGCGGGTTTGCAGCCGCGTGCCGTCACCCGCGACCTTGACTGGGGTGTGAAAGTGCCCTTGGAAGAAGCTGCTGGCAAGGTGTTGTATGTATGGTTTGACGCCCCTATCGGTTACATTTCCTTTACCAAGGAATGGGCCGCTGCTCATAACCAGGATTGGGAGAAATGGTGGAAGGACAAAGACACCCAGCTGGTGCATTTTATTGGCAAGGACAATATTGTGTTCCACTGCATCATCTTCCCCTGCATGTTGAAGGCTGAAGGCAGCTATATTCTGCCCGTGAATGTGCCGGCCAACGAGTTCCTGAATCTGGAAGGGGACAAGATTTCCACTTCCCGAAACTGGGCCGTGTGGTTGCACGAATATCTGGAAGAATTTCCGGGCAAGCAGGATGTGCTGCGCTATACGCTGACCTCCATCGCTCCCGAAACTAAGGACGCTGATTTTACCTGGGCTGATTTCCAGGCCAAAAATAATAACGAGTTGCTGGCTATTTTCGGCAACTTGGTCAACAGAACCATTGTGCTGACGCACAAATATTATGGTGGTGTTATTCCCGAAATGGGTGAGCTGACCGATTATGAGAAGGAAGTGATTGAGAAAATGAAGGAATTTCCGGCTCTGATTGGCAGTTCCATCGAGAAATACCGCTTCCGCGAGGCACAGGCCGAGCTGATGAACCTGGCACGTTTGGGCAACAAGTATTTAACCGACATGGAGCCCTGGAAGAAGCAGAAAGAGGATCCTGAAAGGGTGAAGACCGTAATGCACCTGTCGCTGCAGCTGTGCGCTGATTTGGCAGTATTGTGCGAGCCTTTCCTGCCCTTTACCTCACAGAAATTGCAGAAGATGCTGAACATGGATGTTCATGAATGGTATGAAGGCGGTCGTTGCGACTTGCTTAAGGCTGGCGATAGCATCAATCCTGCAGAGTATCTGTTTGTGAAAATAGAAGATGAGGTGGTGGCAGCCCAAGTGAAGAAACTGGAAGACACCAAGAAAGCCAATCTCTTGAGCACCGCTCCTGCCCAGGAAGCCAAGCTGGATGTGACTTACGATGAGTTCCAGAAGATGGACCTGAGAGTCTGCACTGTATTGGCAGCAGAGAAAGTGGCAAAGACCAAGAAACTGCTGAAACTTAAGGTGGATACGGGGGTGGACCAGCGTGAGATTGTTTCAGGTATTGCAGAATATTACGAACCAGAGAATTTGGTGGGCAAGCAGGTGCTGATGCTCATCAACCTGGCACCAAAAGAAATTAAAGGAGTTGCCTCTCACGGTATGGTGCTGATGGCTGAGAATGCCGACGGCGAGTTGTCGCTGGTGCAGCCTGCCAAGCCGGTGAAACCGGGCAGCACAGTGAAATAGTGAAAGCGGATATGGCGTAATTGGTAGCCGCGCTAGACTTAGGATCTAGTGGTGAAAGCCGTGGGGGTTCGAGTCCCCCTATCCGCACAAAAGGCGACAAGCGAGGATGATGAGCCCTCGTTTGTTGTTTTATAAATATCTGATATTCTTGTGATTACAGCTATCGCTTCGTTGATTTTCAGGGTTCGATAATTGCCGATTTTCTTGTCCCATAAAATGCCATCTGGGAATACCAAATTTTGCAATTTCTGACAGACTTGTAATGTTGAATTTTGCCATAAACTACCTAATCAGAACTGCTCCCCATTGTTTTGACGAGTTTATATCTGCTTTTGTCTTTTCGGACAACAATAATTCTTTTTAGTATACGACGGCAAAAAATTCAAAAATTTTAATGCGGGGGACACACAAGACATTACGATACAAAACAGGCTTACTCCGTTAATGGGATTATCAACTCTTGGTTGATCATTGCCTCAAGATTTACAGTTGGCAGAATGAATCTACTGAATGCAGTTCCTTCGGTTTTGCAAAAGAGGACACCTCGCATTGTTCCGACCGTGTGAAGTGCTATGTGACGCAGAAATTCGACGGGAAAAACTAATTTTCCGTCGGAAATAAGAGAGTCCCAGTCTTCCGGCTTCACCTGAAAGTCGCATTGCATCTCCAGCAGCAATAGGGGAGCAGAACCATTCAAATACCGGGTTATGAAGGCTACAGCAATCCATTTCCCAACTGTATCGGTTTTAAATTGTACGCCAAACTCGACGGGAATTTCCCCGGAAGGCGCATCGTCAGCCAGTATGGCGAACTGGTTGACCCGTATTTGTCTCATAAGAAAACCTATATGTTTCATCGCTATGCAACTTGATATGATTCTGAATAAGTAACAGCAGATGTCATCTCCAGGAGTATCGGCTTTGAGATAAGCCACTGATGCTGGCAGTACTCAACCTGCGTGGCCATTTGAAATGTCTGTGGAGCTTGTACTTCAACCAGCGTGATCCCCAATGCAGACTCCAACTTGCAGATGGTCTGCAAAGAAAGATTTTCCTGCCCTTTCACAATTTTACTGATGTACTGCTTCGTTACGCCCATCTTCTCTGCCAACAGCGTTTGGTTCATGTCTGGATCTGCGTCGATAGCCGCCAACACAGCAACGGCAATTCGACCAGACTTACGTAACCAATCGCGGTTGTCTTTTCTCCACTGTGCCTGTTCTCTCCAATTGGAAGGGGCAGGCTCGCTGATTTGTTTCAGTTTTTCCAATGTGGTCATAATCGTATATTTTTATTCGTTCAAAAATTCATAAAAACCGCAAAAATCGCAAATTCCTTGTTCAAGCAAATAATCCCTGCATTGTTCCAGTCGATTCAGTTCCTGATTGGTGTGCTCTCTGTCCTGCATTTTCTCTGTCAATTTTATAGTACCCCCTGTAAGCACATAAATACCATCTTCTATTCTGATGGCATAGAAGCGTACCCAACTGTTATAATGCATATTTGACAAACACGTCAGTTTCCCTTTGTTTCGTTGAAGAAATGGGTCTTTATGATTTTGCGATAGATCCTGGAAATAGGTGTCCAAATCTGTCGTTTCATCCAACAATAAATCATCAATCATTTCTAAATCATCGATGGTGCGTTCGATGGCATCATAGATGTCTGATACATGAAAATAACCGAGGTCTTGTTTGTGCTTGTTGAAGAAATCCCAAAGCCATTCCCTGTCATACAACTGTTCCATAGTGACGGCATATATATTGCCGCTGTCGCCATCAAACCAGAAGGCATACAGTCTGTTTTCCACTATAGGATTACTGTCAACTTTCACTGCATGAAATTTTCGGCAAAAATACACTTTTTTTTGATATAGTCAACCTTTCGGTTTACTTTTTTTTATATCACCCATTGATGCGCCCCTTGTTGATGATCAAATGCTTGAACTCGACCAATACTTTGTCGCCATAGTAGTTGGTTACATGGTCGCCGAGGACTTCCTCGTTGCACTCCAATGGACCATAAAATCAGCCTGACGTTCTGCGTTCAAGATAGCCTTTGTGGAATGCCGCCTTGCTGCTCTTGATGACCATGCGGTTTATGTCCGATAATAAATATTTTGTGTGTTTTTGCATCGTTTTAATATGTTGTTAAAATGATGCAAAATCTCCATCTCTATTTGTGCAATGACAATTCTGTCGTGTTCGTAATCGTTTAGCATGCTTATTGCGACTGCGAGGATGCATCATCCTTTTATAATGTTGGTTTAACATTATTTCCCTTGATATGCTTTCCATTTGGTTGGAATAGTTAGGTCGTAGTTGGATGTGGCTAAATGTACAGAATCTGGCATAATGCACTGTCGAAATCGTGATTAGTAACGCTCAATTAAAAAATAAGCCTACGCAAGCGCAGGCTGGGCCTTTTCGGTAGTATGCCTACTCAGGGTGATTCGATGCAAAGATATAGAAAAAAATAATACAGACCTCTATTTTGAAAAATTTCTTTAACTATGCCATGAGATTGATTATTTGCATTAAAAAGAGACGGGGCGCGCCCCGTCTCTACATAATAATAAATTCAAAAAATCTCAAATATTACTCCACAACCGGGCCGAAGGGCACCAACTTCTTGCCTTCTTCGGTTTCGGTGAAGTTGTTGAAGTTCTTGATGAAGGACTCGGCCAACTGCTTGGCGCTGGCAGCGTAAGCGGCTTTGTCGGTCCAGCTGTTCTGCGGATTCAAAATGCTGTCATCCACACCGTTCACATGTTTCGGAATGGAGAGGTTGAAGGGCTTCACAATCTCGGTCTCGCAGCCAATCAGTTCGTCGTTGAGGATGGCTGAGATGATGGCACGGGTGGCCTTCAAGGAGATTCTGCTGCCTACACCATAACCGCCGCCAGTCCAACCGGTATTCACCAGATATGCGGTAGCATTGTGCTCGGTCAGTTTCTTGGCTAACTCTTCAGCATATTTCGTCGGGTGCAGCAACAAGAAAGCAGCTCCGAAGCAGGAAGAGAAGGTAGGCTGCGGGGTCACCACGCCCACTTCAGTACCGGCCAATTTAGCAGTGTAACCACTCAGGAAATAGTACATGGTCTGCTCGCGATTCAGTACAGATACCGGAGGCAGCACGCCAAAAGCGTCGGCAGACAGGAAGATGACTTTCTTGGGGTGAGTACCGCGTGAAATGGGTTTTACAATATTATCAATGTGGTAAATCGGATAAGAAACACGGGTGTTTTCGGTCTTGGCTGCTGAGGTGAAATCGATGTTGCCTTCGGCATCCACCACTAAGTTCTCCAGCAAAGCGTCGCGTTTAATGGCGTGGAAAATATCGGGTTCCTTCTCTTCGCTCAGGTCAATACATTTTGCATAGCAGCCACCTTCGAAGTTGAACACACCGTTTTCGTCCCAGCCGTGTTCGTCATCACCAATCAAGGCGCGGTTCGGGTCGGTGGACAGGGTGGTTTTGCCAGTGCCGGAGAGGCCGAAGAAGATGGCGGTGTCGCCCTTCTTGCCCTCGTTGGCAGAGCAGTGCATAGCGGCCATGCCACGCAGCGGCAGGAAGTAGTTCATCACGGAGAAAATACCTTTCTTCATCTCGCCACCGTACCAGGTACCGCCAATCAAAGCCATACGTTCGGTCAGGTTGAAAGCTACATAATTCTCGCTGTGCAAGCCCTGTTCTTTCCAATTGGGATTGGTGGTCTTACAGCTGTTCAGCACCACAAAATCGGGTTCAAAACCTACCAAATCTTCTTCTGAAGGACGGATGAACATGTTTTTGACAAAATGGGCCTGCCAAGCCACTTCCGTCACAAATCTGATTTTCAGACGGGAGTTCTCGTTAGCACCGCAGTAACCATCGGTTACATAAATATCCTTGCCGCTCAACTGCTTTTGGCTCAGTTTTTTAAGATGTTCCCAAATCTCGTGGTTGATGGGGTGGTTGTCGGAACCGTTGTTGCGGGTCTCATCGTCCATCACAATGTATTTGTCTTTGGGCGAACGGCCGGTGAACACGCCGGTATCCACGGACAAAGCGCCGCTTTTGGTCTTATAAGCCTTGTCGAAGCCGGTCAGTGAAGGGTCGGTTTCGTGCTGGTACAATTCATCGTATGACAAGTTGTGATAGATTTTTTGAGGATTGGTAATACCAATTTTTGACAGTTGTTCCAAAAGTTTTTCCATATCTATTGTATTTAATTAATTGATTTATATTCAGTTATATTAAAAAGAACTCGTTTTTTACCTTTTGCAAACTTAATAATTATAATTGGAAACAAAAAATGTTTTCATTATTTTTTCTCTTCCAATAATTGATCCAGTTTTTTTTCGATTTCCTCCAATTTCGCCTTCACATCATCGTTATTGTCACTCACCATGGCATCTACAAAGACGGAGTTGATCAATGACATACCAATGACTCCCCCCATCACCAACAATATGCAGAAATAAAGGCGCACCATTGAGCCTATGTTGGGAGAAGTGACTTTGGTAATGGCATCGGGAATCTCATACCAGCCCTCTACCGTGCAAATGCGGAAAACGGAATAAATGGAGGTCAAAGGCGTATTGAAATATTTGGGAGCAATATCTTTAAACAAGCTGCAATTGATAAGGCCAAACACGATAATCAGAATGAAAAAGCAAAATAAAATGGCGTAGGATTCCCGCAATGCCAATTTAAAACCTTTGAATACCTGTGTGACGTTTGGAAAGAAGTGCAGTACACGTAGAAAACGGAAGGATCTTAATAGTCTCAGTATCAATAAAAACGACAAGTCCATACTTCCTGTGGGAACAAAAAACGCGATTAGAGAGGGAATGGATATGAGGACCAGAATACCATCCAGCCGGTTCCAGCCTGATGACCAATATGCCTTGAAACCAAGTTCTTTGTGTTTGATGATCATCTCGATAACAAAAATCAGGGTGCACACCAGGTCGATGATTTGAATCCATATATTGTCGATAGCGCAGGCTTGCAAATAGATAACCACCGCATTCAGCAGTATGACAGCAAGAATAAATTTCTCGTTGAGAAAAAGTTTTTTGACGAGTTTCATAAACGCAATATTTTTCCACTTGCAAAAATAAGAAAAATGATGATTTTCACTATTTCCATTCCAAAAAAATTTGTACTTTTGACTTTTAAATCTGTAAAGGTATGTTTGAATATAATGTAAATCGTAATCAATTAATAATCAGGGAGTACGGAAGAAATATCCAGAAGATGATTGAGGATACGCTGAAGGAACCTGACTATGAAAAGAGAAGCGAGAAAGCGAAAGCGATTGTGCGCATGATGGCACTCATCAATCCCGATGACAAGGAAAATAAGAATCAAAAAGAGTCGTTGGATTATTGGCACAAATTGTGGGATCACCTGTTCATCATGTCCGACTATAAGCTGGATGTGGACTCTCCTTTCCCGAAGCCGGAACCTAAAAAAGAGGATTTCGTTTTTGAAAAACCCGATTACAACAAGCATCAGATCCATTATCGCACCTATGGCAGAAATATGGAAAACATCATCAAAACGGTGTCTTCCTATCCTGAAGATCAACGTGAGAAAATGGGTAGGACACTGGCTAACCATCTGAAGAAGTTATATTTGACTTATAATCGTGAAACCGTGGATGATCAACTGATTGTGGAGCAGCTTAATGAATTGTCTCATGGTCAGATATCGCTGCCAGAAGATTTTGCCTTGGATTCCACTAAGGATATTTTGAAAAATGCTTCCACTGCAAATCAGAACAAACCGTTGAATGCCAAAAAGAAATCCAAGAAGAAAAAAAAGAAAAAAGATAGTCAAAAAGAAAATCAAGCTAATAATAAATAAATGAATATTATTGAAGTTCAGAATGTTACGAAGAAATATTCTAATCATCTGGCATTGGATAATATTTCTTTGGCCATCCGGAAGGGCATAGTCTATGGCTTGCTCGGTCCCAATGGTGCCGGAAAAACCACACTGATCCGAATCTTGAACCAAATCACTGCTCCCGACAGTGGGATGGTGTTTTTCAATGGTAACCCGTTGTCCCGCAAGGATATAGAAAAAATTGGCTACCTGCCAGAAGAACGTGGGTTGTATAAAAAGATGAAAGTTGGCGAGGAAGCAATGTATTTGGCCCGCTTGAAAGGCCTGTCGAAGAATGAGGCTCTGGAGCGCTTGAAATACTGGTTTATCAAGTTTGAAATCCAGAATTGGTGGAACAAAAAGGTAGAGGAACTGTCCAAGGGTATGCAGCAGAAACTGCAGTTCATCACTACTGTGGTGCACCGCCCCGATTTCCTGATTTTGGATGAGCCGTTCAGCGGTCTTGATCCCATCAATACCAATCTGATTCGTCAGGAACTGCTTGAGCTTAAACGTCAAGGTACTACCATTATCATTTCCACCCATAATATGGCTTCGGTGGAGGAAATTTGCGACGAGATCTGCCTGATTAACAAGGCACATAAGATTCTGGAAGGAAATCTGGTGGAAATCAAACAGCAGTTCAAAGAGAATATCTATAGTCTTACTTTGGACAGTGAGCGCGAAATCCCTATGCTTTCGGAGATTTACAACGTAATGGAAACTTCTTCTTCCGAAAACCGTCGTCATTATGTAGTGAAGGTGTTGGAAGGCGGTAGCGCCAATCAGCTGCTGCAACATGTCATGAATTATGGTAATATATTGTCATTCAATGAAATATTGCCATCTATGAATGATATTTTTATTCAACAAGTGGAAAAGTATAATTCAGAATTAAAAATGGATAATAAATCTCGTTAAGACGTGAAGACATGCACTTCGTGCATTCGGTAAGGCGGTAAGAACATTCGTCTTATCGAGCGAGCGACTTCCCGAGCGAATGAAATGAGCGTCTTGACGAGCGAACAAAGTGAGCGACTTAACGATTAAACAAATCAACAAATGAATAACACCCTGCTAATCATATCGCGCGAATATCTGACCCGCGTAAAGAAAAAGTCCTTCATCATTCTCACCTTGGTAGTGCCCATCCTTTTTGCTGCCCTGATGGTGGTGCCGGTATTGCTGGCCACCAAAGGCCGTGAACATGTGAATGTGATGGTGGTGGACGACAATGACATCTATATCAATAATTTTACCGATGATGCGAAAACATCGTTCTCGTATCGTTCCGGTGACATTGAGCAGATCAAAAAGGAAGCCTTGGCGGGTGACTACGATGTGGTGCTTTATTTCCCGAGAAGCTCACAAAAGGTCAACGCCAACTTGTATTATACGGAAGAGCCCTCCATGTACCTGAGGTCTGAACTGGAAAGTCAGATTAATAGCCTGTTTTTTGATTATGTATTACAGGATTCTTTCAACATTGATTTGGATAAATATAATACAATCAAGGATTTGTCGCGTTCACAAATCACGATGATTCAGATTGATGAAAATGGCGTTGAGAAGGAAAGTATGGCGGAATTGAATAAAACCATCGGCATGATCTGTGGTTTTGTCATTTATTTTTTCATTTTCCTCTTTGCAGGTCAGGTGCTGCGAGGCGTGTTGGAGGAAAAAAACAACCGTATTGTGGAGGTGCTGATTTCTTCGGTCAAACCTATTGAGCTGCTCTTGGGCAAGATTGTCGGTATCGCTTTGGTGGGCTTGACGCAGTTCCTGATATGGATAGTGTTTACCCTTGTGATTTTGACGGCTGTGCAGTTCGCTATGCCTGACAAATTTATGGAAATGAGTGGAGTGGATACAGAACAGATTATGGAATCGGTCAAGGACAGTCAATTGATAGAGACTGTCAATACCAGCAAGATGGCGGCAGGAGACACGTTTGACACGGGCAATATTTTTGCTGAAATCAGCAGTTATTTCCCGATTTCTTTTACGGAGATGATTCTGTGTTTCCTCTTTTACTTCCTGACGGGTTATTTGGTTTATTCTGCCCTGTTTGCTGCTGTAGGCTCGGCAGCGGACAACGAAACGGATTCTAATCAGCTGACCATGCCGATTACGATGCCGCTGTTACTGACCATTGTGATGGTGATGCCCATTGCGGACAATCCCAACGGTCAGCTTGCTTTCTGGCTGTCTATTATCCCATTGACCTCGCCAGTGGCTATGCTTACGCGTTTGCCTTCCGGTGTGCCTTTGTGGGAGCTGCTGCTGTCAATGGTGCTGATGTTGCTGTTCTTTGTGTTTGTGGTATGGTTCGCCGCGAAAATATACAGAACAGGCATTCTGATGTATGGCAAAAAAGTGAGTTGGAAAGAAATTTGGAAGTGGGTGAGATATCAATGAAAAAAGGCGGTAAAAAACCGCCTTTGAGCCACTTGTGAGACTTGAACTCGCGACCTACGCATTACGAATGCGTTGCTCTACCAACTGAGCTAAAGTGGCTTGTTTTTGCGCTGCAAAAATACAAAAAAAATTGTAACTTTGCGCATTCAAAAGGAAAACCTTAAAAATATTGATACTATGAACATTACAAAATTAGACCAAGTCATCGAATTGGTAAAATCGAAACCAAAAAAAAGATTAGTTGCAGCATACGCCAATGACGAACACACAATTGACGCTGTTCATCATGCGGTAGAACTGGGCATTGTGGATGCCACTTTGGTTGGTGATATCGACACTATCAAGCAGGTATGCGCTAAGTTGAATATTGATGTGAACATGTTCAAAATCGTTCATGAAAGTGTGGATACCAAGGCTGCTGCCAAGAGTTGCGATTTGATCAACGCTGGCGAAGGCGACATCCTGATGAAGGGTTTGCTGCCTACCGATAAATACATGCGCGCTATCCTCAACAAAGAACGTGGCCTTTGCCCTGCCAATGCTACCTTGCTGCACATGGCTGTCATTGAAAATCCGCAGTATCATAAGTTGCTGTGCGTGAGCGATTGCGCCATTATTCCCGCTCCTGACTTCAAACAGAAACAGAAAATTTTGTCCTCATTGATCAGCACGGCAAAATCTTTGGAAATTGCTAAACCGAAAGTGGCTATTCTGGCTGCTACCGAGCAGATGTCTGTGGGAATGCAGGCTTGCGTTGACGCAGCATTAATCGCCAAGATGGCTGAAAGAGGTCAGATTTCAGGTGCTGTCATCGATGGTCCGTTGTCATTGGATTTGGCTATCGACAAGGAAGCTGCCCAGATCAAGAAGATGACGGGTGAGGTGGCTGGTGATGCTGACTGCTTGCTCTTCCCGAACATCGAGAGTGCCAACGTATTTTATAAGTGCTGCACCAAATTTGACCACTCCGAGATCGCTGCTTTTGTGATGGGTGCCAAGGTTCCTTGTGTGCTCTCTTCTCGTGGCGACTCCACCAAGACCAAGCTTTACTCTATCGCAGTGGCCGCTTTGGCGAAATAAAATTTTATTATGGAAAAAATCATCATCCTCGACTTTGGTTCACAAACCACACAATTGATTGGCAGAAGAGTCCGCGAATTGGACATGTTCTGCGAGATTGTGCCGTATAATAAGTTTCCCAAAGACGATCCCGACGTAATCGGAGTCATCTTGAGCGGTTCGCCTTTCAGCGTGTACGACGAGAAGGCGTTCAAACTCGATTTGTCAGAAATTCGCGGGAAATATCCGATTTTGGGTATCTGTTACGGTGCCCAGTATATGGCACATACCAATGGAGGGAAGGTGGAACCTGCCGGCAGTCGTGAATATGGCCGCGCTAATCTGGCTTCTTTCGACCAGGAAAATCTACTGTTCAAAGGTTTCCACGCCAATTCCCAAGTGTGGATGAGCCATGGCGACACTATCACTCAACTGCCGGCAAATTGCCATAAAATCGCTTCTACCGATAAGGTGGAATTTGCCGCTTACCAGTTTGACAATGAGAATGTCTGGGGTGTGCAGTTCCATCCCGAAGTGTTCCATAGTGTGCAAGGCACCCAGTTGTTGAAAAATTTCGTGGTGGATATTTGTGGCGGTCACCAGACCTGGAGTCCGGCTTCTTTTGTGGACACCACGGTGGCGGAGTTGAAAGCGCAGATTGGCAACGACCGTGTGATTCTCGGTCTGAGCGGTGGCGTGGATTCCTCCGTTTGCGCGGTGTTGCTGAGCCGTGCCATTGGCAAAAACCTGACTTGTATTTTTGTGGACCATGGTCTGCTCCGTAAAAACGAGTTCCACGATGTGATGCGTGATTATGAAGGACTGGGCTTGAATGTGATAGGAGTCGATGCCTCTGCTAAGTTTTTCAAGGAGCTGGAGGGTGTGTCCGATCCCGAACGCAAGCGCAAAATCATCGGTGCTGGCTTCATCGATGTGTTCAATGCGGAAGCCCAGAAAATCACAGATGCCAAATGGTTGGCACAAGGCACCATTTATCCTGACCGAATCGAAAGTTTGAGTATCACGGGTATGGTGATTAAGAGCCATCATAATGTGGGCGGACTGCCCGAAAAGATGCACCTGAAATTGTGCGAGCCGCTGAAATGGTTGTTCAAGGATGAGGTGCGCCGTGTAGGCCGCCAGTTGGGTATGCCTGAGCATCTGATTACTCGCCATCCGTTCCCGGGACCGGGTTTGGCTGTGCGTATTTTAGGCGATATCACTCCCGAAAAAGTAAGAGTGTTGCAGGATGCCGATGATATTTTCATCCAGGGACTGCGCAATTGGAAAGTGAAACTGAGTGGCGAGGAAGCCCGTAAGGTGCTGGCTGCCGGAGTTCCCGCCAATATGAGCAATGGCGAGATAGAGGTCTCTTTGTACGACCAGATTTGGCAGGCCGGTGTGATTCTGTTGCCGATCAAGAGCGTAGGTGTGATGGGTGATGAACGTACTTATGAGCGCGCTGTGGCTCTTCGCGCCGTGACCAGCACCGATGCCATGACCGCCGATTGGGCACACTTACCCTACGAGTTCATGGCGAAAGTGTCCAACGAAATTATCAACAAGGTGAAGGGTGTGAACAGAGTATGCTATGACATCAGCTCCAAACCACCTGCAACGATCGAGTGGGAATAATTTGATGCGATAAAATAGATGAAATAATTTGGAGGCGTTGCATGCAACGCCTCTGCCATAAAATGACATTGATATGAAACGGTTTATCATTTCTGGCGGCGGCACCGGTGGTCACATTTTCCCGGCTCTCGCCATTGCCAACGGTTTGAAAAAGGCTATCCCCGATGCCGAAATCCTGTTTATCGGGGCGAATGGTAAAATGGAGATGAAAAGGGTGCCCGAGGCGGGCTATCCGATTGAAGGATTGGATGTTTATGGTATCAACCGTAGCTTTTCCATGAAAGCTTTGGTCAGCAATGTGAAATTGCCGTTTTTATTGATGAAGACCATGCGTCGCGCCAAGCAGATTATCAGGGATTTCAATCCCGATATGGCGATTGGGGTAGGGGGCTTTGCCAGTGGTCCTGCCTTGAAAGCCGCCAGCAGTCTGGGTATTCCAACCTTATTGCAGGAGCAAAACTCATATCCAGGCGTTACCAACAAAATTCTTTCTGCCAAGGCGAAAAAAATTTGTGTGGCTTATGACGGCTTGGAAAAATATTTTCCTGCAGAAAAGATTGTGAAAACCGGAAATCCTATCCGTGCGGAAATTCTGAATATGGTGCGTAAGGACGACAAAGCTTACGAATTCTTCGGTTTCTCCAAGGAAAAGAAGACTATTCTGGTCGTGGGTGGCAGTCTAGGTGCTCGCACCATCAACCAGTGCATGGAAAAGGGTCTCGACAGATTGAAAGAGTTGAATGTGCAGCTGCTTTGGCAGACAGGCGAGTCGTATTACAAGACTATTTCTCCTGAATTGCTGGCACGGCAGAATGAGAATATCAAGATTGTGCCATTTATCAAAAACATGAATGATGCCTACAGTATGGCAGATGTTATTGTATCGCGTGCCGGTGCGTTGGCCATTGCCGAGCTGTGTGTGGTAGGTGTTCCGACCATTTTGGTGCCATTCCCCTTCGCCGCTGAAGATCATCAGACCAAGAATGCCCAAGCCTTGGTGGACAAGGATGCTGCCATTATGATTCCCGACAATCAGGCGGAAACCCAATTGATGGATCAACTTATCAATCTGATTCAGGATGAAAACAGATGCCACACCATGGGCGAAAATATCAAAAAATTAGCCCAACCCGATGCGATAGACTTGATAATCAGTGAGATACTTTCTGTTTAGGAATGAAGAATTAAGAATTCAAAGTTCAGAATTCAAAATTCAGAATTTAAGCATTACAGATAATATATTATGAACTTTGAATTTTGAATTAAATGATTTCATAATCCTTCTTTCATTGCTCATTATTATAATTAGCACATTAACTAATTTGCACATTTATAGTACATCGTGGCTTCCTGCTCCTGACGGAACATCTTGTGACACAGTGTATTAATCTGCTCTTCGGTCACAGCAAAATAGCGATTGGTCTCGTCGTTGAAGTCTTCGGCGCAGCTGAAACTTTCTGCTACCGCCAACGAAGAAGAACGGTCTTCGATTTTGATGTCATTTTGCAAGATGATGGATTCCACTCGGTTCTTCACTTTCTGCAAATCGTTCGAACTGATGCTGTTTTCGGGAAGCTGATAGATAAAATCGTTCAGTTTCCGGTCGGCCTCTTCAATGCTGACACCCTCTGCGGGACGTCCACCGATAATGAAGACTCCGGGGTCTAATGTTCCTGTGATATAGGCGCTTATGTCTGTGAAAACGGCGTCTTCCATCACAAATTTCTTATACAAATACGAGGATTGTCCGCTGCCGAACAAATCGGATAACATATCGTAGGCGTAGAAATCCGCGTCTAATCTGCCACAGGTGGGCCAGCCTTTGAAAAGCATGTCGGCAGGCACATTCCGTTCCACTTCATACATTCGGTGCTGGGTTGGGCGGTTTTCTTGCGGATATTGCCGTTTCAATGCTGGACCGGCGGGAATCGGTCCAAACCATTTTTCCACCAAGGGCACAATCTCTTCAAATCTCACATTCCCCGAAATGGTCAGCACCGCATTATTGGGACGGTAATAGATATAGAAAAATGCCTTCATATCGTCCATCATCACCTTTTCTATATGGCTGATTTCCTTGCCGATAGGCAACCATTGATAGGGATGTTTTTGAAAATAGAACTGGTTGTACAACATCCACATATCCCCGTAAGGACGGTTCAGGAAATTCTCCTTGAATTCCTCGATAACCACATGTTTCTGAATATCCAATTTTTCCTGCTGGAAAGCGAGTTCCATCATGCGGTCAGACTCTAACCATAGGGCATGTTCAATGTTAACAGCAGGCAGGGTGATATAATAATGCGTGATGTCTTGTGTGGTATAGGCGTTGTTGATTGCTCCGACACGCTGTAATTGGGCGTCGAAATCGGCAATATTTTTGGAGCCAGTGAACATGAAATGTTCAAATAAATGCGCCATACCGGTCATGTCGGGATTCTCGTCCCGTGAGCCAACCTTATAAACCACGTTACAAGAAGCCAATGGCGTGCTGTGGTCTTCGTGGACAATAAGACGCAGGCCGTTGGAGAGGATATGTCTTTGAAATTGAAGCGGCATTTATCGGAAGAGGTTGATATTTCCCGTTTTGATGAGTTCTTGTTTCAGATTATTGTAACGGACGTAATTTATATAGTAGGTATATACCCCTGATGGACAAAGTTGACCGTTGGGGAATGTGCCGGTCCATCCTATTTCGGGGTTGTCGGTCTGGAAGACAATACTGCCATTGCGGTCATAAATAACAATGTAATACTTTGCCACTGAAGCTATCACGGGCAGAAATATGTCATTGATACCATCCTTGTTGGGGGTAAAGGTATTGGGGACATACAGTACGTGATTATCCACCACGGGGACTGGCAGGGAGAACATGTCCTGACATCCTGCATCATCGGCTACGGTGAGGATGACATTGTAGTTTTCACTGTTTTCCGAGTTGTATACATGAGTGGGATTTTCTTCCGTACTGTTAGTGCCGTCACCAAAACTCCAGTTATAGTGGACGTTCATGCCAGTAGATTCATTGGTGAACATCACCATTTGTCCCACTTCCGCTTCGGCCGGGTCAAAGAAAAAAGACGCTGTGGGCTGTATGCCTGCGTTAATGTAATTAATCAGGGACACTTCCGCTGCACACTCCTCTGCTTCGTATGCCTTATATTCAATGGAATAATGACCAGGTTCGGTAAAAGAGTAGGTCTGGTTATTGCCGTAAATGGTATCTCTCATATCATTGGAGTAAATAATCCAACGGTGGATGGAAGCGGGTGTGGCGGTAGATTTGAATTGCACATCTTCCGGTACACAAATCACGTTAGGTGAGATATGGTAATGTCCTTCTAACACGGGAGTGCTGGTGACAAGAGCGGTATGGTAGCAAGTGTCCACCAGACAGCCCCAGCGGTCGCTTACTATTACCTGGAAGGTGGTGTTCTCGGTAATATTGCAGTTGCTCTCTCTTGCGTGAGGTGTGGCCAAACCTGTTGCAGGAGTCCAATTGTATATGAGGGGTTCCGTACCACCCTCCATCTGAATGGCTACATGGTTACATTGATTACAGTAAAACACGCTGTCGTCGGTTAAAGTGAAACGGTCGTTATCAATCAGTATATATTTGACAGTATCGTATTGGGCTCTTTCTTCTATAGTGCCATTCAGGTATTTGAATGCGGAGCAAATAATACTTTTGAAAACAATTTGGACAGTTTTTGTCTGACCTGGAAAATGAGCGGATTCAGAAACCTCTAATTTGAAGTTTACCACAGTGTCTCCTTCAGGAAATATAACAAAATCGCCGTTATGCAATGTGTCAGTTGTGGAGTCAGGATGGATATGTATGAAATTGAAATCCTCTTGGTTTGCGGTGCCTCCAATGGTGTTTATCTGAATTCTCATGGAAGGCTCCATAGGTTCACCATAGTGTATTTGTATATCAGCTTGACTACATCCTTTGACTATGGAATCCATTTGATTGGTGACATTTTCAACAACGGTAAGTAGTTTAGGTACTTTAAAACTACCTTGTTCCAAAAATACACCAGAATCAAAGGCATTGTCACCGACATTGGAAATTGAAATTTTCATTTTATATTCGCTGCAAGGACATAACTGTGATTCGGCAGTCAGGCCGACATATCTGCCGGCCGTGGTGTTATAGTAAGCGGTGTATGCATCATATTGTACGGCGTTGGAATTGTTGTTATAATAATACTGGCTAAAGCCGAGTGAAGTACAGTCAGAGGCACTGTAACCACTGCCGGGAGATCCGGAATTAAGAGTATTAATGGCTACGGGAAGATTTCCACTGCCCGGAATAATTGCTATATTTCGGGTTTCATTTGCCCCTTGGCAGGTATAAGGGTTCGGTCCTGTCAAAAAGAATGCGAAAACGTCATTGTAGTCTGAACATACATATTCAGGATATTCTTCCGAACCGAAGATGTAGTTGAAAGATACTGTATTACTGTTTTCATTTCTGCCACTGTAAAAATTGAATTCAATGACAGAAGCATTGCTGAGAGTATAGTTGGGTATGGTTGCTTGTAAGTCGTTGTCAATGTTTGCATGATTGACCCCTGTGGCATCGCTTTCACCGTCAGCGTTATTAGGTCCTTCAGCCACACTGATATTTCCCGTAGTTAGCAGTATGCCCGATGAAAAGGGGAAATTAGGATTGGTATTGGTGAATTTACCTATCTGGGAGCCGTTGATGGTTCCTGAACTCCAGTTGAATTTGCAGTTGTGCAGCTCCACTCCCTCTCCGGCAAAGGTGGTATTGATGAAGGCATCAGGCGTCATGCCATTTACCCCGATAGTGGTAATGGGCTGGGCATAAATTTCTACTATGCAACATATAATAAAAATGCTGGTGAATATTCTTTTCATATGTATTTATGTTTGGTGATTTATTTCGAAAACATGCTATCATTCATAACAATGCGAACCAAGACGCCAAAGTTGTAGGAAAAATCCTTGTATCCCTCCAAACCGAATTTGCCAGCGTTGAAGTAAAAGCAGGGGTCTATAGAGACATATTTGTTGAACGCTATTTTTATTCCAGCTGCAGCCGAAAAACCAAAACCGGGACCGCCGTATTTGACTATCGAACCGTCGGACTGCACTCCAGGTACATAGTTCTGCAAGTTGTTGATAAAACTGAAACTTTTGATTTTGTTTTTGTTGTCATCGTAAAATACAGCATCCATGCTTTTTACCCGAACAAAGTTAAACTGAACACCGGCTTCGATATATGGTTTGACAATAGAACGGGTGGTGAAGTGATAACATGCTGATAAATCTATCAGCGAACGGTTTTCCTTGCATAAAATGTAGTTGTTATCCAACATACCAGTATGGTAATTTCCTGGTACTGCGGTATATAACAAACGGAATTGTCCGTTGGCCTTTAAACGAGAGAAGGTATACACAAGCTGTATGCTCCAGTTTTTGGTGAATTTATACCGGACACCCAATGAAACCATAACACCGGGCCGGTAACTCATGTTGCCCAAAGGACCACCAAAAGATACAGAATCGCTGATGTAAGGATAATGATCAATGATCAACTCGTTGATTTCTTTATGGCGGTAATAATTTTCAAAAAGATAGGCAAGATTGTTCTCATTGCCATAGTCTCCATTATAATACTGGGCATTGTACTTCGAACCGAAATAGCAGCCTCCGGCGAAAATAATCTCAAAGCCCTTTTCCTTTATTTTGTCGCTTTGTTCAGTTTGCTTATCCTCTGACGATTTGGCATTGCCGCGACTCTGCGCATAAGAGCACAGACTGCCTGACAATAAAATACAAAGGAAGAATACAAATTTTTTCATGTCCGGTTTTTATGCTATTGCGATAGAGTTGTTTTCAATAGGACGAAAAAGAAGCAAAAGTGTTGCCCTAATGCTTCATTTTATACAAATTACAAATGCACACACTCACCGTAAGCGGCGGCGGCAGCTTCCATAATGGCCTCTGACAAAGTGGGATGCGGATGCACGGCATGGATAATGTCGGGTCCGGTCACTTTCATGCTGCGGGCCAGCACAGCGCCGGAAATCATCTCGGTAACATTGTCACCGATGAGGTGACAGCCGAGCCATTCGCCCGTGTTCTTGTCAAAAATCAGCTTCACCATGCCGTCGCGGCTGCCCGATGCGGTGGCTTTGCCCGATGCGGTGAAGGGGAACTTGCCAACCAAAATCTCACGGCCTTGCTCCACACACTTGCGCTCGGTCAAGCCCACTGAAGCAATCTCAGGAGTGGTGTAAGTACAGCCGGGAATGTTGCTATAATCTACCGGTTTCGGTTCCAAACCTGCGATTTTCTCTACACATACCAATGCTTCGTGAGAAGCTACATGCGCCAGAGCGGGACCGTGTACAATGTCGCCAATGGCGTAAATGCCTTCCTGGTTGGTGCGATAATAGTCGTCCACCGTGATTTTGCCTCTTTCGAAAGCCACTCCGTATTCTTCCAAACCGATGCCTTCAAGATTGGTGATGACACCGACGGCAGAAAGTACGATTTCGCACTCCAGATCTGTCATGTTGCCTTTGGCGTCTTTGACGGAAACCTTGCACAGTTCACCGGTGGTATCCACACTCTCCACAGCGGCGGAGGTCATGGTTTTGATGCCGGCTTTGCGGAAAGAACGCTCCAACTGTTTCGAAATTTCCTCGTCTTCCACAGGAACCAGATTGGGCAAGTATTCCACAATTGTCACTTTGGTGCCCATGGAGGCATAGAAAAAGGCCAATTCGCTGCCGATGGCTCCCGAACCCATCACCACCATGCTGGCGGGAAGTTTGGGAAGGGTTAATGCTTCGCGGTAGCCGATAATTTTTTTGCCATCTTGCTGCACGTTGGGCAGGGAGCGCGAACGGGCGCCAGTAGCTAAGATGATATGCTGTGTTTCAAATGTTTCTGTTGTTCCGTCGGCCTTGGTCACCTCCACTTTCTTGTCTTTCACTATTTTGCCGAAACCATTAATCACGTCCACATTGTTTTTCTTGAGCAGGAATTGCACACCTTTGCTCATCATTTCGGCCACGGTGCGACTACGTTTTACCACCGCTTCAAAGTCAGCTTTCACTTCTCCTTCGATGCTGATGCCGTAGTTGGCGGCGTGTTTGGCATAGTTGAAAACCTGTGCCGATTTCAACAGGGCTTTGGTGGGAATACATCCCCAGTTGAGACATATTCCGCCTACTTCAGCGCGTTCAACAATAGCGACTTTCATCTTTAACTGGCTGGCTCTGATGGCTGCCACATAACCTCCGGGACCGCTCCCGATGACAATCAAATCGTAGTTCATAATTATATTTTCCTTTATTTGAAATTTAAACATTAATCTGCAAAGATACACAAAATTCTTGACATATACGCCAATAAACAAATTTTCTTGTGGAGAAGATGCACGTCCGTCTCTACAAATTAACCATACCTCGCCCTTGTACGGGTGCCGAAAAATTAAATTTTCTTAAAATGCTGCTATGTGAAAAAAAATGCGTACTTTTGCCGCCAACAATTATTAACCAAAAAACATTAAATCATGGCTCATAAAATTGATCCCGATCTCTGTGCAAGCTGTGGTACTTGTGCAGGCGAATGCCCCCAGGAAGCTATTTCTGAAGGTACTCCCTATTCAATCAACCCCGATTTATGCATCGATTGCGGTGCATGCGCAGACGTTTGCCCCTGTGAAGCAATTCACCCGGAATAACAGATCGAAAACAAAAGACGAAAACGGCTCTTTTTTCAGGAGCCGTTTTTTGTTTTAAAATGATATCCTTTTCTGCACCAATAGAGCCTTCTCACGAAATGTCTCTGCAAAAAAATAAAGATGTTGTGCATCTTTTCAGGAAATTTATGTAACTTTGCACTTTTATTGAGATACTTTTACAATGAAGAGATTTCTGCTATTCTTGTCCGTTTTGTTGTGCTTGCCAGCTCTGCTCGCGCAGACTGCGGAGGTGAAGACGGTCTTGTATCTGCTCCCTTTTTTCGGCGAGGAGTTCGATAGCTATTCCGAATTCAAGATGAAGTCGTCCGTGGATGTCGACAATGAACCTTCTTTCAGCTTGGTGAGTTTCTGGGAGGGCGCGCAAATGGCGCTGGATGAGTATGAAAGCAGTTCCCATCGGGTCAATGTCATCGTAAGAGATATTACATACGATAATGAGAAATTACGCCAGATTTTGGAGAATGGGGAATTGATGGGCAGTGTGGATCTGATTATCGGACCGTTCTTCGCCTCTCAGTTCTCAATAGCGGCCGAGTATGCTAAAAGATACCAGATTCCTATTGTCAATCCGTTCACCAGCAAGCAGGATATTCTGGAGGATAACGAATATGTCTTTAAGGTGCAGTCCTCAGGGGAAACAATGGCGGAGATGGTGAACGAGTTGTGGAGATCAGGGGCAACTCCTTCCGATATATTCTTATGGACGGAACGCGGGGCGGATATCCTTGGCCTGCAGCGCTGTGAACGCTATTTCAACCAGCTGGATATTCCATACGAGTTTGTGCTGGATGATGAGAAAAGTACAATCAAAAGACGTTTGACGGAGAATAAACACCAGGTGGTGTTCCCCTTCTTCCAGTTGCATACAACAGTCATTGCCAATATGCGAAATCTGGGTATAGAGAACGATTTCCCGAACACCGTTTTTGTCATCCCAGAGGAATGGATGGAAATTGATGCCCTGGAAGTGGATTACCTGAACAAATTGAATGTGCATTTTTTCTCCGATTATTTTGTCAATGAGGAAAATGACAAGACTTTGGTTTTTATCAGCAATTTTATTGAAAGATATAATACTCCGCCAGATCTGAAACGTTTTTCGTTCCAAGGTTATGATATCACCAAGTATTTTGTGGAGTTGATGCTCCATGATTTTGATACGGCACAAGTGCAGTACACGCCCTTGGCCATGAAATTCAATTTCAAAAAGACGGAAAATGGCGGCTATGAGAATCATGGTATGTATCTTTTGCAGTTAAAAGATTATAAAATTCAGCTCGCAGATTAAAGCAGATTAAAATTATAATGATGAAAAAGATAATCCTCCTCTTCTTGTCTTTTTTATGCTTGACCATGGTGTCGGCTCAGGATACACTGAAATCTTATTGGCCCAACAAGAAACTGATGTCGATTGGCCTGCAGAAAGATGGCAGGGAGACGGGGCTGTGGGTGTTTTACCATAAAAACGGAGCCAAATGGATGGAAGGCCGTTATGAAAATGGTCGGAAAGTGGGCGTTTGGAAAGAATGGTTCGACAACGGCAAGAAAAGTAGCGAGTATGAGGCGGAAAACGGTCCTTTCAAAAGCTGGTACTCATCTGGTGCCATAGAGTCGGAAGGCCAGATGGCGCAAGGATTACGGTCCGGACAATGGACTTTCAAATACCCAAATGGCATGCTCTTTAAACAGGTGAATTATGTGGAGGGCAATGCCCAGGGTAAGGTGACAGAGTTTTATGACAATGGGGAGAAAAAGTTTGAGGGTGTTTACGAAAACGGCAAGCTGAACGGTTATACCCAGTGGTGGTCTGCGTCAGGACAAAAAGATATGGAAGGCAATACCATCGATGACTTGCAAGAAGGGGAATGGAAATTCTATCATCAGGACGGGTCCCTGGGCAGCACCGGCAATTTTGTGAAAGGTATGCAGGATGGTGAATGGAAGTATTACTTTGAGAATGGAAAACTATGGAAAATAGTGAATTATAAGGAGGATAAACGTCAGGGACAGACTAAGGCATGGTACGAAGACGGTCAGTTACAACGCCAGGGGAATTTTGTGGATGACAAGGAAGACGGACTGTGGGAATCATATTATTCCAATGGAAAAATCCAAGATAAGGGCGCTTTCCAGAACGGGCTGATGACCGGTGTTTGGGAAGGCTTTTATGACAGCGGCATACAAAAGTATCATATTCTGTATCAACAGAATGAAAGAAACGGGGTGTACAAGTATTGGAGCGAGAATGGCAAGATCAAATCTGATGGTAATTATCGCAATAATATGAAACATGGAGCGTGGAAAGAGTACGCCGACAATGGTATTATTCTGGAAAGTGGTAATTATAAGAACGATCAGCGTGAAGGTACTTGGGTGTTCTATAATGAGCGCGGAATCAAGGTGCGTGAGCAAAGTTTTGTCGCTGATGCCCCAGAGGGTAAGTTTACGGAGTTTTATCCTAATGGACAAAAACATTTCACAGGCAGTTTTAAAAATCGTGTGAAGCAGGGTGCATGGATGAGCTGGGACCCCAACGGTAAGCTGGTGTATAAAGTGGTGTTCGACAAGGGTAGAAAGGTGAAGGTGGTGTCCGACATGATGGATCCCAAGGTCAATAAGCCGTTTTAGGGTATGAAACGAAAGGTTAGCTTGAAGGAACTTATTGCTTTTCAACATTATACAATTGAAGAGATGACAGTCAAAACATTCCATTTCAATCCTTTTCAGGTCAACACTTATGTGCTGCATGATGATACCGGTGAGGCAATCATTGTTGACCCGGGAAACTATTATGCTGATGAAAATGAACAGTTGCAAAATTATATTGTGAAGGAGAATCTTGCTGTTCAGTATGTCGTCAATACACATCCCCATATCGATCATGTGATAGGAAATTCATGGTGTCTCAAGCACTTGGATACGCCTATATATATTCACGAGAAAGCTTTGGAACTATATCATCAAACGCATAGTTATTGTGCGGTGTTAGGGATGGAGATAGAACCCTGTCCGGAACCGTCCAAATTTTTGCAAGAGGGTGATATATTGACATTTGGAACGCAAAGTTTGCAGGTGTTTTATACTCCTGGTCATGCCGACGGCAGCATCTGTTTATACGATGAAAAACATAAGATGGTGTTTGTGGGAGATGTGTTGTTTGCCGGCAGTGTGGGGCGTACCGATTTACCCACTGGTTCGTCTCCGGTGCTTATGCAAAGTATTCGGGAAAAACTGCTGACGCTTCCCGATGAAACCACCGTTTTTTGCGGGCATGAAATGACAACGACTATAGGCTACGAAAGACAAAATAACCCATTTATTAATAACTGATTATGAAGAAACATATTCCTGAAGGGTACGAGCGACATGATATTTATAACGAGGCGAATATCGACAGATTGGCCGAGAGTTTCAAGCAAGTGTTGACAGCAGTGGGAGAGGATCCCGACAGAGAGGGTCTGCTTAAGACTCCCGTTCGCGCGGCAAAGTCTATGCTGTTCCTGACCCACGGCTATGAGCAGAACCCACGAGAGATACTTACAAGTGCTTTGTTCAAAGAGGATTACAAACAGATTGTGGTTGTTAAGGATATAGAAATCTATTCCATGTGTGAGCATCATCTGCTGCCCTTTTTCGGGAAAGCTCATGTGGGCTATATACCCAACGGTACCATTGTGGGCTTGAGCAAGATTCCGCGTGTAGTTGAGGCCTTTGCACGTCGTTTGCAACTGCAGGAACGTTTGACCACACAAATCAAGGACTGCCTGCAGGATGTACTTAATCCACTGGGAGTTGCTGTGGTGATAGAGGCTCAACACCTTTGTATGTCCATGCGCGGCATCCAGAAGCAGAATTCCGTGACCACCACTTCTGAGTTTACAGGGGCATTCCTGAAAAACTCCAATACTCGTCAGGAGTTTATGCACTTGATAGGCGCTAATTTACATTGATTTCTTTCTCGGTCGTCCCCTCTTTTTGGGAACTGCATAAGGTATTTTCTTTTCTGCCGCCAGGGCATTTTGTTCGGCGTGCTCTTCTGCCGTGTTTTGCAAAGTACATACAATCACTTGCTCCACCCAATCGGGTGGAAGACAGATGGTGATAGTGTCAGTTTTCGGAACTAATGTCAGTTTTTTCATCTTAAATTTTTTGGTTATAATTGTGGAAATTCTTTTTTGAAATTTCGAAATGAATGCAAAATCATGTTAAATCATGACATACTTGAATTAAAAATACCATTCTTGAAAATTTTAAATTAACTGATGTAAATTGTTAATAATCAAATTGTTATACTTGCAAATATACAATTTTTTTGAAACGGAAGACAAAAGATTGTTTTTTTGCTGAAAAATAAATTATTGTATTGATTTATAGATAGATAAAAAAAACAATAGCAAAATTATGCGAAAAGCGGTTGACGGAATGAAATAAAGTTGTATTTTTGCAATCCCAAAAACGGATGTTTCAGTAGCTCAGCAGGTAGAGCACATCCCTTTTAAGGATGGGGTCCTGGGTTCGAATCCCAGCTGGAACACACAGAGCCGGATGAAAGTCCGGCTTTTTTTTATGTTTTTTCCTCTACTTTCTCTGTACTTTTTTGTATTTTTGCAGCATATAAAAGTTCCGGTTATGGATATGATTTTAACAATCATTCTTGTCATTGCGTTTGTTCTGATCGAGTATTCGAAAATAAAAAAGAAACTTGCTGCAGAGTCTCAAAAAAGACAGGTTGTCGAGCACGAATTTTTGGCTGACGAAGACATGCCTGAGGTGGAAAATTATGAGGAGGAAATATTGAGGAAAAATGAAAAATTTGAGTCAAATTCTTCTAAATCCCAATCTTATTTCACATACGAGACCGTTTCAGAGCCCGAAACACCCACAGAAACTTCTGCTCCTTTCTCCTCCCAAAAACCCGACCAAAATCGTATACAAGAAGTTGAAAATGAAACAGAAACGGACAATCTGAATTTGCATGATCCCGAAGAATTGAAAAAGGCGGTCATCTATGGAGAAATTCTGAAAAATCCTTATAATTAGCATTTTAAATTTTTTTTACTGATAACTATCAGGTGGTAAAGAAATTTTTTGTAACTTTACCGCCTAAAATTATTGTGTGAAATTAATGTTTAATATAAATTAATAGCTATGATGAAAAAATTACTCTTTACACTCGGAGTGATCATCCTTTTTTCCGGCTTCGCTTATTCCCAAAATGGTACCATTAAGGGAATAATTACGGACCAGACCGGAGAGCCATTAGCGTACACCAACGTCTATTTGAAAATAGAGGACAAGGTGGTTAACTATGCGATGTCTGACGCAAAAGGAGAGTATCAGTTGTTTGGTATCCAGCCAGGCACCTACGACATTGAGGCGAACGCTGAAATGACGTGTAAGAAAACCATGAAAAAGACAGGTCTTGTGGTTAAAACCGACCAAGTTCAGTTCGTGGATTTCAAAATTAACTGCGCCACTGACTTGGATGTTGTGGAAGTTGTTTGGGAACCACCTGTGTTCGATGCAGATAACACTTCATCAACCACCCGTTTGAGCGGTGATGCAGTCCGTAAAACCCCTGGCCGTTCAATTACCGCAGCTCTGTCCAACTTGGAAGGTGTATCCAGTGTTGATGGTAGTATGACCGCTGTTCGTGGTAACCGTTCCGATGGTCAGCAGGTGATTGTGGATGGTGTGAGAATGAGAGGTAATAATGCGAGTGTGGCCATGAGTAGTGTGGAAGAAGCCCAGCTGATTCAGGGTGGTATCCCCGCTGAATTGGGTGATGGTACGAGCTTTACCGTGATTACCACGAAACCGGCTTCCAAGGACTTCCATGGTTCTGCCGAGTTGCGCGGATCTCTCGAAGGATATAACAATTTCTTGGGTGCTGTCTCCTTGACAGGTCCTATTTTGAAAGGAAAGAAAAGAGATGACCCCGCCCGTATCGGTTTTTTGATCAGTGGCGAGGTTGAATATGTTAAGGATGGAGCTCCCGCCGGTAAAGGTAGTTCAAATAAAGCAGGTACCTGGCGTGCTACCCCCGAAACAATCCTTGGCATTTCAGAGGCTCCTATCCGCTATCCCCAAGGTACTCTCGGCGTATATAAAACCGAAGCCGAATACTTGGGCTCTGACGCTTTTGTGAAACAAAGAGTACGTGACAATGCCGGTTATTGGAATTATCTGGCTCAGGGTAAAATCGAGTTCCTCATGGGCAAAACCAATAATATCCGTCTTTCTTTCAACGGTTCATACGAATATTACAAGGGTAGAAGTTGGTCTATTGGCAATTCGTTGTTCAATGCCCAGAATAATGGTGAGGGAATTTCCAATACCGCCCGTGTGAGTGCCCGTTTGAACCACAGGGTTTATACCGATACAACGGGTAATGGTATCCTGAAAAACGTGATGTATGATATCAATATCAACTATACCCGCAGTAATAGCCTTTCCCAGGATGCTATTCATAAGGGCAATTTGTTCAATTATGGTTATATCGGTCGTTTCAAGTCTCATTTTGCTGAAACGTATGATCTCGTTCCGGAAGAATATTATACAGATCCGGAAACTGGTATCACCTATTATGTTACCAATAGTAATGGTAATATATATAAGATGATTAACCGTCTGGATACCCTCCTTACCTTTGAGGCGGGTAATCTCAACCCTGGTCTGGTGTTTTATACCCAGAACTTCTACGATCAGTTCACTCCCAGCTTTTTTAACTCTGTGATGGATGAAACGTTGCCGTATGATAAAACTATGTATGCGCGTTTCGGTGCACTTCTGAATGGTCAAAGAGGATCAGGCCCCTATGGTTTCTATAATGCTCCCAGTATTCCTGTGACGGGTTATGAGAAAACGCAGAGAGATGTGGTGGGCATGAAAGCCAGTGTCTCTATGAACTTGACCAATCATGAGTTGAAATTTGGTTTTGAGTTTGAACAGATGATATATCGCAGCTATTCCGTTAATCCTTTCGGACTTTGGTCTTTGATGAGAGATAAGGCGAATTTGCACAACAGTGAGCTCGACTTGACCCATCCGGTATACTTAGACGCACAGATGCCTTCATGGTATAATGCGGAACAAAGACAGAATTTTATCAATGAACACGGTATTGATTTCCACGGTTATAATGGAGATATTTATGTGTGGTTCGACCGTGCATTGGGTGATGTGGAAACTGGAAGTTTTGCCGAGAATATCCGTAAACAGTTGGGCCTTGGCTTGAGAGAGTGGGTGGATGTGGATGATATCACTCCTTCACAGTATATGGAAATGGGCGGTTTGTCACTGTTCTCCACGGAAGAATTAGTAGTGGGTACTGGCCAGGGAGGTCCTGTCGGTTACATGGGTTACGATGCATTGGGAAATAAATACAGAGGTAGTGCTTCCATCAAAGATTTCTTTACCAAGAAAGATGGTAAAAGATCATACGAAATCGGAGCATACCGTCCTACCTATATGGCTTTCTACTTGCAGGATAAATTCTCTATCAACAGCTTGCTTTTCAGTGTGGGTGTTCGTGTGGACTATTTCGATGCCAATCAGGATGTGCTGAAAGATCCCTATTTGTTCCGTGATGCTTATACCGTTAAGGAATTGAAAGCGTTGAACTTTGGCAAGGAAACCCTGCTCGAAGGCGCTAATGACAATTGGTACGTATATGTCAGCCAGAAACATTATTACAACGAAAACCTGAACCCTGAGAACTTTGACGTTGCGGTGATCGGTTATCGTGATGGCGACAATTGGTATAATGCCCAGGGTGACTTGGTGACTGACCCTGAAACAGAACTTTCACTGAATACCTCAGGTCCTATCTTGAAGAATAAATTGGATGAAAAAGATATCACCAAGGTAGAAGCAGATGCATTCGGCAGCTACGCACCTCACTGGTCAGTAATGCCCCGTATCTCCTTCTCCTTCCCGGTATCCGACAACTCTTTGTTCTATGCACACTATAATATTGTGACTACTCGTCCTACTGCTCTGAATGTGAACCCTATCAGTTATATGTTTATTGAGGATATGGGTTACAGTGCTGTGTCTAATCCCGCATTGAAACCTCAGCGAAGTGTGGATTATGAAATCGGTTTCCGTCAGAAAATTGGTGAGAAATCGGCTATCAGTCTTGCAGCCTACTATTCGGAAAAACGTGACATGATCCAGTATTATCGTTACGTGGGTGCATATCCCTCTTCCTATTCTTCTTACAAGAACATGGACTTTGGTACCGTTCAGGGCTTCACACTGAGTTATGAATTGAGAAGATTCAAAAACATTTCTTTCCATGCCAACTATACCTTGCAGTTCGCTAAAGGTACTGGTTCAGATGAAACATCCAACAAGGCTATCATCCAGTCTGGTCAGCCGAACCTGAGAACCTTGGTGAATTTGGAATTCGACCAGCGCCATAGAATTGGTGTCACCATCGATTATCGTTTTGACAGTGGTGTGGATTATAATGGTCCTGTTACTAGAAAAGTTAAGAAAGGCACCAACACAGTCAAGGAAATCAAGTGGTTCGAAAATGCTGGTATCACCCTGCTCTTCTCAGCCGCTTCAGGTATGCCTTATAGCCGTTCAAGTGTTCCTTACTCCGCTCTCGGAGTGGCAGGAAGCAGACGTTTGGCAGGTACGCTCCAAGGCTCTCATAGACCTTGGATTTTCCAGTGCGACCTTCGTGTCGACAAGACTTTTATCTTGAATCTCTATGGCAAGAATGCCAAGGATAAAGATGGTAATCCCAAAGGTGTGAAACCTGGTTATCTGACTGTTTACCTGGATGTTCAGAACTTGTTCAACTTCAAGAATATTATCGCAGTTTATGACTATACCGGAAACGCCGATGATGATGGTTTCTTGTCAGCAGCAGCTTATCAGTCAATTGTTGAGTCTCAAACTGACCGTAGTTCATTCATTAACTACTATAATATGATGATACGCAGTCCATATAATTACAGCCGTCCTACACGTGTAAGTCTGGGTATTCAATTTGGATTCTAAGCTTTATTCTAACAGTTTGATAATAATAAAAACAGATAATCATGAAGAATATAGTTAAAAGTTTATTTTTAATTGCCCTTGTGCTTCTGTCTGCGATTGGAACTGTCCAGGCGGAAAGATGGGTTGGAGATCCGAAAAAGAAAGCCAAGGCAAAGGCAGGATCTGCTAAGTGTTTGTCGGCGACAAACTCCAATGAGTTGACTATCAATAATGTACGTGCTTATATTGAGACCAATGGTACCATGTGGAATAAAGATATCGCGGAATATGAGGTACCCAAAGGTTCCAGTAAGAGCTCAATGTTTGCCGCCGCATTGTGGATTGGTGGATACGACGATAACAACCAGCTGAAACTGGCTGCTGTCCGTTTCCGTCAGGTTGGTGATGACTTCTGGACCGGACCTCTGTCTGTGGATGGTCTGGCTGAAATTGCCCAGGAAGAATGTGCAGCTTGGGATAAAATGTTTAAAATGACCCGTGCGGAAGTGGACGCACATATCAGTACTTGGAACACGCACAATCATACTGTCCCCAACCCGTCTCTGGCTATCAGAAACTGGCCTGCACATGGTGATTATGACAATAAAAAACAGTCGTTTTACCTGGCTCCGTTTAAGGATGTAAATAACAACTATGAATATGATCCCGAAAATGGTGACTATCCGTACTATGATATCGACAATGACTTGTGTCCATGGACCGAAGCCAACAAATCAAGAGCTGCTCATGGTTTGCTGCCTATTCCTTACGAACAGGAATTGGTGGCCGAATATCCTACATACGCCAATTCAATCGGTATTGATGGTATGGTTTATGCCGACCACGTGCTGAAAGGCGACGAGACATTGTTCTGGATATTCAACGATAAGGGTAATGCACATACGGAAACCGGTGGTGCTCCTATCGGTTTGGAAATCCGTGCCCAGGCTTTCGCTTTCCAGACCAACGATGATTTGAACAACATGACTTTTTATTCATACGAAATCATCAACCGTTCAACCACGAACTTGAACCGCACGTTCTTCTCCCAGTGGGTTGACCCTGATTTGGGTTTTGCTGAAGATGACTATGTGGGTTGCGATGTGGCCCGTGGTTTGGGTTATTGCTATAACGGTTCCGCTACCGACGGTACGGGTCTTGTTCAGCACTATGGTTCCAATCCTCCTGCAGTGGGTGTGGACTTCTTCCAAGGTCCGTATATCGATGCCGACTATATGGTGGATGACTCGACAGGCGAGCAAGTAGGACGTGATAATCCTCATTTTGATAATACTCAGGCAGGTGTGCCGGGTCAAGCCAATAGGGTGTATTGTGATCAATTTTTGAGTAGCAACTATCCCAACGACCAGTTCGCTATCAATGGTGTGAACTTTGGTGATAGTATCGCCAATAACGAACGTTTTGGTATGAGACGTTTCGTGTTCCATAACAATGACAACAGCCCTCGTCGTGACCCGAGAACAGCAGATGAATATTATAAAATGTTGGAAGGTCGTTGGCATGATGGCCAGTGGATGACATACGGTTCTGTAGCACACCCCGACTTGGGTGGTGTGGTCGGACCTCAGTGCGACTTCATGTTCCCAGGAGTCACTGACTTGTGTAACTGGGGTATCAAAGACCCGGCACAGCGTGCTATATTCAGTAATATTGACCCTGTTTATGATGGAAATACTGGTCGTGGTTGGATTGAAGAGACTGTTTCCGGTAACCAACCGGGCGACAGACGTTTCATGCAGTCTGCTGGTCCTTTCACCCTCCGTCGTGGTGCAGTGAACTATATTACCGTGGGTATTCCTTGGGCACGTTCTTTCTCAGGTGGCGCATGGCAGTCAGTTGAATTGTTGAAAGTCGCTGATGACAAATGCCAGTCTTTGTTCGAAAACTGCTTCAAAGTGTTGGATGGTCCTGATGCTCCTGATGTAACAATCAAAGAATATGAAAATGAGCTGATTATCTATTTAACTAATGATAGAGATGATTCTAACAATAAGGATGAGTCTTATGCTGAAGTTGATCCTCAGATTAGTACTACTTATGACATTGACTCAATAATGTATACCTTTGATTATGTGGATTCACTTGGACATTCTCATACTGCAACTGTAGATACATCTATGACTCTGTCATATCCCGAAGGTAGCAACAAATATTATTTTGAGGGTTATCAGATTTATCAGGTTTCTGGTAAGGATGTGAGTGTTTCTGATATCGGAAACATGGATAAGGTTCGTTTGATTGCTCAGTGCGATATCAAAAATTACCGGGAAGATGGTACTCCTATTGGACAGTTGATTAACTGGGAGTTTGACCAGTCGTTGAATACCAATGTGGCTGTAGAGAAGGTGAATGGCGCCAACTCAGGTATCCAGAGAACTTTCAGAGTTACAGAAGATAAGTTTGCTACAGGTACCAATACAACCTTGGTGAACCATAAGACCTATTACTTTATGGTAATCGCGTATGCTTACAACGAATATGCACCGTTCTCTATTGATGAACAGATAACTAATGGTTTGAAAGGTCAAAAAACTCCGTATCTGGCAGGTCGTAGAAATATTAAGGTTTATTCGGCTGTACCACATAGCCCGAAAGCGACAGGTGTTGATGTGACCAAATTGTGTGCATTCGGAACACAACCTAAGATTACAAGAGTTCAGGGTCAAGGTAATGGTGGTTTTGTTCTTGAAATTGATGATGCTAGCAAAGAAAGAATTTTGAGAGGTAATAACGGTGATTACACTGCCGGTAATGTTACTTACAAGAGTAATTATGGTCCATTGGATATCAAAGTAATCGATCCTTTGCAGGTGAAACCGTTGACATACGAAATCAGATTCATCCAAAATGGTGAAGAGGTGAACGGCAAGACAAAATGGGCGTTGAGTATTACAGGTGTTGAGGGAGTAAACTTCTCTTCACAAGAAGAAATGTATACTTACCTGAAAGATGAATTTAATATTACCAAACCTACCGATACTTCTAATTTCAGTATTGATGTGGCTACAGACCAGCTGTTCATGGAATTGGGCTTGTCGGTGTCTATTAATAACAAACCATTTGAAATCCAAGACGAGAGCCAGTTGCGTTGGTTACGACAGGCTGGCGGTGGTACCGTATCTACGGGTGGTATGTTGATGGCAGGTCAGGTAACTTATTTGGGGTCTTCCATGTCATACCAAAATCAGTCAAGCACATGGTTATACGGTTTGAGAGACAGAGCTGGTGAATACCCAAGCAACTGGATCCGTTCAGGTACCCAGGCCCAAGGAAACTGGGAGCAATGGTCGTCTCAGGATGGTGCTGAAGATGAATATATGAAATGGAGAACTGAAGATGCTTGCGAAATTTATCCACCCAATGGTGATGGTTCTCCGTTTATCACACAGTGTATGAGAGCATTTAAGGATCCAACGGCACAGTTTGAGACATTAGTATATGGTTTGTGGTCTCCTTATGTGATTACTTCGCCTTATTCTGGTGGTGTGAAAGCTTGTTTCATTGTTCCGGATACTGTTTACTATGCTGCTGCTGCAGGTTATCCGACACCGCGTTATTATGATTTTAACGAGTTACTTAAACCTTTGGTTTATACTGATGGCTATTATCCGCACTATGACTCTGGTGAATCCGCTGATCAGCATTCTTCGACCAACCATAATAAATGGGCTATGGGCCATAATATGACGATGACAAATCTCTATTCTGTTGACGTGGTCTTTACTTCGGATAAGAGCCTGTGGACACGTTGTCTTGTTTTGGAGGCCGGCTCAACAGAAAGCGGTTTAGTCCCTACTGAATATGGTGACAATATTCGTCATGAACCCAAAAAAGCATGGTCAGTGGATAAAGATGGTAACCGTGATAATACCAATACGAGAGGTTTTGGTTGGTTCCCGGGTTATGCTATCAATATTGAAACGGGTGAAAGATTGAATATCATGTTCTCCGAAAATTCACTGGATACTCTAAATAACGGAAATGACATGATCTTTAATCCTACCAATGTTTATGCATATATTACCAATCCTGAAACTGGTGAAGTAACTAATTTGTCGGAGAGTGAATACATTGAATTGTACGAAACATACAATAGGCTCGATCATGGTGGCGTTGATGATGTTCACGCTATTTGTGAAGTGCCAGAGCCTTCTTTCGGCGGAAGACATTACCTCTATATTTGTGGCAGCGCCGGTTCAACGGCTCCTATTCAATATGAGGATCAAAATGCAAAACGTAACTACAATAACAATGACCAGTTTATTTCCGGTGCTGGTAGTATGAATGGAGCAAGCTATGTTCAATATAACCATGGTGGATCAATTCGTGATGACATCAGTGACATGCCGGTTCTTAGTCCGGACGGCTCTCATACCTATAATTTCTTTGATTGCGGTCCATACGATGAAGGTGAATGGCTGGCAGCCAAGTTCTCGTCTTTCACATCAGATACAGTTCTGGACCGTCCTTTGAGAAAAGCTCTGAAGATGCAGGTGTTCAATAACGTGATGTGGGCCAGCATACCTATGCCTATGCCAGAATATGAGAATTATTGGTTGCAGCCCGGTAATGACGCAACTGTGAAAATCCGTGTGTCCCGTCCTTACATGAGATACAAATCCCGTTGGTATAGCGATGACCAGAGATTAGAATATGAAACCAATAACGGTCCGATGGAAAATGCAGGCTTCCCCTTGTATACTTTCTCAACCGTTGACTTGGCTCCGGTTATCAACGAAACCAAAGAATACCATAACGAGATGTTGCAAGATATCAATATTGTGCCGAACCCATACTACGGATTCTCCAAGTATGAGTCAACCGCACTCGAAACTTACGTGAAGATTGTGAATCTGCCGGCTCCTTGCGAAGTCTCCATTTATACCGCCAATGGTGTCCTGATCCGCACATTGAGCAAAAAAGCTTCTGATGATGCAACTACTTATATTGATTGGGATTTGAAGAACCATGCGGGAATTCCTGTTGCAGGTGGTATATATATTATCCATGTGAAAGCTCCTAATGTGGGTGAAAGAACCCTGAGATTCTTCTGCGCTATGCGTCCAACCGACTTAAATGCATTCTAAAACTGTTTACTTGAGAATATAAAAAATTATGACTATGAATAAAGTATATAAAACATTTATCATTTGCGCAGTTGTTGGTCTCCTTTCATACGCGGGACAATCATTCGCAGGTAACAGAGACCGTTCTGGTCAGGCTGGTGCATCCAGCTTGTTAATCGACCCTTGGGCAAGATCAAACGGTTGGGGTAATGCAGGTGTTGCCGAAATCAGAGGTATGGAATCTGTATATTCCAATGTCGCTGGTTTAGCATTTGTGAACAAGACAGAACTGGGTTTCTCAAGAACCCAGTATCTGACAGGTTCCAATTGCGGCATCAACATCAATTCTATCGCTATTGGTCAGTCTTTGGCCAAAAGAGACAAAGCTACCGGCAAAAAAATCAAAGATTATGGTGTGCTCGGTGTTTCCGTCTTTATTATGAACTTCGGTGATATTCCTATTACTACGGTTGATCAGCCGGAAGGCCAAATGGGTAATTTCTCTCCGAAATATTTGAACATTGGCATTCATTACGCTAAATCTTTCAACCAGTATATCCATGGTGGTGTGAGCGTGAAGATTGTTAATGAGAGTGTTTCTGACTTGAATGCTACAGGTGTGGCTATCGATGCAGGTGTACAATATTTGGCCGGTCCATACGAGAATTTCAAAATCGGTGTGACTTTGAAGAATATTGGTCTTCCTATCAGCTATAAAGGTGACGGTATTCTGCAAAGAGCAGTCATTACGGATACGGAACACGAAATCTCTCTGGAGACCCGTAGCGCCGAATATGAAATGCCTTCTTTGCTGGCACTCGGTATTTCTTATGATTTTCTTTTCTTCGGTGGTATTTATAAAGATATGGACAAAGAAGAAAGAAAAGATGAGGGCCTTACCCGTAACGATGCCGACCATCGTCTGACTTTGGCAGGTTCTTTTGTCGCCAACTCATACTCACGCGACATCTTCACCTTGGGTCTGGAATACGCTTTCAAACAGTATTTCATGGTCCGTGTGGGCTATAGCCTGGAAAGTTTTGGCGTGGAGAGAAACAATCCCGACAAACCGAACAAGATCACGGCTATCACCAGCGTGAACCCCGAATCAATTTATGCTGGTCCTTCTTTGGGTTGCTCAGTGGGTATTCCTTTGGTGAAAAAAGAAAAGGGTAACCAGAAACTCATTCTTGACTATGCATATAGATTTACCAATAAATGGAAAGGAAACCATTATGTTAGCTTAAAGCTGGCTTTATAATCCTTTCTCAACACATATTAACGCATAACAAAAGGGGCTTTTAGTTAAGCCTCTTTTATTTGTATAACGAATACAATAAATTTATTATGGATACGATTAAATATTATTCAAAAGAAAGCTTGGAACAGCTTAAAGAGGAACTGAAACAGCTGGAAAGCGTGGAACGACCCAAAATCTCTGCCGCTATCGCCGAAGCCCGTGATAAGGGAGACCTGTCTGAAAACGCAGAGTACGACGCGGCTAAAGAGGCCCAGGGTATGCTGGAACTGAAAATTGCTAAACTGAAAAACTTGGTGGCCAATGCCCGTATTTTGGATGAATCAAAGATAGATGTGTCCAAAATTCTGATTTATTCGAAAGTGCAGGTGAAAAACCTGCAGAATAACATGGTGATGGCCTATACCTTGGTGCCAGAATCAGAATCGGATCTGAAATCAGGTAAGATTTCGGTTACCTCTCCAATTGCTAAAGCATTGATTGGTAAGCAGAAAGGTGAAATTGTGGAGGTAAAAGTTCCGGTGGGCATCATCAAACTTGAAATTATGGATGTAACAAGATAAAGGATTATGGAAACAATTTTCACAAAAATCATCAAAGGAGAGATTCCCTCCTATAAAATTGCGGAAAACGACAAATTCTACTCTTTTTTGGATATCAGTCCCTTGGCAAAAGGTCATACACTGGTGGTGCCGAAAGTGCAGAATGACTATATTTTTGATTTGGATGACCAAACCCTGGCCGAAATGATGGTGTTTGCCAAAAAAGTGGCTCATGCTGTGGAAAAAGCGATGCCATGCCAACGTATCGGAGTGGCTGTCATCGGCTTGGATGTGCCGCATACCCATATTCATCTTGTGCCGATCAATAGTGTTGGTGATTTGGATTTTAAAAAAGAACGTGTGAAATTGACCGAAGAGGAATTCAAAAGTATAGCTGCCGCTATCGCCGCTGAGTTTAAGAATTAAGAACTAAGAACTAAGAACTAAGAATTAAGAATGGGGCTTTTCTTATAATTCTTAACTTTTAACTCTTAACTCTTAATTCTTGGTTGGAAAAATAATCGTTATGGCTACAATTGACGAATTAAAAAATATTGCCGCCCAAGTGCGTCGAGATATTATCAGAATGGTACATGGTGCAAAATCTGGTCATCCCGGAGGCTCTCTGGGTTGTACCGACTTCCTGACCGCCTTGCACTTTGAACTGATGGACATGTCTCCGGAAACTTTTACCAAGGAAGGAAAAAACCAAGATATGTTCTTTTTATCCAATGGACATATTACCCCGGTGTTATATAGCGTGATGGCACGGCGTGGCTTTTTCCCCGTGGCAGAACTGGCTTCATTCCGAAAACTTGGTACTCGTTTGCAAGGACATCCTACTCCCGTGGAGAAAATCCCGGGTATCCGTATCGCCTCGGGTTCGCTCGGACAAGGTCTCTCTGTGGCTATTGGTGCCGCTTTGGCTAAAAAAGCGAATGAAGACAAGCATGTGGTTTATGCCTTGACCGGCGATGGCGAATTGCAAGAGGGACAGATATGGGAGGCCGTGATGTTTGCCGGAGCCAAGCATGTTGACAACCTGATTGCCGTGGTGGATTTCAACGGCAAGCAGATAGACGGCCCGACTGATGAGGTGTGCTCACTGAGAGAGATTACTGCCAAATTTGAGGCGTTTAACTGGCAGGTGATGCAAATGGACGGAAACAGGATGGAAGATGTTGTGGATACGATGAAAAAGGCCAAAAATGCCCTGTTCCAGCAAAAACCTGTGGTGGTGGTGATGAAGACCGAAATGGGTATGGGTGTCGATTTTATGATGGGTACCCATAAGTGGCATGGCACGCCTCCAAATGATGAGCAGGCTGCCGCTGCTTTGGCCCAATTGCCGGAAACTTTGGGAGACTTCTAAAAAATTAAAAACTAAGAACTAAAAACTAAGAACCATCAGACCATGATAATTCTTAACTCTTAATTCTTAATTCTTAGTTTAAATCATGAAGATTGCTTATCGCTATATTATCAAAAATTTTGTCGGACCTTTAGTCCTCACTTTTTTCGTGGCCATTTTTATCCTTTTGATGCAATTTTTGTGGAAATATGTGGATGATTTGGTCGGAAAAGGTTTGGAAATCCATATTCTTTTGAAATTCATGTTCTATGCGGCAGGGTCTTTGATGAATATGGCCCTTCCCCTTTCTATTCTATTGGCATCTTTGATGACCTTTGGCAATATGGGGGAACGTCTGGAAGTGGTGGCGATGAAATCAGCAGGTATTTCCATCAGTAAAATGATGGCCCCTTTGGCAATCATGTCCATATTGCTTACACTCTTTGCTTTTTGGTATGCCGATAAGGTTATTCCCCAAGCAAATCTCAAATTGCGAACGCTGATTTATAACGTGCAGGAGCAGAAACCGGCCCTTAACATCGAAAGTGGCGTTTTTTATAATGGCTTCGATGATATAACCATCCGTATAGGTCATAAGAAATCAGACAACGCTACTATCGAGGATGTGCTGATTTACGACCATTCTCGTCATCAGGGAAATGTGACCATGACTTATGCCAAATCGGGGACAATGAAAATGACGGACGATGGCAAGTATCTTTTGTTTGTATTGAATGACGGTTTTTTCTGGGACGAGAGCGTGAATATGGAAAGCCGTAGCGCTTCAATGCCGTTGAATCGGGCAACTTTCAAAGAACAGTATAAACGCTTTGACCTGTCTTCTTTTGCTTTGAAAGAGAATGACGAGGAATTTTTTGCTTCTTCTCAACAGGCTATGCCTTTGTCGGTTCTTTCTGAAAAGATTGATACAATGAAGATTATGGTGGATAATGCCGAAAAAGAGGTCTATCAGGGATTTCTGAATAGCTTCTACTATTTTTCTCATTTTGTTGTTGACAAAGAGGAATTGAAACCGATGATGCAGGAGGATCCTTTGTCACCAATGAGTTCGATAAAACGGGAAGAAATCTACAATTACACTCGTATGAACGCGGAATCAGTGGCTAACACTGTAAAATTTGCCAAGCAAGATGTTTTTTACAAGAACCTTTCCTTGCATTCTTATCAGGTGGAGTATCATAATAAATTCACTTTTTCGTTGGCATGTCTGCTGTTCTTCTTTATTGGTGCCCCGTTAGGTTCCATCATCAGAAAAGGAGGAATCGGTATTCCTTTGGTGATTACTGTGGCGTTCTTTACGTTTTATTTTATGCTCACTGCCATCGGGAAAAACTTGGCATCAACAGGACAGGTGTCGGCTTTCGCAGGCGTATGGATGTCTTCTTTGGTACTGATACCGATATGTATTTTTCTTACCTACAAGGCAACGGTGGACTCCAGTGTGATGTCTATTGAAACATACGAGAAATTCTTCAAAAAGATAATAACTAAACTACAATCAATTATAAAAGTTAAAAAATAATGAGGGTATTGCAATTGTGCCATAAACCGCCTATGCCTCCCGTTGATGGTGGTTGCATCGCGATAAATAACATCACCCAAGGTCTGCTGAATAGCGGTCACGAAGTGAAGTTGCTATCGCTGGCAACACATAAACACCCTTGCCGTATAGAATCACTACCTGCCGATTATGTGGAGAAGACGCAGTTTGAGACGGTTTTTGTGGACACGAATGTGAAAAGTATAGACGCATTGCTTTCGTTGTTGAGCAGGAAATCATATCATGTTTATCGTTTCTACTCAAAGGAAATGGTGCAAAGGCTAATCAATGTGTTACAAAATGGACACTTTGACATTATTCAGTTGGAATCTATTTTTGTGGCACCATACATTCCTGTGATCCGTAAGTATTCTAAGGCAAAAATTGTATTAAGGCTGCATAATGTGGAGCATATTATTTGGGAACGTATAGCCCGGAACCATTATTCATGGTTCAAAAAATTTATGCTGAAGCAAATGAACCGCCAGCTGAAACGCTACGAATGTTCCCTGATGGGTCAGGTGGATGGCTATATGGCTATCTCAGAGGTGGATTATAATTTCTTTCATAGTTTATCTCCTGACACTCCGGGGACAGTGATTCCCTTTGCACTGGACATGGACAATTATGAAACAGAAGATGAATATATCCCTTCTGACCAGCCGGAATTGTTCCATATCGGCAGCATGAACTGGATGCCTAATGTGGAAGGACTGGAGTGGTTTCTGGAAGAGGTGTTCCCTGCAATGTTGGAAAAATTTCCGGCACTCACGTTTACGATGGCAGGGCGGAGTATCCCCGAGTCATTGCAGCGCTTTGCCTCCGACCATGTGATAATTGCAGGCGAAGTGGAAAGTGCCAATGAATTCATGCTTTCCAAAGATATTATGATTGTGCCTCTGCTTTCAGGAAGCGGGATCAGAATCAAAATTATTGAAGGCATGGCATTGGGGAAAACAATTATTACCACTTCGATCGGAGCTGAAGGCTTGAATGTGGAGAATGGGAAGAATATTTTCATTGCGGATACGGCGGAAGAGTTTGTCGCAGTGATAGAAAAGTGTATCAAAACTCCTGATATTTGTACTATAATCGGTGAAAACGCTCGCCATTATGTGGCATTGAATCATAATAACGAAGTGGTAACCCAAGAATTGATAGATTTTTATCATGAATTATCTTAACACTATCAATTCGCCAGCGGATTTGAAGAAGCTGAAAGTGGAGGAACTCCCACATTTATGTGAGGAGTTACGGGAATATATTATTTCCGAAACTGCTTCAAATCCTGGACATCTTGGATCAAGCTTAGGTGTGGTGGAATTGACAGTGGCGATTCACTATGTGTTTGATACTCCAAACGATAAGCTGGTGTGGGATGTGGGACATCAGGCATACGCCCATAAGATTGTAACAGGAAGAAGGGAGCAATTCCATACCAATCGTAAGTATCATGGAATTAGCGGCTTCCCAATGATGAGTGAAAGCGAATACGATGCGTTTGGCACGGGACACGCTTCCACATCCATTTCGGCGATTTTGGGTATGGCGCAGGCTGCCCAGCTGGCGGGTGACACGGAACGCAGTCATATTGCTGTCATTGGAGATGCTTCTATTGGCGGCGGTATGGCATTCGAGGCTATCAATGAAGCCGGCATCAGAAATGTGAATATGCTGGTGATCCTGAACGATAACAAGATGGCGATTGACGACAACCGTAGCGCCATGAGCAAGTATTTGCTTCATATCACTTCGTCGCCAGGTTATAATAATTTCAAAACCAAGGTTTGGAATTTTTTCACTTCCAAGAGAAAATTTTCCAACCGTATAGCACAGTGGATCAGTAATATAGGAAACGGCATAAAGGGATTTTTACTTAGCGGTAGCAATCTTTTCCAAAGTCTCGGTTTTCGTTATTTTGGTCCTACTAATGGACATGATGTAAAAGCTTTGGTGAAGACTTTGCGTGACTTGAAGTCTATTCCGGGACCCAAGTTGTTGCATGTGATTACCGTGAAAGGCAAGGGTCTCAAATTGGCAGAGGAACATCAGACTACCTACCATGCACCAGGCAAATTCGATCCTGAAACAGGACAGCTGATTAAAAGTGACAGCAACAACCAGCCTCCGAAATTCCAGGATGTATTCGGGGAAACTATATTGGAGTTTGCCCGACAGGATGAGAAGGTGGTGGGTATTACACCTGCCATGGCTACGGGCTGCTCTCTGACTATCATGGATGCTGTGTATCCTGACAGGGTGTTTGACGTGGGCATTGCCGAGCAACACGCTGTGACATTCTCAGCAGGATTAGCGGTGGGCGGCATGATTCCATTCTGTAATGTCTATTCCACGTTTCTGCAACGTTCTTACGATCAGATTGTACATGATGTGGCCTTGCAGAAGTTGCCGGTCATTTTCTGCATTGACCGTGGCGGTGTGGTTGGCGAGGATGGCGCTACTCATCAGGGCATATTCGATTTGGCTTTTTTGCGTTCCATTCCGAATATGATTATCGCCTCACCACTCAATGAACACGAACTGCGCAATATGATGTTCACGGCATGGCAGAATGCCCGCGAAAAAGGCCTGCCCTTCGCTGTCCGATACCCCAGGGGCAGGGGTGTGCTTGTGGATTGGAAAAATATGCCTGAACGCCTGGAAATAGGCAAGGGTCGTGTCCTGCACGAGGGAAGCGAGGTGGCAGTACTTTCTTTGGGACCTTTGGGTAATCATGTGACTGCGGCCATCGAATTGTTGAAGACCGAAAATATCAATCCTACCCATGTGGATATGCGCTTTCTGAAACCTATGGACGAGGCGTTGTTGGCTGATATTGCCGCCCGTCATCAAGTGCTGATTACCATTGAGGATGGCGTGGCTAAGGGTGGTTTGTTTTCAGCGGTTTCAGAGTACTTAAGTGAGCATCAACTGGATAACCGTTTGTATCACATTGCCATTGACGACCGCTTTGTTCCCCACGGAGACATCTCTTCGTTGTACAAAGAGCTGGGTTTCGATGCCGAGAATATTGCGAAAGTGATAAAAGACAGTTTGGCATAGTTCCACAACAGTAATTTTAGGCTATGATACAGGTACAGACCTCCATACACGACCGTTTTTCTGTGGAGTTCAAGATTAATTTCACAGATAAGGAGCAACAGCATCAGTTGTTCAAGATGAATTCGTGGGTATTCGTTCCTAATAGCCTTAATATCAATGCTTCCACCTATTCTAAGGAGCAGTTTTACCGGGATGTGAAGTCGAATGTGCGACTGAAAACCCCGCAGTTCTCTTTGCAGCAGTTGGCTGATGCGGAGGCAACCACGGTGCGATATCTCAATGCAGCGGTGCAGAAATACACTTCGGTTCCGTCTCCTGCAGGTTTTCAAGATTTGGAATTTCACATCAAAATGTATGTGGCGATATACAAAAGCGCCCTGCGTGATGAGACCAAAACGCTCCAAAAGAATGACTTCAATCCCGACCGTTGGAAAGCGCATCTGGCTGCCATGCGGCGGGTGGTAAGGCATTATAGGGAGATCATGCGGAACAATTCTGAGAATTCTTCGGATATCGCGTCGATATTCCAGTATGGCGATGAATATTTGAGTCATCTAACTGAATTATATGCCGTTCGCCTGCTGCGTTCCGCTATCACGATTTCTGTGGATGGAATTGAAGATATTGTATTGGATATCAAGAAATTGATATCAGAAGAACATCAGTATAAGATCGATCAGGAATATGCTCATTTTGCAGCGAACAATGTGGCGGAGAGTCGTGATATGTTTCAGCATCAGAATATGTTAAAAAAATACATTGAAAGCGCGCTGTACCTGAAAACCGACTCGCAGCCCGATGGCATGGCCGCCCAGGAAATCACTTTGAGTTTTGCCGCGGGTCTCGCTATGCTGGTTTCCATGCTGATCGCGTTGCCATTCCAGAAATATCTGGGACAATATCCGGTGCTCATTTTCATCATTTTGGTGGTGGCTTATATGTTCAAGGATCGTATCAAAGAATATGCCCGCCGCCGCTTTGCGTATCGACTGAAATCACGCTTCTTCGACCTGAAGAACAAGATTTTCTTCCGGGGTAAAGAGGTGGTACACATAAAGGAAGGTGTGGATTTTATCGACGATAAGAAAACCCCCGACGAGGTCTTGCGGGTGCGCAGACGCTCTGATTTAGAGAACCGTATTTCGCTGGAACAGATTGTCTTATATCGCAAACAGGTGAAGGTTGACGAGGAAGCTTTACGCCAAAGCTATGAATACCGCTACGATGGTATCAACGATATCACCCGTCTTCATCTGCAATATTTTACAGGCAAGATGGATGATCCGGAAGCTAATGTGTCCATGCTGGGTAAAGATGGCGAACTGACCACCATGGAGATACCGCGGGTATATAATATCCATGTGGTGTTGCAATGTGTGGTAGGGGAAATGATGGAATACCATTGTTTCCGGTTGATGATGAACCGGAATGGTATTTTGGAGTGTGTGGAAATTTAATCTTTGTGTAAAATTTTAACCACGCTTTTTTGTGGAGCATAGCGGACTCGAACCGCCTACCTTTTCGTTGCGAACGAAACGCTCTACCAGATGAGCTAATGCCCCGTTTTCGGCTCAAAAATGAGGCTGCAAAAATACGCATTTTTCCTGAAATACGCACAACTGCATAAAAATTGATTTCCATACCCTCGTAGAGGGTTCAATATCAATAGAATTAGAATTTTCAAAATTCATTTATCCCATTAGGGTTTTAATATCATTTGCAAATATTAACACGGGCAGTCCCTATGTCGCAGAGTCACCAGCACGTCAGGGTATTTGGCACGGAGATGGGCTGCGGCGCATTCGGCAAAGTAAGCCGAGCGGTGTTGGCCTCCTGTGCAACCAAAACTGACCATCAGGTGGTTGAAACCTCGCTCAATATAATTGTCCACCGCCATGTCGATGATACTGTGAACCTGCTGTTTGAAGCGGTCCACTTCCTCATAGCGTTCCAGATATTCTTTCACACAGGCATCTTTGCCCGAAAAACTGCGGTATTGCGGCTCGCGACCCGGGTTGGGCAGACAGCGGCAGTCGAAGACAAAGCCTCCTCCATTTTCGCTGGGGTCTTGCGGCACGCCTTTCTTGAAAGAAAAGCTTTGCACCAGCACATGAAGGCGGTGATCGTCTTTGGCCGGGGCTTTGCCTCCGGTCATGAAGGTCCAGTCCACCCGTGTGAGTTGTTGCAGGATGCTTTTCAGATAAGGAATGCTGTCGGGCAGTTTGTCGCCTGTCAACAGGTAATTGATGTTGGTCATGGCGTAGGGAATACTCTGCAGGAAGTGGCTTTTCTTTTCGAAATAACCACGATAACCGTAAGCTCCCATGGCCTGCATAATGCGGATCAGGACAAAACTGTAAAAGTGTTTTCTGAAATCGCTGGTGTCAACCGTGATGTGTTTCTGCAATTCAGAAAGATATAAATCCAACAAGGATTCTCTCAGTTCAAAAGGCAGGTCGGCTTTGCCATCAAAAAGCAAAGAGGCGATGTCGTAAAAGTAAGAGCCTTTTCTCCCTCCTTGATAATCAATGAAATAAACCTCTCCGTCATGAATCATGATGTTGCGCGACTGGAAATCTCTGTACAGGAAGAAGTCACTGTCGCATTGTAGCAGCTCGTCCATCAGTGTCTGGAAGTCATTCTCCAATTTCTGCTCGTCGAAGGTGATGCGGGCCAGTTTGACGAAGTAGTATTTGAAATAGTTGAGGTCCCATTGCATCGACTGCCGGTCGAAAGCGTGGCGGGGATAGGCCACGGAGAAATCCAGACCTTGTTTGCCGGTCATCTGAATCAATGGCAGTTGACGGATGACTTTTTGGTAATATTCGATAACTTCGGGTGCAAGGGTTTGTCCATCACGATGTTGCAGTAAAAAAGAGTACAAGGTTTCGTCGCCCAAATCGCTCAAAAGGTAATACTGTTCATTGTCGTGTATGCTCAGCAGTTGAGGTACATTCACTCTGTGCTCGCCAAAAAAGCGGGTATAGGCAAAGAAGGCGTGGTTTTCGGCCACATCCTCGTTATATACGCCCATCAGGCTGGGTTTTCCGTCAAAAAGCAGGCGGCAGTATATGCGCACCGAACCTGATTGCGGTATTTTCTCGATTTTGGCGCAGGGCGTGTGGTAATATTTTTCGGCTAACTGAAGCAGTATGTTGGGCTCGAACTTTGACATGACTTTCAAACTTTTATTTTTCTAACCAATCGGGATGGGCGTAAGGCTTGTCTTCCAGATTGAACCTTCCTTTCTTGAGACCGTGCATGCCGTAATAATAAGGCTGGATGATGTCCATGTCTTTTTCGTAATCGCCTGAAGGATATACAACTGGTCCAACACCACCACGTTTGCTGCGATAGTCCAAATAACCTAAAAGGAGTGGAACATCAGCCAATTGGGCAATTTTATAAAAGCCTTTCTTCCACTTGTCCACTCGTGTGCGAGTACCTTCGGGAGCTATAAGGAAGGCGATCTCGTCAGTGTTTTTGATGAGGTCAGCGGCAAATTCGGGGAAGTGCGCTCCATGTTGCCGGTCAACGGGAACAGCACCCATAGCTTTGAAGATGTATTTGACGGGGAAGAAAAAAGCCTCTTTTTTCATCACGAAAGCGGTCTTCACGCCCATGTCCTTGAGGGCCATCCAGCCGATGAGGAAATCGCTGAGGCTGGTGTGTGGGGCAAAGACCAGCACGCATTTCTTGGCTTCGGGGGCAATGTTGACGGTGTCGATTTTATAACCCATCAGTTTCAGCATGATGTGGCAGAATTTTTTCATGGCGGCAAGCGTTATTGGATATTATAAGTGAGTACGCTATTGGTATCGTGCACTTCAAGGCGGGCTTTCCCGCCCAGGATAAAGGCACGGTTGTCTTTGATGTGACCGGCAGGGAAGCTGAAGCCGATAGGGTAGTTATAGTTGGCACAATGCTCTGCCACAATTTCCTCAGCTGTCTTTCCGAAAGGAACGGTGTTGTCATGCATGTCGGACATAGCGCCGATGACCAAACCGGCCAGATTTTCCAGTTTGCCATTGCGTTTCAGGTTCATCATCATGCGGTCGATATGGTAGAGATACTCGTCCAAGTCTTCGATAAAGAGGATTTTTCCTTCGGTGTCGATGTCGGAGTTGGAGCCGAGCAAGGAATACAGCATGGAAAGATTGCCCCCGATAATCTCAGCGGTAGCTTCTCCAGGGTGATCCAGCGGGTGTGAAGGGCCGCTGAAAGTGAGGGGCTTGCCCCGTAGAGTGGATAAAAAGCTGTTGTTGGCAGCCGGTGTGTTTTGGGGAATATTGATGGCCAGTGTGGAGTGCAGGGTGGCGATGTGGCAGTGACGCTGCACATGGGAGTGGAATACTGTGATATCGCTGAAACCGCAAATCCACTTGGGTTGTTGCATGAATTTACTGAAATCGAGCCGGTCGATGATGCGGACCGAGCCGTAACCGCCACGGGCACAGAGTATGGCTTTCACCTCGGGGTTGTCGAGCATGGACTGGAAGTCCTTGGCGCGTTCGGAGTCATAGCCGGCAAACTGGTTGTTGTCGGCATAAAGATGTTCTCCCTGAAGTACTTGGAAGCCTTCTTTAGTGAGCCATTGGATGGCGGGTTGCATTTCCTCTTCGGAAACTTTGCGGGCGGGAGCCACAATGCCGATGGTGTCGCCTGCCTGCAAGAAGGGAGGTAGTTGTGTGGGTTGTGATGACATTGATTAAAAGTTAAATCCGTGTTGACGGGTGATTTCTTGGGTTAATTCTCGCAGCATGGTGCGTTCGGGACTGTTCAGCACCTCGCTTTTCACTTTTTTCAGTTTCTTGTTGACGTAAAAGCCTCCTGTTTGTCCCTCCAGATCCGGGTCCAAAGCCAATCGCAGCATGGTGGAGGCTCCTTGGGTCGGAGTCTTGATGATAGGGCGGAAAAACCAGTCGCAGAGTTTGTCCACCACAATGTTGCCCATCCTGATGATGTTGGTGCTCACAATGCCCGGGTCGGCACAGTTGACGGTGATGCCTCGATCCGCCCACTTTTCCGCCGCGTCCATGGTGAAGTAGAAAAAGGCTTTTTTGGAGTCGGAATAGGTGATAAAACGGTTGAATTTCTTTTGGCTGACTGGCTGGAACAGCGTGGGTTTCAGGTGTCCGTAGCGAACGGTCAGCGAAACCATATTGACCACTCTCGTGCCTTTTCCCATCATCGGAAGCAAAAGATGAGACAGCACATAATGTCCTAAATAGTTCACACCCACCGTTTTTTCGTAATGCTCGGCCGTTTCTTCCGCCTTGTGGCACAGCGTGCCCGCATTGTTGAGAAGCAGGTCCATACGGGAGTATTGCTGCTGCACTTGGTCGACAAAGCTTTTGATGGACTCGAAAGAGGCCAGGTCCAAATGCATCAGTTCTATCTGGTCGGGCTTGTTTTGCCGGAGTTGCTCATATACAGGGGTGGCTTTGGTCAGGTCTTTGCAGGCCATGATGACATGGTAGCCGGCATTGGCTACGTCGCGAACCAAAGTGGCACCCATGCCTCCGTTGGCACCGGTGATGATGGCTAATTTCTGTTCCATGAATGAGTTTTGTAGTGGTAAATATTAGGTTTTCTGTTTTTCTTTTTTTGCGGCAGGGAAGAGCACGTTGTTCAATATCAGTCGGTAACCTGCCGAGTTGGGGAAGAGGTTGAGGTCGGTGGGAGGGTCATTCACCAAGTGCTGGTAGTCCTCGGGGTCGTGGCCGGCGTAGAAAGTCCAGGTGCCTTTGCCGTACTCGCCATGAATGTAGCGGGCCTCGTCAAAAATCTTGGATTCGCCCATGATGGTGACCGTGGGTTTGATCAAGGCTTTGCGGAAAGCGGTGGTCTGTCCCATGAAACCGGGAATCACGGTCAGGTGGTTCTGGCACAACATGGTGGGCACAGGATCCCATTTGGCGGAAAACTCAAACAGGGTGAAATAGTCGTTTTTACGGTTGCTGATATGCACTGTCGGGTCCACATCAATATCGGAAACCTCGTATTTGTATGGGTTTTTCTCAATTTTGAAATTGGTGAAAGCGAAGGTGTTGTCGTAGTTGAGTTTTTCCTGGGCATTGGGGTCCATCGGGTCGCCGTCGAACATGACGTCGCAGATGTCAACATCCTCAGCGGCCAAGGCGATGTCAAAACTGTCGGGACCGGAGCACATGGCGAAGAGGTAGCCGCCACCGGCCACGAAATTGCGGATTTGCTTCACCACGGCAAGTTTCATGTCAGAAACCTTGCTATAGCCCAGTCGCTGTGCGCGTTCCTCGTTTTCTTTCACATCCTGGATATACCAGGCGGCGTTGCGGTAGCTGGCCCAGAATTTGCCGTATTGGCCAGTAAAGTCCTCGTGATGTAGGTGTAGCCAGTCGTATTTGGGCAGCTCGCCCTTGATGACTTCCTCATCATAAATCACATCATAGGGTATTTCCGCGTAGGTCAGAACCAGTGTCACCGCATCGTCCCAAGGCAGTTTGTTTTTCGGGGAGTACACGGCGATTTTGGGCACCTTGGTCAGTTTGATTTCGTTCATGTTGTTCTCCACGGCGGCAATCTCCTGACGGATGCTGCTGGCCTGCACATCGGCAATTACCTGGTAGCTTACGCCACGGATAATGCACTCGTCTTCCACCTTGCTGGAATAGGCGAACATGAAGCTGCCTCCACGGTAGTTGAGCAGCCAGCTGGCATCAACGCCTTCCTTGATGGCGAAATAGGCGATGCCGTAGGCTTTCAGATGATTCTTCTGATCCATGTCCATCGGAATGAGGATGGAAGTGGAATATGCTGATAACCAGGTGGTAAGCAGCAGAAACAGTAGGGTTAGTATACGAATAATTCTTTTCATTTAGTCCAAATCAATAAAACCTACAAAGATAGTGAAATTTTTACACTAATACAGCATGCTGTAATGCCTTGGCAAAATTGGTCACACCTGTCTGAATACGCTGTATGGTTTTTGCTGAGGGTTTACGATATCCAGTCACGTAATGGCTCAATTGTTTTCGGTTGATGCCTGTGGCTTTTGACAAACCTGTAAGGGTAAATGGTGAATATTTGAGAAATGATACGGTATCAAATACATATTCAAATTCCAAACTATCGAAATCAAAATTTTCACCAGCTTCAGCGTATGCTGCTTTCATTTCTTCCTTGCTTTTCTGCAAGTCAGCTTTGGCCTCCTCAATGGTATTACCCTGGCCGAGTAACATAAATCCAAGAGTGCCGTCATCGGTGTAGATGTCGAAATCTAAATCTTTTCCGGTCTCAATAATTGCTTTTACTATCATAATTTTATTTTGCTTTGTGACAGTTAATGAGTATTAATGTTTAATTCCTGCCATCTTCAATATTTTCTCTAAAGTGCCTTTTTTAATCTCCTCTGACTTGTGATGGCCTGTTTGGAATCGTAGGCCTGTGATAGGGCTGAACCATATTGGATGATCGTTGTTGCCAACGAGATAACAGCCAGCCTTTCTCAATTTCTTTTCCAGTTCAGAGTATTTTATTCTTGCTTTTTTAACGCTGCAAAGATAGAAAAAAAACTAACATGAAACACCTCTATTAAAGCAAATATAGTAATTAATCCTGTACAATTGGCATCCATCGGTGGTTGCTATCTAAATGATAGTGGCCGAAAGGGAGCGTCAGTGTACTCAGAATGATGTCGCGGCGGCATAAATTGGCAGGGATGTGTATTTCGCAAATCTCCCGGTAAACCCTATCATGCGGCTCAATGTATATGTGACATATTACAGAATCTGTTTTCTCCAGCGTGATTTGTGGTCTTCTGAACGGATGTTGGATATAAGCTTCGCGAGTCCACGCCGCTACACTGTCGGCATACATCAATCTGTATTTTTCCACAGTGTTGTCATCTGCAGGTTCCTCAAGATTAATGTTTAACTCGAAATTTCCCCGTCCTCTGCAGGATAGTCGAACTTGGTAGGGTTGACGTAATCCGGGCGATTCTTTGCACCAAGGTGCGAAATAGCATACGGGTATTTCAGTTTTGAAATCTGCCGAAAGCTTCTTGCATACAATATATTGACGATTCAAAACTGCTTCGTCATGGTGTTCTACAGCGTAACAGATACTGTCTGCCATTTGATTCAGTTGCCCCTCTCTGGTATCAATAGAAGAAGGCCAACTTTCCGCTACACAATTTATATGATTGAAATAGCGGGCTCCTATGGGAGTATTGAATATATTGGAATTGTCATGGTTGGAGCCCTCATCTGGACATTGGATATATGTAGCAGTCAGGTTCACACATTCGAACAAATCAGCAAGCCGTCTTGAAAAATCAGGCGAGACGGACATTTCCCACTTATCTGCACAAAGTGATTTCAATGCTGCCACCTCTTTTTTCATGACTTTCTGTTGTGAGGAGTCATAATCTTTCAGTAGATGTCTTTTTATTCTATCTTTGGCAAATAAGGCCTCATATATATTTACCGATGCTCGTTTTAAAATTATGGAACTGTCTTTTACCACAAAAGCATATTCGGGGGGTTCGGGATAGGTGTTATATTGTGTGATCACCAGATAGTAGGGCTCCCATAATCCGATATAACCGGCATACGCTTGCTTGGGATTGTCATATATCAAATATTTGTATATCAATTCGTGGTATGTTTTTCCTCCGTAGTATAATTGAGAGCATGGCACCAACAAATCCTGTGCCTTGCCACACAAAACAGTAGTCAAAAGGAGAATTAAAATGGTGAAATTACGCATAAAGACTGTTTTTATGTTGCGTGTGATTTTTTTTGTTTTACTCGTTAAGATGTTGAATCAAAAACTCACGCATTATTTCTAGTGAGACATTGTATATAGGGCACATTTGAGGGAATCCGGCATCAATGGGAATCCGGTTGGTTGAGAGCATTATCATTAGGGATTTTGTAGAGAGTTTATGTTCGGAGTATTTCACAGCTGCCTCTATTCCTTCACGTAGAGAGTAGCCGGCTTTTACAATGGAGTATATATCGTAATAGTCTCTGTACTTAAGTCGTCGAAGCATCACTTCCATTTTCATCGCCAAAATAGAAGGCACATCCGCCATAAATATATTGCCTTGATACTCAGTTTTTTGATGAATGGGGGTGTAGTTGTTGCTTACGAAAAAGGATAGTTTAACCCCTTTGACCACAAAGGAAACTTGGTCAAATCCGAGGATGTCACGATGTTCGATTTCGCCCACCTTTCCCTGAATTTCTTTTTCGATAGAAGGCCAATCCACCTCTGGTTTCTCGGTTTTGGAGATTCTCCACGTCATAAAATCCAAATCTTCACTAATACGGTGTCCGAGTTGAATTGCAAGGGCTGTGCCTCCGCAAAGGGTATAAGGTTTGATGCATTCCAGTTGGGCCACATTATCAATGATGGCTTCAATGTTTGGGGTTAATCCTTTACGCATGGCAAGTCAAATTTTTCAGGTGTAACATTTCTTGGCGACGGAGAAAAGTTTCGGGATGTTTGATATGGAAGAAATATAGCGCAATCATCACATTCAGGTCAAAGAGATACTCGCCTTGAACGGCCATATTCTTACGCCATATTCGTTCAATATATTTTTTGGAGAAAAGTTCGAATAATTTTGTAATATCATCCATGTCAAGGTGCACAAACACCTTTTCAATGAGCAATTCATCTGGCAGATTATTCGCAGAAATATCGTCGTATGACCAAAAAGCATGTGCATGCTCCAATTTTCTGAAAAGTTCTTTACGGAGTTTTTCCTTGTATTGATGAATTTTATAGTCGTTTTGGATTTTTAGCAAGCTGCCTTCGGAAAGCGAAAACAAAGATTCGATTTTCAATGATAGGGGAAGAGAAATTTCTCTTTGATTAAGCATAATATAGCTAAGCATTTGGCGAGAGATGCCCAATTCCCTCGCCAACGTTGACTGGTTGTAGTGGTCACGAACCATCAATTTCCCGATATATTGTCCTACGCTTTGTTTCAAAACAATTTTACTATAAATGATTGTGCAAAAATACAAAAAAAATGTCAACATTTTTGTTGACATTTTTAGGATATTATTTTTCTACACTTTTTTTGTGTATATTGTTGCAAATACCGTGTGTCCCAACAAAACGGACTGAACTTTTCAGAAATTTAATTTTTCAGTTTAATGAAGCCGTCAAAGCTAATTCTATTTAGTGAAAAGGTATCTGTCTTATCTTTTTCTACACCGCAGTGTTTTACATTAAGGTATAACTTGACATGGTTATCCTCATGGATAATCTCGTTTGATTTCAATGCGGCGCCATACTTGTGTTTATAAAGAGATTCTAAGTTCAAGGAGTCTATTGCATTGATATCAAATGTGTTATTGTTTATATCAAAATGTATAATATCCTTTTCGTGAGAATCTATCCAGATGTCAAGTTTCACATTGTCAGACTGTGATTTATAGGACCCATCATCACGGTAATCATTATTTTCAACGGTGCAGGAGAAGGCATAATCATATTGGGCAATATTGTATAAATTGTCGTCTTCATTATAAAATGAGTGTTCGTGACCGACATCCTCATCGTCGAAAGTTTCCTCATCATCAGATGTTTCCCTACGATTATATTCGTTAATGTATTCCCCATTCATATTGTACATCAGCATTTCTTTATAAAAGTAACAGCTGTTTTCATGGATGATGGAGTCGCCTTCTGCGGGGGTAATGCCAAAGTATCGCTCAGCGAAATCTTGTCGATATTCTTTGCTATCCATGAAAAAGTCTATCGATTCGCTGAGCACTATATTCTGTTCACGGTTCAGTTCTTCTGCGGCAGAAACAATTTTGCCGTTTTCCAACAGATGATATTCATTGGCGATTTTCTCAAAACGCTTTATTTGCATACTTTTAGGGAAGGAGAACATGCTCCATGGACCGAATAAAGCCAGTAGAGAAATTATAACTAAAGAGCATAACAGCGGAGTAACATTCCTCGATTTTCTGAAAATCATAATCAAGGAAATAACTGAAAACCAGATGGCGATAGCCAGCACAATATAACGGTTGGTGGTGAAACCATAGTCGTGGATGCGGCGGAACAAACCCACGAACAAGAGCACTAACAGTGGAATCAGTGAGATGAAGAAACCACGGTCCAAGAATTTCAGTTTGGAAGGCTGTTCGGAACGGAAAACAGGCATTAGCAAATACCAGATAATGGAGGCGGCGATAGCGTAAGAGAAAACCCAATAAGCCACACCGCCATCTGGCAGCTGCCATGAAACCAAAATAGTTATGGCATATAGATAAAGAACGATGGCTTCAATACATACCAAAGGGAGCAGGATATATAGTACTAATACTTTTAGCAATTTACTATATTCCAATGGTTTGTCGTAATGGTCTTTGTTGATGGGCATCAAGGCCATGGCACAACAAGGGCAGAATAAGGCGAGGATAACAGCCACCGCCACGGCGATAATGTTGATTGTATCAACGTCGAACAGAAATTGGATGGACAGGAGTATGGCCACGATTCCGAAGATAAGAATTTGGGCCAAAATACAGGTGATGAAAATGGCATAAACAAGGCGCATGTGGTAATTCCATGTCATCTCAATATTGTGTTGCCCCCAAGTAGGCCATACCAGCATCAGAAGGAGGGAAACAAACAATGTTGTGTAGAAATAGTATTCGATAAAGCCGTTGTTATATTGGGTGTATAAGAGCCAGGTACAGGCCGCTGTCGCAAGTACTACAGCAATATTGCACCATATTCGTTGCTTGAGACTGGCATTTCGGAAATGACAATATAGGTCGGCGGCGAAAGCCAGCAAAATGGTGATGCCACAGCCACAGCATATCGCGTATAATAATTTCTCCTGGCTGAAATGATGTGAGTTAATTATAACATGTACAAATAGATAGGAAAGAAGAATGGATAAAACCAGGGCAAAGGCACAGGCCAGCGGGAAGCGCAAAAACACCTGTTTCAGATTTTGGATCAAGTCCTTGATTTTGGTTTTGATTGTGCTCATGTTATTTTGTTTTTAATTGATTCCTAATATTTCGCCCTGCTCCACACTGATTAAGCGGTAATGGGGATGGTAGGCCCTGTTGAAGGCATCGCTGTGATGAAAAACATATTGTCCGGAGGCTAAGGCCTGCTGGATATTTTGCTTCTCTTGGTCAAAATCGGGCAGGTCGGGATGTTTTTGTTCAATGATGGAAAGAATGAACGCCCATTCTTTTCCCCATTGGCGTATGTCCTCATCACTAACGGGTTTTGCGCTGGCCATCAGGGCATCGGTCAATTGCGCTGCGGAGATCAGGCTGTCACGAACGGCGGAAAGGCTCACCCTCACATAGTTATGCCGCCATCCGCAGAGTTCCGTTGTTTGGCATCCGATGGTGTCGGCATGGGCCAACTCCGCTGTGATGGCTGCCAAAGCGGCTTCCCGATTGCTGATGAGGTGACCCGGTCCGAATCGGTCTTGGAAGAAGTTCTTGTAGAAATCCTGCAGGTGCATCTCGGGATATGCGGCATACTGCTCCTCTACCGATGCTTCAATAGCCTGCTTGTCAAAATGGCTTTGGCAGGAGAAAAGACTCAGGCACATCAGGGTAGCGAAGAACAGAACTGTTTTTTTCATCATTTTGAATTTTTTAGTGTGAAGACAACTATCTCGGGTCGAGTGCCCAAGCGGAACGGAATGGTCCCGCCAGCGCCTTCGCTGACGAAAAGATGCTGATTTCCTTCCGTGTATAGTCCGCTCCATTCGGAGTATAGCCACTGCGAGGGTGACCACTGGCCGATTTTGACCTGTGCGGCGTGGGTGTGACCCGACAGTGTGAGAGGAATAAGGGTGTTGGGCAGCACTTCCATGCGCCAGTGGGAGGGGTCGTGCGAAAGCAAAATCGTGAAAATACTGTCCGGTATCCCTGCCATGGCGGCTTTGAGGTCACCGATTTCAGGGAAGGGAGGCTTGCCGGTATTCTCTACCCCGACAATGGCAATTTGCGCTCCGTTTCGTTGAATGAGGCGATGCTCGTTGAGTAACAGATTCCAGCCTATACGACGTTCATCTTGAATCAACTGCTTTGCTCCGTCTCGTGGGTCAGCGGGACGCTCTTTCATGCCGTATAGGCAATAATCGTGATTGCCGAGGACCGATATAACCCCGTCAGAAGCCTGCAATTGCGACAGTATTGTCTCAAAGGGTTTGAGTTCATCCGCTGAGGTATTGACAAGGTCTCCCGTGAAAACAATCAGGTCGGCTTGCTGTTCGTTCACACGCTGGACTAATTTTTCCAGGAAAGCGGTCTGTTGGCCATGGGTGCCAATGTGAAGGTCGGAGAGCTGCACGATTTTGTATCCGTCAAATGCAGCGGGAAGAGAGGGAAAACTCAATTCCACTTGTTTGACAGTCAGGTGTTTCCAGCCGAATATCACCCCATAAAGCATGGTCAATGCCAAAACAGAGGCCAAGCAGAGTCCTGTTACGTTGCCGATGTTGGCGGCAGGGTGCCATGCCAGACTGATAAGCTTACCTAGTATTGAAAAAACAGAAAAAAGCAATTGGGGTAGGGCGATGCAGAGCAGTAGACCAATAAACAATTGCATCTTCATGGCTCCCAAACCGTTGAATCTGACGGAGAGCAGTATCACAAATGCCACAATGGAGGGGGTCCATAAAAGCAGATGCGCCCACCATGACGCTCCTCGCATCAGGGCAAGGGAGATATACAAATCAGGCAAAATAAAAAGCAGGGCGATAATGAGGAGAGCGATAATCATAAGGGGTACATTATGGTTTGAGCCTGCAAAAGTATAAAAATTTTTTCAATGGCATGAAGATGCCAGGGGATTATTTCCCCTATGTAATGTAGAGACGAGGCATGTCCTGTATTTGCTGGAAAATTTCACCAACCCATTTAGAAATCCATGAATTCTGTGTACATTTGCAATCTATTACCCTCTGAAGGGTGATTGTTTGTATTATTCTGATTATCAATAAAATAATATACTATGAGAAGTTTTGGCAGTGACAATAATTCGGGAGTGCATTCGCAGATTATGGAGGCTTTGATGAAAGCGAACGACAACCACGCTTTGGCTTATGGTGATGACCCATGGACCGCTCAGGCGGTAAAAGACCTCAAAGCTTGTTTTGGCGAAACTGCCGAACCTTATTTTGTGTTCAACGGCACGGGAGCCAATGTAACGGCTATCAGAGCCTGTTGCCAGCCTTTTCATGCGGTGATAGCGGCGCGCACAGCACATATCGCAGTGGATGAGTGTGGTGCTCCGGGTTTTCTGAGCGGTGCGGCTGTGAAGGAAGTGGACACACCTGACGGCAAGCTGACCCCCGAGCTGATAAAACCGCTGCTACATGGTTTCGGTTTTGAGCACCATTCCCAACCTAAAATGGTGTATATTTCGCAGTGCAGCGAGTTGGGTACGGTTTATACCTTGTCGGAAATCAAGAACCTGGCAGACTTTGTACATCAATATAATATGTATCTGCTGATGGATGGCGCCCGCATTGCCAACGCTTGTGTGGCTCTGGGTAAAACGGTCAAAGAGGTGACAGTGGATTGTGGTGTCGACATTCTGAGCTTTGGAGGTACCAAAAACGGCTGTATGATGGCTGAGTCGGTCATTGCTTTCCGTCCTGAATTGGCGGAGAACATTAAATATCTGCGTAAGCAGTCCACCCAGTTGTACTCGAAGATGCGCTATGTGTCGGCACAGTTTTCCGCTTATCTGCAGGACGACCTGCTATACAAAAACGCCGCCCATGCCAACGAGATGGCTCGCATGTTGCATCACGAGCTGTTGAATCTGGGCTTTGAGTTCACCCAGTCGCCCGATGCCAATATTCTGCTTTTGAAAATGGAACCTGACCTTGCCGACAAGCTATTGCAGAAGCACTTCTTTTACGTTTGGGACGAGAATACCCATGAAATCCGCCTGGTCACCTCCTGGGACACCACCGAAGAGGATGTCATGTCATTTGTACAGGATTTGAAACAAATCCTTATTTGATTCGGGGTGGCAAAAACGTTTTTTGTGTTGTATTTTCCCTGCGTGATAATTTGGAGATTCATCAGAACGGATAACCTATACTGAAGTTGAGGCGAAATCCATCAAGAGCTGAAGGAATATTGTAATATTTGTTGATGGGTCGGGTGAGATCGGGCTTGCCATCCTTGTCATATTTGTATGTCTGGTAAGGTGCATGGATACCTATACCTAAGTCCAAGCGGATAACGAGTCCATCGATATCGAGGCGGAAGCCTGTACCTGTACCCAGGGCAATCTGCTTCGCAATGTACGGATTACCAATAAATCCGTCATAAATTTTCTCGGTAAATCCCATTTTCTCTGCCAGTAGCTCATAATCCTCTTTGCTGAGAAGGTCGAAGGTGTTCCGCCAGTTCCAGACGTTGCCTGCATCGAGGAAAAAGGCGCCATAGAGTTTCCAAACGATGGGGAAACGCAGTTCAATATTGGCTTCGAGTTTTATGTCACCAGCATGGAAGAAGTTCTGGTTATATTTGGAGCTATAGAAATTTCCAGGTCCGTATGCGTATGGGGATGCCGCACGCAAACTGTTGGGACCACCGGCATAGAAGGATTCGGAAAGCGGAGCATATTGGGAGTTGCCAAACGGAATATTGGCACCTGCGAAAAGACGCGTTGCAATACATACCTTTTTCGGAAGGTTGAATTTATTCCACAGTTCGGCCGTCACCTTGACAAACTCGTCAAAGGGAACTTTGCCAATCGGTTTCTCCAGCTCATTCCACTCGCGTCCAAAGATGCAATAGATGGCATTAGTTATGCTACCCGCTTCTTTGATTTCAAAATCGAACATGGTGTTGACTTTCCGTACGGAGCGGTAATCGCTATAGGTAAGCTCATAGCCGATGGAGGGAATAAACTCCTTTCCTGCAAGTATTTTGAGAAGTTCCGGTTTATCAGCCGCATTATTAATCAGATCTGAGGACTCGACTTTCACTCTGACCAACGAGAGCGAGAAAGGCGTAAAGACATGCGTGATATGGCTAGACGAGCGGATAAAATACGAAAAAGCTCCGGAGAACTTGTGAACACCGTATCCACCCGCTATGTTCTCGTACTTGTACCCAATTCGGTAGCGAGTATCGCCATCGGGTTTCTTTTTCCCCGCCCAGTGCAGGTATGGGAAGATAATCGCGACATCGACTCCGAATTTGTAGGTGTCGGTGGTCTTCGGATCACCCGAATGACGGTCGCGCAACGACCAATAATAAGCCCCGTAACCCTTGACCAAGAATGTCTCTCCTCTCCCCAAGAGGTTCTTTATAGAATGAACGAGGGTAAGGTTGGGGCCGATACTGTTGTTGGAACGATAAGCGACATCCGCATCCGCGGTAAAACCGTATGTACGCATAATAGAATCACCCGTAGAGGGTAAAAATTGGTAACGTTTCCATTGCTTGGTTGCTCTTACACCAATGCCAGATTTTCTGAGTTCGCCTTCAAAGATATTTTCATAATCACGCTGAGAGAACATGCGCAGAAAAACACTGCCCGATTTGGTCAGTTTAAGGTCTGCTGATATAAGACTGAGCAGTCCGTTGGCTTTGTTGACCTCCGGATTGTCGGAGATGGTAGAGCCGACGGTGATGCGCAGTTTATCATTGAACAAGGATTTGCTGATGGCGATATTCATGTCATTGGTCTTACCGGAAGCATGTACGGTTTGTCCGCTACTGATATCGATATCTATTTTATTACCCATCTTGGAATTAGCCATGGCGGCATTGATACGGCTGTTGATGATGCTGGACAAGGCATATCCATTCTGTTGTGTGGCCACATTGCTTTCGCCCATGTACATGCCAGTAGCCAGCAACACCGCAGCCACACCTTCGCGTGTCTCCTCATCCATAGAGTTCAGTTCGCGTGTAACCGTTTCGTCATCAGGCGCTTCGAGGAAAAAGCCTATGGTATTAAGGCCTATCGAATCGAGTATGCCATTTACGCGCACACCGGTATTGAAGGCCACACGGCGGGTCTCTTGACCCGCTGATTGCACATCCGCTTTCACTTGCTGCGAAGCGGAAAGCCTAAGATCTGTATTTCCCAGGGGACCGTTGAAGGTAACGTGGCTTCCCGAGTCCACACGGAAGGGCATCATGGGATACAACTTGGGAGAATAGCGAACTATACCATCATCCACATTGAGTTTTCCACCAAGGTCGAGCTCCCCGACAGCAGTGTTGTACTGAATATTGACAGTACCGTATGGTTTAACCTGCGCCATATTCTTGTCATCTATCGGATAGGTGATATCTGTGGAGGGCAGAACAGTGACATTCACGTCCGCAAAGATGCTGTCCAACGGTCCGCTTACCCGTCCGCGGATATCGGTTGCCAAAGTACCATGAACAGGAATAGGTCCATCTTGCTCCAGTTTCACCGGAGAGAAATTATCGGCAGCCAAATCCACATCCATACGCATCGTATTGAGGTCCATTCCACCGTTCATAGCCAGATAGGAACCATTGACACTATAGATGCGCACATCATTAAGTTTCACATTATTATGCTCCATTACGATAGGAGTCTCTCCCAGACTTAACTCCACATCGTATGGTTTGTAGTAGGCGACCACATCCAGCGGCAGCACCTCGGCGGAGAGGTCCAGTTGGGCAGGCAGACCGTCTGCGGTAGCCTTTGCCTGAACAATACCGTCCAGGTCAATGTCTTCCATATCAAGGATGTTGTTCACCAACTCCATTGGGATGTCGTCCAAGCGCAAATCTGCCTGTATAGCATTATCATACAGTTTCGATGGCGTAATCAGGATGTCCGCCGTTCGGTTTCCGAGATCCATTTTATTGTACAAGAGACTGTCCAGCTCAAGGTGTCCCATTCCGTTCAGCTCACGTCCGTTCCTTTCCAGATAAAGTTTTAGCGCGGCATCGGTACAAAGGTCATTCACACTCATCACGCCATCGGTAATGCTGGTATTGGCGCTGAGCAGGGCGGTGGTTTTGCCTTCCTTCATGTTTACCCACATCGATGCTGTGGCAGGAGGCAGGCGCAGTCCCGTACTGTCGTCCGAATTGTCAATATACGGGATTGAAGCATCCAATGTCAGGTCTGATTGAAGAGAGTCGGACTTCAGCAACAAAGTCAATTCGTTTATATCCAAGCCTTCCCGTTCGATGATAGCCTGAATAGGACTGCCTTCCGTCAGCTGTATTTCCGCCTTTATGTCTGGTATAAGCCGACGGAGCGTATCCAGCACCGTCAGGTCTTGTAACGAGACAATGGACTGAACAAACGATGTGTCTGTAACGATCCCAATCAGCGGTTGAACTTCATCCACCAGCTGCAGCACATGCATCGGAGTTTGTGCGTCGATGGTAAGTCCTTGCGTGACCAGGTACAACGATGTGGCAGTATTCGTGGTAAAGTCAAGATTCAGTTCGTTGATATCAAAATTCTCGCCCGCCACGTGTGCAAACACATTCTTCATCTGTGTATGATAGTCCACGTTCATCCGTTCAGGTGTAAGAAAGTCTGATACACTGAACTGATGCTCTGTCTCTGCCTTCACCTGCAGGTCTTTGTCCGCCATCTTAACTGGCAAATGCAGGTTTCCAACCACTGTTTTATTGGCCAGTTCGGCGTCAAGCGCCAGGCCGGAAACATTAATTTGATTATAGATGCAAGTGGTCAGATTCATGGCCAGTTTACACTTCATTGCGGAGGAATGCGGATCTATACCTTTTCCTTGCGCATGTATTTCGCCGGTTATTTCCGCATGGGTACTGTCTTTGAGGAACGGGTTCAGGTTCACTTGCTCGACATTTACCAGCATATCATACATCTCATCATCAATATCATAGAATCCGTTCAGGCTTGCCCTATTGCCTTGATAATCGGCATTGCCGGCCACGTCTACCCGCATAGTCTCTAAATTCATCTTCGTAGCCACCAGGTCCGCTTTTGCCCCAAATGCGTCGGAGCGGGCATATAATCGGTTCGAGGTAATCAGATTGGTGTTCAGGTCCACCAACGCGTCTCCATTGATTGTATCAAAAGGCAGGTACAGCGTCCCGAGTGTAAGAGAAGCGTTCCCGATATTCAGGCGACGTGCATCGTAGCGGTTGCCCCCGACATCTGCCAATACATTTGTAGCCAGATAGCCGGCACGTATATCCAGTCCTATCGGATTGAGCACAAAACGCACATTGCTCAACTCACCATTTGGCACATCGAAAGCCATCGGGGTGGAGGTGGTGTCTTCTGGAGTGGAAGTAGTGTCGCGCAAATCAATACCCACATACGCATCTGCCAGCTTCAAATCATGCAAAGGATACTGTCCTTTTGCAATATTGAGGCTGGGACTCTTTACCTGCAGATGCCTCAAAATAACGTCGATGCCTACAGCGTCTATCAGGGTGTCGGAATGGACAGTAGCCTGCTCTAATAGCAGTTGGTTCACCACGATATTACGAGCTGTCAAATCATCACTCGGCTCCCCATTTTCCACTTTCTTCACACTGCCTTGCAGGCGCAGGGCATGCACGTAAATCAGTGTATCCTGACCGCGATGACCAATATAGAGACTGTCTATTTCGATGTGCAGCGGCAGGTCTTCCTCGCCCTTGTAGGCGCGATAGAGAATCATCGGAGAATGATGGAAAGGAGACAAATAGAGTCGTCCCAGATCCACGTCCAGGTCGGTCCGCTCATTGACTACCTCCACGCATTTTTGCAGGACAGCCATGCGGGCTCTTGGCGTCACCAGAATAACTGTTACGGTAATCAACAGTAACAGCACTGTTCCCAAGACGATACCTATAACGGTGCAGGGTATTTTCCAGATCAGACTCTTTTTGCTCACGCCTTGTGCTTATCCTTTAGTTGTTAATAGATTCCTCCTATTTGCGTATGCTATTATTTGATTTAGGAGACGAGAAGTTTTGAGTTTTATAGATTTATTGTTAGTTTCACCTTAGACGTTTTCATCTTTAGCATTCATATTTTTGATAAACAAGTCGACCAGACGTTTCGTAATGAAGGTATTCCGGACGGCATGGCGAACCTTATTTGCAAATGCATGTGTTTCGCCGGATTGGGTGGCCATTTCCGCTTCTGCTACCTGCTGTTCTCGTTGGTCGATCTTAGCGCGTAATTTTTCTGAAGCATGATTATAGAGGTACGTATAGCATGGCACAGATGCTTTCATGATATAGGGCGTGAGGAAGGTAGTCACCACACTTGATGCCACGATAATAGGATAGATAGCAGGGTGAAGAACGCCTAAACTGGTACCCAAGGAAGCGATGATGAAGGAGAATTCACCTATTTGCACGAACGAGAAGCTGGTCAGCATCGAGTCGCGCATCGTTTCGCCACCCCACCAGCAACCCAAAGTGCCAAAAAGAATCATTCCGATGATAATCACCACACATACTAACAGGATGCTTGACCAATATTCCACCAGTGAGGATGGGTTGATCAGCATTCCCACAGAAACAAAGAAGATAGCAGCAAAGACATTTTTAAGCGGTGTCATCAGTTTTTCGATACGATGCGACTCCACCGTTTCGGCAAGGATAGAACCCATGACAAAAGCGCCGAGAGCACTGCTGAACCCTGCTTCTTCTGCCGTTAACACCATGCCTAAGCACAAACCCAAGGCGAGGATGGTAAGCGTCTCGTCATTCAGATAGGGTTGTACTTTGCGCAGCAGTGTTGGGATAATCAGTATTCCGCAGATAAACCATGCTGCGAGTGTGATTGCCAAAACAATGATTTTACTAATCAGTTCGGAACCTTCAAATTGATGCTTTATAGCTATACTTGACAGCAGCACCATCAGTACTACCGCCACCACATCTTCTACGATAAGAATGCTGGTTGCGCCCTTGACAAAACGCTCCTTGCTCAGGCCTGCCTCGTCAATCGCTTTCATCACGATAGTCGTACTTGACATGCAGAGCATACCTGCCAGGAAAAGGGAGTTAATCATATCCAATTCGGCAAATTGTCCCACGCCGAAACCAAAGATCATCATGCCCAAGATAATCGTCAGTGCGCCTATTGCCGCCACTTTGCCACTACTGATGAGGTTTTTGAGGCGGAATTCCAAACCGATACAGAACAACACAAATAGCACGCCGATATTACCCCATGTCTCAACATTTTCTTTATCCACAAGGGTTTCACCGAACAGATAAGGGCCTATCAAGACACCGGCTACGATATAACCCAGCACCACAGGCTGCTTCAGTAACTTAAACAAAAGACTGACCACACCGGCCGTAATCATCAAAATGTATAAATCATGTACCATACTGAAAAAGTTAAAAAGGTTATAAGTTGTTTATTATAGTTTTCTAAGATTTTATTGGTTAATTACTGCGGTTTTCATAGGAAGTCATGTAGATTAAGCACAAGCTACCAAAAATAATTTGCAAAGATAAAAAATTCATCCCAATAATCTTGATTTGAACACAAAAAAATCAGGTTTTTTGCAGATTTACATTTCCGTGTTATGTTCCTGACGTTTGGTTGTAGCGTCGTTCAGCCCTGCATATATTTTCGGCTTGGTCTTTTTTATTGCAGAGGAGTTAATGGATAGACAATGTTGACGATAAAAATATTGGCTGCCAAGATGATGATATTCATCAGCAGACCGATATGCATAAAGTCACTAAAACGGTAACCTCCCGGAGCATAAACAAGCATGTGTGTAGGTGAACCGATAGGCGTGGCAAAACTGCTGCTGACGCTAATCATCAGAGCGATAAGGAAGGGGTAGGGCTCGTAGCCTAACTGCACCGCCGCCTCGTACATAATAGGGAAAAACATAGCGCCTGCCGCCGTATTGGAGATAAATTCTGTAATGAACGTCGCTACGAAACAAACGGCTGCCATCACAATGATAGGGTTTGTACCGCAAACATCAAGGATACCGTAGGCCAGTCGCTCAGCTATACCTGTTTTCTGGATAGCAACACCTAAGACAACCGATCCGGCAAATACCATCAATATTTCCCAATTGATGGCTTTCATAGCCTGATTAGCGCTGCAACAACGGAACACTAGCATCGCTATAGCAGCCAAAAAAGCACACTGCAGCAACGGCATGACATTGAGGGCCGACAGCACAACCATAGCAATCATGATGGCGGTGGATACAAGTGTTTTAGGACCGATATTCGGCACTTGATCCGAGTCGAAGAACTGCAATTGCGAGGATAGATGGTCGGTATTAACGCTCTGTTGTGGTGGACACTCGAGAAGGAGCGTGTCGCCAGCTTGCAGTACCACTTCGCGGGGCGACTCCTCCACGCGCTTGCCTCGGCGTGCTACAGCTACCAACGTCATGTTGTTGTCTTTCTCAAAGGTGGAATGGCCGATGGTCGTATTGATGAGACTGCTGCCAAAGGTGACGTAGGCTGTGCGAAGCTGGCGATTCTGATCGACCTCATTCATCGTAAACACATGATGGTCTGCATTCACAAAGCCATGACTGTTCTTCAGTTCTAGAATTTCGTCAATCTGACCGGCAAACACCAGTCGGTCACCACCCATAATTGGCTCTTTATCAGGAACAGGAGAGATTATCTCGTCAAAATGTATCACTTCGATGAGCCTGCCCCCCCTGAATATCATTGAGGCCAGCCTGGGCAATTGTCTTTCCGATATACGGATTGTCTGAGGGCACCAGCATTTCAACATTGCAGTACCCCTGTATGCGTCAATCCCGCCACAACGACAAACAATACACCGATTACCACAACGGATGTACTGCTAAAGCCCGAAAATGCCTCTTTGGCATCCAACACGCCTGTTACAAACAAGATGGCAATAGCTCCTAAAAAACCAAGTCAGAGCGCAATTTAGTGAAAAGCAGTATGCTGAACATGGTCAGTACTGTCGCAATGGTTATCCATGCATGCAGATTAAAACCCAAAAAGATAAATGAAGCTGTTTCCATCTTTATATCGTTTATATGAATTTAAAGATGTTAATGAAGCCAGTAATGGTGAAGATGCCCCGAAGGTCGTCGTTGATGTCTTTTATATACATTTGTCTGCCCTTTTCTTCCGCATTCTGCAGGATGGCAAGAAAGATACGCAGACCGGCTGATGAGATGTATTTCAGCTCAGCACAATCGATGATGATGTCTTTCCCCTCCACGTCGTAAAGAGGACTCATGGCCTTTTCGGTTTCTGGTGCGGCGGCAGTGTCGAGACTACCCTCCAGAATGGCAACTACATTGCCGTCTTGTTCTTGAATTGTGGTTTTCATTATTCCTTATTGTTTGTTGATTCTTTTCTTTCCTTGATATATTGTATGGCCATCATGGTCAGGTCATCGCTCTGTTCGGCATCGCCTACGAACTGGTGGACAGCCTCAGTCATCATGCTGATGAGCTGGCGAGGTTCCTGCTGTTGTTGGGCGAGAGCCTGTTCGGCCACATCATTGACGCGATTTATCCGGAACATGGCCTTGCTGGCATCCATAGCCTCGGTGAGTCCGTCGGTGAAGAGGAAGATGGTGGTGCCGGTGAATATCTGCGCCTCTTGCAGCGAGTATTCCCATTTGGGCCTAATGCCGACGGGGATATTGGTATCACAAGGTAACTCGCCGACACCAGCGCCGACAAGCATCGGAGCATCATGTCCAGCGTTACAGTACTGCAAACAGCCAGTGGACAAGTCGAGTACGCCGACAAAAAGGGTCACAAACATGTGGGTTTTGTTCATGTCGGCAATCGTTTTGTTCATCGTGGTCATGATGCGGTCTGGCATTGATTCTTGGGCCGATATGGTGCGGAAGGCAGAACGGGTGACAGCCATGAAAAGCGAGGCAGGCACGCCCTTGCCCGATACATCGCCGATGCAGAAAAAGAGCTTATCGTCGCGGAAATAGAAGTCGAACAAGTCGCCGCTCACTTCCTTGGCAGGGGTCAGCGAGGCAAAGAGCTGCACATCGTCACGCTCAGCCTTGGTGGGAAACTTCTCAGGCAGCATGCCCATCTGTATCGTGCTGGCTATGCGGAGGTCACTCTCTATCGTGGCTTTCTGGGCAGTGGTTTCCTTCAGTTCCTCGATGTATTTCACCAGCGACTGCTGCATATTGCCGAACGAGTCGCGTAGCTGTGCCACCTCGTCATTGTACTTGAACGTGGGCAGAGGTGCGTTGAAGTTACCCTTTGACACTTCCTTAGCCGACTCGGACAGGAATCTTAATGGCTTGATGGCACGGCGGATACTTCGTCTTGTGAATAGGAAGATGACGATGCAGCCAATACTCATGCAAAGAAGGATGATAATGCCCAGTATCCTACCCCATGCAAACACAAGATCGCGATGCTGTATGACAGCAACGGTCCAGTCTGTGTATGGTATTGATTTGAAATTGACATAATAAGGTGTGCCCTTCAAATCTTTCATCCCAAGCTTGCCAAAGACATCCTTCTGCTCTGCTTTGAGAATGCTGATATCAAGGGAATCAAAACCCAAAATTCTGTTGTCTTTGTCGTCGATAATCTGGATAGAGAAATAAATATTGCCGTTACGATCCTGGAGCTTTTCATCGCTGTCGAGGAATTCTCTCTTCACCATTTTCTCCACCTCAACGAAGACCTCGTTGAGCCATAAATAATCCAGATCAACACCATAAACGCCCACCTTGCGGTCCAGATGGTCAACGATAGGCAGCACATAGCTGCAATACATGGCACTGTCAACGGAATTGTCAAAGTAGGGAACTGTAAGATAGCCCATTCCCTGTCTGTCCCGACTAAGTCCTTTCTTATACCACGGGCCATTGAAGTAGTCATGGCTTGGAGAGCCTATCTGCTGGCGTTCAAGACGAGTGCTGTCGGCATGATAAAGATAGGCTTCAAACCAGCGTCCTTGACCTTTGAAGTAGTCAGGCTCGAAGGCGGCAAAGCAACCCATGAATTGGTTCACGGTAATTTCGTGCTCCAAGGCGTCAAAGACTTGCTCTGGGCTTTCCAAGTTTCTTTCTATTTCGTCGCGGCTGTTGGCTGCCCCTACGTGCACGGCCCATAGCGTCGACTCTATCTTGCCTTCTATGCCGTCGACGACATATTGTCCGCGCATATTGCTGTTCACGAGCGAGACTCTGAAGACGAACACAAGTATGGCTCCAATGATCAGCACATTGAAGAGCGACATGATTCCGATAACATGCCAAGTAATACGTCGCGACAGTCTGCTCTTTTTTATCATATCGTTGTAAACCATTTTATTTGTTAACAAGACACTTGCCTCTCATTTCTCTGGGTGGTTGAAGACCCATAAAAGTCAAATACAGCATATAATATTTTGGTTAGAAAATAGGTCGACGCTGGTATATTTAATTTTATTACCTGATGTTTGTATGTCTCAAAACGATGCGGAAACCTACAGTAGCATTGCGGACGTTGTGTTCAATCTCGCGGCCGTGGTAGGAATATCTGCAAGTGTAAGGCTCGCTGTCGTAGCAGCCGCTACAACCTACAATACGTTGGCCTGACACGGGACCGGCATAGTCGGTACCTTGGTTGGCAGGAATGTCGGCCAGATCGGCATACCAGTCGTTGCAATATTCCCAGACGTTACCGCTTAGGTCGTAGATGCCGAGCTCGTTGGGCTGCTTGGAGGCCACGAAGTGGGAAGCATGTCCGGCGTTGTTGGAATACCAGGCCACATCGCCTATTGTGTTTGAACCAGCGTAGGTGTAGCTCTGCGACTTACGTCCGCCGTTGGCGGCATAGTGCCATTCGGCCTCAGTAGCGAGGGCAAACTGCATCCCAGCGGGCAACTGATCGGCGCACATCGTATTCAACTTGTCAAGGAAGCCACCGTTCTTGGTGATGTCCTCATAGTTAATCATCGTAACGGGATAGAGACCTTCGTTCTCGCTTTGGCCTTGTGGTTTCGAGCCCATGACGGTTTCCCAGATGTAGTTCATCGTTTCGGTTTGACAGATATAGAAATCGGAAAGCGTTCCGTTGACGGTTTTCTGTTCGCCGTCGCGCTCGTATACCAGCTCGTAGTTGCCACCCTTCACTTCAACCATCGGAAGGTAGTAACCGACTGTACCGTTGTTCACGGCGATGGTAAGAAGGTTGTCTGGCTGGGTAGGTTCCTCGAGTTGTTCTTCGTTGAAATCATCCACGAGGACAAGTCGCAGACCGCGGTTATTATAGGCCTGATGCATTCCCAGCCAGGTGTGGTAGGAGGTTTCGAGACCCGTCTGTCTGGTGCCGTAGCTGCCGCCGCGGTTGACGCGATAGTTGTTGGCGGCGGTGCAGACGTAGTTGAGACCTTGGTTGAGCGTGAGTTTGTCGAAGTAGACAAAGTTGTCGCGTGTCCATTCCCAGACATTGCCAGTCATGTCGTAGAGACCGAGCTCATTGGGTTGCTTCAGGCCGACAGGGTGAGTTGTGCCATTCGAGTTGTCAGCGTACCAGGCCACTTCGTCTAACGTGTTGGATCCGGCATATTGGTAACCCATCGACTGTTGTCCGCCGCGGGCCGCATACTCCCACTGGGCTTCAGTGGGCAGCGCAAAGCGCTTGCCAGCTGGCAGCTGGCCGGCACATATCGTGTTCAGCATGTCGATGAAGCCACCTTCCTTGACGATGTCGTAATAATTCACATTGCTGACGGGATATAAGTCGCCATTGTTTGTCTGTCCTTCGGGTTTCCATCCCATAACAGCGTTCCACAGCTTGTTGGTCACCTCGACGGGACAGATGTAAAAGTCGGAGAGCGTTCCTGTGACGGTTGTCACTTGGCTTTCGTACATATACTCCATCGAATAATTTCTACCTTCAACTTTTTTCAAAATAAAGTCAGTGGAATTATTCACCTTGAAGGTGAGCGTCTCTGCTCCCCACGGGTTGTTGCCTGAATTGTTGTTGTTTGAAGTTTCCTTCTTGCAGCCAGTGAGGATCGCGGCGCTTAAAATGATGGTAGCGACAAGCGTCCATATCTTCATTATTTTCATTGTTCTTTCGTTTTATGTTTTATGTGATTGATCTTACTTGCGAGCGGCGATGATATCTAAAAGATAGCCAGGAGTAAAGAACTTGTCCATGAACTGGTAGTAACCTAACAAGGGGAGGACGGCCTTGTACTGGTCAGCCAGCAGGCCCTGTTCGATACGTAGGTCACCCGGCCCGCCGATAACCATGACGTTCTGGTCGTTGACCGAGTACGCCTTCCATTCAACCTTGTCTGTCGACGGGTTGCCGCAATGTGCGAAATTCGTCCACATCTGTTGAGTGGCCGTGAAGATCTCATCGGGGATGTTCGTCCACGTACTCCGGTGCCTTGAAGTGGCGCCCGTGCTCCTCGGTTCCGACGAAGGTGCCGTTCACACACTTCACGGCATGGGCCTCGTCGTAATCTCCCGTGATTTCGCTGTTCAAATACTCATATGGATTGTATATCATTAAATCCTTGAATTCCCTTTTCATGTCACTCATTATTTTGTTCTCCTATTTTTTTTATTTGAGATTTTTGTTTTTAATAGACAAGTAACTGTTCAAAACTAAACTACATCATTTTTTGACTAGCATACCCTTTTGGACGACCCGTTCCCAAGGCGCTCTGACCAGGACATCATCAGGTCCTCTCGCCTTCCGAACAGATCCTTCTGCATGCCGATGGCATCGTCGAAGACCATCGTCTGGCGGTCGTCTCCCGAGAACTTCTTCCACTCGTATTTGTCGGTGGAGGGGTTACCTGTCCGGGCGAAGTTGGCCCACATTTCCTTTACAACATGGCGGAACTCGCACTCTTCGTTCGAAACGATCTTTCCGCTTCCCATCGGGTCCAGAATGCAATTGTCGAACAGGTACGGAATCTCTGCTGCGTGTACCGCACCAAGCTCGGGGGTTGTCACCGGCTTCTTGATGAAATACATGTAGGTGTTGCCGCCGGCGGCAGCGTGCCTGATGGCCATATTGGTGTTACCAGCGCGGAAGTTGATGTCGTTACAGTATTGCTCCAACCTGCTCCCCTCGCTTTCGTTTGCGAGCGTGGCCATGAACTCGTCATACATGGCCTTTTCCTGGTCGTTGAGCAGTGCGCGATCCCTCTTCGCAATCCATCTCAGCGTATTCGCGAAGCCTTCTTCACCGCCTTCGAGTGGAACGAAGTACCTGATTTCGTCCAGGTTAGACCCAATTATCAAATCGATTTTGGATCTCTTCTCGTCTCCCCACATCCCGTACATGACTGCTCGATCTTCGGGCAACGTGACGCCGTCGAGGAGTGGGAAGTTGGCACCTCCGAGAAGGCAGTTCTTGTCTATGGCATACGCTTTCATATAGGCATCTACAAGCTCCTCGGTGGTGAGTTCCATTAATTCGTCCATGGTCTGGCAACCCGTTGCGGTCAGAAAGTTCTGCGTGACGTGAATGCCGTGCTCCATCGTGTCACAGTAGGCGATATTGGCACTCTGTGCGATGCATCTCTTGAAGAGCCCTTCGCTTCCATTGATGAGTGGGAGGAATGTGACGCTTGCCGAGCCTGCTGACTCACCGAAAATCGTCACATTGTCCGGATCGCCGCCAAACCCGGCGATGTTTTTCTGTACCCACCTGAGGGCCTCAAGCTGGTCGAGCAGACCGAGGTTGCCTGCCTCCTTGAAGTTCTCTCCGCCCGGAACCCGCTCGAAGTTCATGAATCCCATGAAGCCGAGCCGGTAGTCGATGGACACGAACAGGATGTCGGGGTACTGTTTGGAGATGTTGGTAAGGTCGTAGAGGGGCGACGCTTGGGATTCGGCGCAGAACCCACCGCCGTGAATCCACACCATGACTGGCTTCTTGCTGTCAGTGCAGCGGGTATTGCAATATATGTTCAGCACGAGGCAATCCTCGCCGAACTCCGCCGTTCCCATCGAGTCGTTCAGTGGCCCGATAGGAACATGGCCAGGATTTGTCGCTTCGTACACGCCGTCATCGTCTGTGGCAGGAAGTGCCTTCTTCCAACGAAGCTTTCCCACCGGCTGAGTTGCGTAGGGGATTCCCTTCCAGATAATCAGCTCAGCTGTCTTCTTACCGACGAAAGTGCCGTTGACGCACTTTACCGCCAGCGACTTATCGTAATTGCCGTCAGTAATCGGCATGTTTTCGTTTTTCAATTCATTCATTGTTTTATTATCCTTCTTTACTATTTTCAATTTGTGATATATTTTACAACATATAATATTTGGTCAGGAAATAGGTTCTGTCCCAATCTACAATCTTTACCTCGGATTCTTTTGCCGTATGGATGTCGAACTCGTCAAAGACCATCACTTTCTTGTCCTTCAGGTCGTAGAGTGGCCACTCTTTTGCTTTGCCGTCGGGAGAAATTTCAGCGCTGAGGGACGGATTGCCGGTCTTGGCGAACTGCACCCACATCTTGCGCATGGTCTTCGAGAAGGTTTCGTCATATGGTCTGCCTTCGATCTGTTCCGGATGAGCGAATACGATGGGAACCTCTTCGAAATGTGCACTTTTCCGTATCGGATTAGAAGATTCCACCCTATAAAAATAGGTGTAAGACTTGCCGCCACCCATGGTCTGGCACTCCGACATTTTAATAGCACCGTCGATAAACCAACTATGGCCGAACAGACGGCTGTCGGGATCCCAATCCTCTACCGCGCCTTCCTTGCAGAAGCTCTCTATCTTCGCTCTTTCTTCATCCGTCAGCAGCTGGGCATACTTCTTCGTTTTGCGGTCAGCGGCCCACGCCTTGAACACCTCCACAGTCCAGTCTGCCACGAAGCAATTCATTTCATCCTTGTTGCAGCCCTGAAGGAAAGTGATGTCCTTGGCTGCGCCATTGATGTACGCTTCCCACGGATCCAAAGGCAAGATACGTCCGTCTCTGACGGGGAAGACGCGCAATGCGATTGCGGATGCTGCGGTATCCACCAACGTCCGGGCATCGACCTTCATCAGGTCGGCAACGGTCTTGCAGCCGAGGGCCTTCATCAAATCGTTGGTAGTAGCGATAGACTCTTCCACGGAATTCGTCTGTGAGGGGGCACCGCTTTGGGCGATGACTTTCTTGAAATACTGTTGGGAGCCATTGATCAGCGGCTGCATGGTCACGCTTCCGGCACCGGCAGATTCACCCCAGATGGTCACGTTGTCGGGGTCGCCGCCGAAAGCCGCGATATTCTCATGAATCCATTTGAAAGCCATCTTTTGGTCCAGCAGTCCGAGATTCTGTGCGTCAGGATAGTCCTTGCCGTCACTCAGATGGGACAGATGCAAGAAGCCCATAACACCGAGCCTGTACTGGAGGGCAACGGCGATTATATCTGGATTTTCTTTTATTAAATTGGTGCAATCAAATAGTTCTATGTTCGCTCCTCCTGATATAAAAGCGCCACCGTGAATCCATACCATAACTGGTTTTTTCACGGCAGAGGCATCTTCCGCTTTCCATACGTTCAGATACAGGCAGTCTTCACCCTGATGGGGAATCAGATCTTTATCTTGGCAGGATGCTTTCCCATAATGATAGGCCTCATACACGCTGTTGTCAGGCGTATAGTCCACTGGCGCCTTCCAGCGCAGCTTGCCCACAGGTTGCTCTCCTACAAACGGAATGCCCTTGTAGGAAATGATATTCTCCGTCTTCTCGCCAACGAAGGTTCCGTTGACGCACTTGACGGCCAGTGAATGGTCGTAATTGCCGTCGGTTATCTTTTGGTTCTTACCGTATTGTGCTGTCAGTTGTTCTACTTCATTCATTGTTTTTATTCTATTTAGTTATGAGTAGTGTGTTATAGCATGTAATATTTAGTCAGGAAATAGGTTCTCTCCCAATCCACAATCTTTACTTCCGATTCCATTGCTGGATGGATGTCGAATTCGTCGAGTACCATCACTCGCTTGTTCTCCAAGTCGTAGAGCGGCCACTCCTTGGCTTTGCCGTCAGGAGAAGTATTCGCGCAGAGCGATGGATTGCCGGTCTTGGCAAACTGCACCCACATCTTGCGCATGGTCTTGCAGAAGGTTTCGTCGAATGCCCTTCCCGTGTCAGCAGTCATCTCTGGATGATTGAATACCACCGAAAGCTCGATGGCATGTCCGCATTTCATAACCGGATCGGGCGACTCGGGCGTAAAGTAATAGGTGAAACATTTGCCACCGGCTTTGGTCTGTTCCTCTGAAATCCTGATGATCGGAACATTAAACCAACTCTGGCTGAACACGCGACTGTCGGGCTCGTAGTAGTCTCCCTTAACATCTCTCATGTAGCTCTCGACCAGCGCTTTCTCTTCAGCTGGCAATTGGTCAAACTTCTCCTTTTTGCGTTCAGCAATCCACTTATCCCAACCTTCCTGTCCGAAACTGGACACGAAAAAGTCCATTTCATCCTTGTTGCAACCCACAAGAATTTCCAAGTCCTTCGCTGCACCGTTGCCGTATGCAGCAAAAGTATCTGTGGGCAGATATTTCCCGTCTCTTTCGGGTATCTGGTGTACAAAGTTTACCGCAGAAGCTTCCAAGAGCTTTTCGCCATCGACCTTCAAGAGATCGGCAACAGTCTTGCAGCCGAGCACTTCCATCAGTTTATTGGTACATGCGATACCTTCTTCCGGGGATCTTGTCTGGTTGACGGAACCGCTCTCAGCAATAAGCCGCTTGAAATACTGATGGGAGCCAGGAATCAGCGGCAGTAGGGTACAGCTTGCAGCACCTGCGGATTCACCGAAGATGGTCACGTTGTCGGGGTCGCCGCCGAAGCCTGCGATATTCTCGTGAACCCATTTCAGTGCTTTCACCTGATCCAGGAGACCCAAGTTCTGTGAATCTTGGTAATCCTTGCCGTCCGACAGGTGGGACAGATGCAAGAAACCCATAACGCCAAGTCTGTAAGCAATGGTAACAACAATGACATCTGGGTTTTCTTTCACGAGATTGATGCAGTCAAACATCGGGTCGATGGTTCCGCCTGCCTCAAAAGCGCCGCCGTGAATCCATACCATAACCGGTTTCTTCGCGGCAGACGCATCATCAGCCTTGAATACATTCAGATACAGGCAGTCTTCATCCCAATAGTACATTGAACCTACTTCAAAAGACGCATTGCCGTAAGCACTTTTCGCATTGTAGTAGGCCTCATAGACGCCGTCGTTCGGGGTAACGTCCACTGGGGCTTTCCAGCGCAGATCCCCGACGGGTTGTTTGCCGACATACGGGATACCTCTGAATACAGCGATATTCTCCGTCTTCCTGCCGACGAAAGTACCATTGATACACTTGACGGCCAGCGACTGGTCATAATTACCGTCGGTAATCTGTTTGTTCTCGCCGCCGTACTGAGATTCCATGAATTCTCTTGCTTTGGTTAAAAGGTCTTTTTGTTCACTCATAGTTTTATTCTTCTTATCTTTTAAGTTATTTCATTTTATTTCCACCAATGTATACATCAGTTGGCTTGTTGTAGCTGAAACCTTCCTTCTCTGCTGTCAGGAGGTCCTTGTCGAACACCAAGAAGTCCGCATCCTTGCCGACTTCGATGGAGCCTTTTTTCGCCTCAATGCCAAGCTGTTTGGCGCCGTTGATGGTATAGCCTATGAGCATTTCTTCAATGCTCATCCTCTCACTCTCAGGCGGTAATACTTTGGCCGCTACGGTGAATGGGTAATCCTTGGTCTTTTCGGTAATCCAGCGGGTCATTCCCACCTCCATGCCTAAGTAGGGGTTCCAGGTGGTGAAATCCATAAAGACGATATTGTCGCTGGACCAGGCCACGTTGGCACCGCTGTCCCATACCGTTTTGCAGCGGAACATCTTACAGGCACGGTCCATACCCAGCCAGGTAGCCGCAATGGCGGGGTCTCCGGAGTGCCAGTGCGGCGTAAAGTTGGCGAATACGCCGAGCTTGGCGAAACGATCCAGATCATCGTCGCACTCAATTTCAAGATGGGCGCAGGTAACTCTTACGTGGAGGTTGTCACCCATCTCCTTTTTGGCCATCTCTACGCCATCCAATACCGTGCGTGACGCACGCTCACCCACGGTGTGAAGATGAAGATCCAGATTCTCGTCATTGAGATTTTTCAAAAGCTTTGCGATTCCTTCCGCGGAAAAAGCAGTAGATCCCGTCGTATGGACATCCACGTATGGCGTGACCATAGCCGCAGTATGGATTTTCTGGGTTCCGTCCATGAAAATCTTCATGGTATGAACTTTCAGGTGCTCCGTGTTATACTCACGCTGTATGCGCTTCAGTTCCTTCAGGCCCTCCTCTGCATCTCGCTCCGCGTTGACCACAAGGCTGCCGTCAATATAAACGGGCAACTTTCCCTGCTTATCCAGTTCAACCAGACGCTTATAGACTTTCTCATGGAACTGCATATCCCCCGGAAGTCCGGCATCGAATACCGCAGTAACTCCGTGTTCAACAGAAAAATCGATCCAACGCTGAAGCGCCGTGTCAATCTGTTCATCGGTCAGTCCCATCCCGCCGTCCAGAATGATATGGACTTCCGTTGCGCCCTCATACATATTTCCGGTCACATGTCCGTCCTTACGCACGTAAAACGCCAGTCCCGGTATAGGATCCGGTGTGTCGTCTGTAATACCGTGCCTTTGAAGAATCTTGGAATTCACCCAGATGCTGTGTCCTTCCCCTTCCTGAATCTGCAACTCGGCATCCGGACAGATGGCGTCAAGTTCCTCTTTTACGATATCCTCACCTTTGAGGAATCTTTTCTCCATAAGGAATCTGTAACGCTTCTCGCCGGGATGCTTCTTGATATAGTCCGCCATCACATCCAGAGCATCCTGCTTGCCGTTTGGCTCAATCCGCTCTCCCATAGGGGCGTACTCAAAACCTACGGGAATGGTTATATGCACATGGCTGTCGATGATGCCGGGCATAATAAATTTGCCGCCCAGGTCGATAATGTCGCCCTCGTAATCGCCCACATAGACGAACTTGCCGTCTTTCACCACAAGTGAAGTTGCCATCGGATTGTTTTTGTCCGATGTGAAGATTTTTGCGTTTTTAATGATTTTATCTACTTTCATTTTTATGATGTTCAGGTGTTTTTTTTATGATATTTATTTCGGAAATTACGCTTTGTAAACTTCTTCGCCATCAACAAGGGTGGCGACGAGGTTGGCCTGGGCGACTTTTTGAAGTCGCAGTCGAATACTGTCATGTTGGCAATCTTATCGACCTCGATAGAACCCAGACGATGCTCCTGATGGAACTGACGGGCCACGTTGATGGTCATAGCACGCAGCGACTGCTCGCGGGTGATAGCTTCCTTGAGATTACGGGCTTTGAGACCGTCAATTCCCATGAATCCTGCTGGAACATTACGCTTCTCTGCCGTATAAATGCTCAACTTGATGTCCAACATTGGAGATACGGGATAGTCGGAGTGGAACACAACATTGGCTCCGGCATCATAGAATGACTTGATAGGATAAGCCTGATCTGCCAATTCCTTACCTACAAATATTATTTCCTGATCATAAACGCCCGGAACGGCTGGTGACCACAGTGGTGGAACTGCTGCTACCGAACCGGTTTCTGCCATGCGACGGATGTCCTCGTCGGTTACGAAGTGCAGGTGAGCCAGAACGTTTCGCTGGTCTTTATTGCCAGTAATCTTTTCGGCATCCTCGATACATCCCAACATATAGTGTGTAGCACCACCACCTTCAGAGTGAACGTGTACGGACATTCCCTCCTTGTTGGCTTCTGCAATCAGCTGCACCATCTTGTCGTGGTCGTTGTAACGCTCTGCTCCGTGATAGCCAGGTGTGTCAAGGTAATCTTGGTTCTGCCAACCCGTATGCGCCTCGGTCACACCGTCAAGGAAAGCCTTAGCACCGACAATATGGAAATACTCACCACTCATCTCAGCACGCTGGGCAGCAATGCGGGCAATCTCTGTCTTTGCGTCGGCATTATCAGTCACATACATCCAAGCATAGGTGCGCAGCTTCAGCTTGCCTTCTTCCTGAAGCTCATAGTATGCCTGGGGAGCAGCGCGATGTATAGCTTCCGCACCAGCATCACCAACGGCTGTATATCCTCTACTGAACGCATAATCCTGCCATGAGAGCAGATATTCCTTGATGTCTCTCACCGTGGTGGGCAACTTTGGTACGATTTCGAACAAAGGACCTTCACAGAGATAGCCGTCAGGTTCACCATTCTTGTCCACGTGAACCAGGTCATAACCCCATTTCTTGGCATACTCCGCGTCAACACCTGCCCATTCCATTGCCTTTGTGTTGAGAAGCATAGAATGTCCGCCGCCAGTTTGCATAAAGAGCGGCTTTTCGGAACAGATTTCGTCAAGAAATGACTTATCGACGTATTCTTCATTTTCCACCCAACCGGCAGCCACATAGAAGTCACGCTGTGGATTCTTCGCAATAAACTCCTTGATAATCTCACGATATTTGGGATAATTGGTTAAGCCTGCCTGCATCAAATTTGCCTGTCCGATAGCACGTTCTCCGGCAAAGCTGCCGTGACAGTGCGACTCAATGAAGCCAGGATAGATGAAGTTGTCACCATAATCCAGTATCTGTGCATCCGCATCCGCGAGTTTCTTCGCTTCTTCTGCGCTGCCGATATGGGCAAATACACCGTTCTTAACTAATGCGGCCTTGGCAAAGGGCCTCTTTTCATCCATCGTAATGATGTTGCCAAGAATAATTGTTTGTTTCATTATAAATTGTTTTTAGTTTATGGCAGAAAATCAAATTTCTTTTCTATAATTTTTGTATTGATTCCTTATCCTCTTCTGTATTACTTACATAACAAGCCACTAGTCCATAGGTAATGGTGGGGCGAATCCATATTTCGACTATCAAATAGTTGGTGATTTCGGTGGTAGTCTCAAGATAGAAATTGTAGTGGTAAAGCGCCGCAATGACCAAATCTACGGTAAAAATCATCCATAGATTTCGTTTGGAGTATGTTTTCCACTCCTTGCGCGCATAGAAGAAGGTAAGCATGAGGACTAGCCACACCGACAGTGTGAGACAGGCCAGCTGGAGAGGGTAATTAACCATTGGGGGTGGAAAGAGAATGTCGCGCAACAGTATGGTGATGCCCACACACAAGGTGCACCAATAGTTAAACTGGTTTGTGGTGATACCTACCTTAAAGCAGTACATCGCGATCAACACCAGGCAGGTGATGTAGAACAGGTTGAGTATCAACTCGTCCCACGACTCCTTCAGACCGAAATGGAAAATCGCATATATCATCGTTCCGACTGAAACTATGATGCACAAATATACAATGGCTATGTCAATAATTTTGGCTTTTCCTTTGAATCTTAAATTCATAATATTATTCTTTGATGTGCACATCGCATTGCGGGAACGGTATTGTGATACCCGCGTTGTTTAATGCATTGTAAATGATTTCCTTGGAACGTTCTACGTAAGCAATCTGCTCGGGAACCAGCACGTATTGTTTCACGGCGATATCCACGGAACTGTCGCTCATGTTATCCAATATTACATAGATGCCTTTCTTCGGATCCACAATATTGCGTCCATATTTGTCTTTGGTATCCATTTGCTTCATCGCTTCCACCAGGACTTCGCGCACTTTGTCCACATTGGTGCCATATTCCACACCGACCACAATCTTGGTTAACTCATACGAGTTGTTTCGGGTAAGGTTGTTGAAATTCTTGCCGAAGAGAGATTCATTCAAGAAGGACATTTCGGTGCCATCAATGGTCTCCATCTGCACGCATTGGTAGTTGATACCGGTAACCCTTCCCCGCATCCCTTCGCACTCGATCCAGTCGCCGACACGTAGACGTCCTCCCATCAGCTGAATGCCGTAAATGAAGTTATTGATGATATCCTTGAGGGCAATACCGATACCGGCTGACAAACCGCCGGCAACCAATGCCAGTGAGCCGGTAGGTATCTTCAGTTCATCCACCACCGCAATGGCATAAATCGCCCAAATTATCGTGCTGAGGATGCTGTTCCCGATAGACAGGTTGATTTCGTTGGTGCGCACGTAGGTGCGTTTGTTTTTGCGCATGAATGACGAATATCGGATATCGTGCCAAATGACATGAATGACGCGATTGATGTAACGGAGTATAAAGAATAGGCTTAACAGATAGATAATGCTTTTGACGGACACGCATAGCGTGGACACCCCTGTGGCCTCATCAGTTAGTTGAAAGAAAGGATCATAATAGTACTTTTTGAAGAGATCTGTGAAATCAAACATATCCAGAGATATACGGATGCAAGTTGGTATGGCAAGCAATACCAGAACCGGAATAACAACCTGCTTGATGAGGTCGTGGAACCATGTGACACTGAAGAGCAAAATGTCACGATCTTCGCCAAACATATCGGCGTTTTGTTTTCGCTTGACCTCTATACGCTTTTCCAGCTTTTTTTGCTTGTAACGGTCCATCAAATCCGAGATACAGAAGATGGTTGACAAACTCACCAGCAAGAAACACCACCAAACCAAGTCAATCACGGCGTAAAAAATAAAACCTAAAGACGAAATAATCAATGAGAAACTATAGACGGCTAATGAGCACCAACCGAGAATACTGTCTATTCGCGTAGCCTTGCCTCTCTTTATCAGACAAATGAATAATTGTCCCAATACAGCAACCAATAGAACAGGCGTATACACAATGTTCAACAGAATGTCAGGAATAAAAGTGTTCTTGCAGACGATGATGAATAATGCCAGCAGAATGGTGGGAATATAAAGACAAAAGCCGTGACGGATTTGGTCGGCTTTGACACGAAGTAGCAAGGAAGCGGAAATAGCCGCAACCAGCCAAAGGAAGATGTTGATGTTTTTCACACCGTAATGCACATACTCGCTTCCTTCCCAAAAATAGCCGAATAGCAAGAAATACAAAAAGGTACTCACTAATACGGAAAAGAGCGGCAATGACTTCTTTAGGATATTTTTTTTGAATTTGCTGTAACGATTTATCAACCATAGAATTCCAAATGTCAAAAGCCACAAAATGAAAAGTGTGCCTAATTGGATGGCACAGGCAATTACCGAAAAGGCTTTTTCTGCCCGTCCGAATACATTATTGAAATATTTTTCATCTTCCGCTCTCGCCATACGTAGCGCAACAAAATCATACTCATTGCGCATCTCTTTTTTCATTTTTTGCCAATAGGATTTGAAATTGGAGAAAATCTCCCAATAAGGCGTTTGTCCATCGAAAAAAACGTATTGGTCCAATTCGGTATATTGGGTTTCAGCGTAATCATATACCTCTTTTATGCGTAAGAGCGCTTCCATATAGTGTGTGCTGTCTGCCATGATTGCATCACGATTCCCAGCATACAATTTCAGCAATTCACAGGCATATTGAATACAAGAATTGCGATACTGTTTCCCTGCCTCGTCTAACACAAAAGGAGCTGTAGTGCTATCCTTAATGGCTATCTGTATAATTTCCCTTTCCAAGGAGGTTTCGTTATTCGACAGATGTAAATCTAATGTGTCATTATGGTATAGTAGACTGTCGGGCACGATATCAACCTCTATTTCGTTTATCTCTGGCGGAAGACGGCGGAGAGCCTCGATAAGACGTGCATAACGCTCTATTTTGAAATCCGATTCGTTGATGATTTGGTCATACGGTCGCATTCCTTGATTGAAATCATTATAGATGTTCGTCACTTTCTTCAAGGCGTATGCCATGTCAAACGTCCTCTTTTGTTCCTGCGAATAGAGCAATATAGAGAGTTTGTTCGTCTGTGTGATGACATCGATTAACCGCTGCTGCTCCTGCTCGCAATCTTTGTCGAAAAGTAGTTGTGTCTCCGGTATTTGATCACACAAAGTCTTCAGTTCCAAGTTCAATTCTTTGAGGGTATTGGTCAAAGAATGCTCGTTCACAGTCACCTTTTGCGCCATTGTGCTGATTGTAATCATAACCACAGCCAAAAGGCATAATATTTTTTTCATTGTTGAATTGTTTGCCAGCATTTGTATCTGATTCAAATTTTCCGCAAAAATACTGGTTTTTTCTGAAAAAACAAATATTGCTTTAATGTCGAACGTCATCTTTTTGTAGGCGGTGTCCGTGTTTTTATATGGCGGGAAGATGGTGTCGGATTCGGGGATTCACCTTTAAAAATCCAAGCCAATGGAGAAGTTAAACATACCTTTGGGATTGTATATTTTGTGATCTTCTACTCCCCATGCATAGTCAAACCGTAGGAAGTAGCCGAAAAAGCTAACCCTCAACCCTAGACCAAAACTTCCTACAAAGGGTTCCACCTGTCGCTTGATTTTGGCGGTGATGGGACCGTTGATGACATAGCGGGTGTAGAGACAGTTGTCGTCAGAGTATGGGGTGAGGCCCGTCCATGCTGTTCCAATGTCTCCAAATAAAAGTAACTGCATGGAATTGAATAAGTTAAGTCTTACTTTGTGGCCAGCGATGAGTTGCACAAAGGGAATACGCAGTTCGGTATTCAACACAATGAACGAGGTGCCATTGCGTATGTTTTGCTCAAAACCATGCATATTGGTGGCCAAAGTCTGGTATGCATAGTCCTTACTGATATCTACCCAAATGTCACTGTTGAATTTGGCGCCAATCCAGTTGTCCACACCTCCCATGTAGTACACCAGGCGCGATTGCCCGAAATTGGTACTGGCTGCCAGTCGCGTGGCCCAGGTCATGTTCTTATATACTTTCACAGATTTGCGGATGTCAAAGCCGATGACAAATAAATTTTTCGTTTCTTTTTCCACCCGTTGTTGATATTCCGCAAAAATTTTGATCTTACTGCCTTTCCATAAATTGGTGAAGAGTTCTTTGGAAGAATCAAAGATATATTCCAGTTTGGCGCCCGCCCATACATGCCATTCGTTGGCTGATTTGAGCGATACGTCGTTGGTGCTTGCCAAAATATTGGTTTCCACTCTTCCCGTGAGGGTGAGTCGGATGCTGTTGAATTTGTCGAATGGTAGTTTGATAATGTAAAACAGGCTGTTATTCCGCTGTTTATATACGTAGTAACTGTTGTTTGAGCGGATAGATTGGCGGTAAAAGACAATCTGGTGATCCACTCTTCGCGAAAGATTTTCGTAGCTGATCATGAATTCATTACTCTGCAGGTCCAAACCTAACCTGAAACCGCCTGTGATACGATGGTTCTCAAACAAGTCATGAATACCTACCATGAACAATGCGTTGAGACCGGTATTGAGATAAATGGGATTGGTACTGCTGGTAAATTGCTGGTAAGTGGTATTCAGAAAACCGTAATCTGCTTGTGTAACCAGTTTGTTTACAGTGTATTGTGTGTAATAATTTTTTGAAACGGGATGTACGTACGCAAAGCCTCGGGTCAGGATGTCTTCTTGGACGCCTTTCTTAAGTGCAGTATTGCTGACACTGTCTGCCTCCACCATGTTTTTTTTCACCAAATCACTCTTTCGGAATTGGTAAAACCCGTGTTTGACTGTTTTTTCTTTCTTTTGTTCCACCTTGAGGTTAGCCAAACTGTCCTTGTTTTGCTGACTTTTCAGCATTTGTGCTTGAATGCCAGAGGCTTTGAGCTCTTGCTGGTGCAAGGGTGATGCCAATGGGGTGATGTATATGCGTTTGGCCTTATCGTATAATATAATACTTCCGCTTTGTCCGGATACGGGATTATAATTTTGTTCGAAAATGCTGTAATAGTTATCGCTCAGGTACGACAGGCGGGCAAAGTAGCCATAATGGATAATGGTGTCAATCTTGCTGATACTGCTGTCCAATCGTGCCAATTGCTGATTGTAAATACCGTTTTCATCACTCAAATACAGTATTTCCCGTGGACTTACCGCTTGCGCCTGAATGTTGTTTACATGGTTCGAATGGGTGATTTGCAGTAGCTTTTCATCTTTTTGTCCATAGCGGTACAGAAACAGATTGTATCCGTCAACAGGTTTGGCCAGATAAAACGGGTCTTTGATTTTGATAGAGTCCGTTGGTCGATTGGAAGAGAAAACAATTTGCTTTTTGTCTAAAAAAACAGGAAAACAATCATCATAAAAATCATTGGTGATATTCTGATAGGATTTAGCTAACAGACTGAAAATGAATACGTCGGATTGTCCATTTTTGAATCCGGAAAAGAGTAAAAATTTGCCATCCGGGTCAAACGAGAAATCGGTGATTTTCTCTACATCCACCATAATCCTTTTTCCTAATTTATGTTTTTCAATATCGTATGGATAATAATAGCAGCGACCTTTGTCCTCCATGGTGAAGGCGAGAATCTCGCCGTTCGGGTGCCAGCAGAGAGAAGGGTAGCTCAAGTCAGGATTGTCTTCAGTCTTTTTATATTTCCGATAAATGACGATAGCTTTTTTCTTTTCAGGGGTCTTTATCCAGATTTTCACCTGTCCCGCCTCATTGGTGGCATAGGCGTAACTTTCCCCGTCTGGCGAGAAACAAAGCTGGTTGTAATCCCGCAGTTTATGTGGGCGCTTTAGAATACCGTTTCCATCGGGCATTGTTCTTTCCCGGTCTTTGGCATAAAGAATATAATAATAGCGAAACCAGTTGGCCAGCAGTTGTCGGTATTCCAGACCAGTGACAAGGTAAAAACCTCGCTCATAGCTTCTTGAAGAACGGGTGACATGCAAAATGTTGGGGATTGCCTTCTCCCCATATTCGTCCACGATGAATTTCCAAAAGGAATGTCCGGCATAGGTGGCATCCATAGGTGGAAGCTCGTCGAAATCAGCATAACGCTGGGTCAGAATGCCGTCTTTGACATGGGCGTCAATGTTGCTGTCCCAGTTTCGACCAATATAGGACGACAGACCGTTGTAGTACCAGCTGGGCATGGAGCCAGTGTAGCTTGATTTCATATTGGAGGCGGTGGTGCTGCCCTCCACCAGCAGGTGAGCGTAAATATTCATGACACCTGCCCGTATCATTTGGTCGAAATGGGCATGGCTGCCATCAAAGTATAGATATACTTTTGTGCCGTATATGTTGGTGATACCGCCTTGATTGTAAAAATCCTCGTCATCGTATGCGAAATTTGATTCCCGAAAATCCGCCTGTGTGTTGTAAACGATGAACTGGATTTTCTTTTCCGAAGTGAAATTGAGCATTTTTTCAATCTCACTGATTACTTGCGGGGCTTTGAACAACGTATATTCAGCCAGATTTTTGCCAGTGGGGTAAAAATAAACGTCGAATTGTGTGTCACGGAAGTATTCCCAATTGAATTTCTGATGCTGTACTCGGTTCTTTCCAAAACTGAGCTGCGAACCATTGTAGAACTGGGCATACAAAGGTACAACCGCTATCAGCAGCAGGGATAAAACCATGATTTGCCCAAGTTTTTTCATCGCATCAGTTTAAGCGTGCAAAGCTACAAAAATTTTTGTATTTTTGCCTCTCATTTTGTTATTATCATGGATATTCTGACGGTTAATGATTTTTCTTTGGAATTGAAACGCGATGAGGAATGGAAACAGATTCTGCATCATGTGACTTTTTCGTTGGGGAAAGGGGAGACTGTGGGGATCGTGGGTGAGTCGGGCTCGGGTAAGTCGGTAACCGCTTTGTCGGTGATGCAACTGCTGAATCGCAAGTTGTCCAAATTCACGTCAGGAAGCATTGTTTTTCATGATAAAGAAAAGGAAATCAATATTCTGGAAGCTTCTGAATCGCAGATGCGGAGTATTCGTGGTGCACGCATTGCCATGATTTTCCAAGAACCGATGACCTCCCTCAATCCGGTTATCAAGTGCGGTGACCAGGTGACGGAGGCGATAATGCTGCATAATGCTGTCAGTGAAAAAGAAGCGCATGAGCAGGTGATTTCTTTGTTCAAAGAGGTGATGTTGCCTCGTCCGGAGAAAATCTTCGACTCCTATCCTCATGAATTGTCGGGTGGTCAGAAACAACGTGTGATGATCGCCATGGCCATGAGTTGCCATCCCGATATTCTGATTGCGGATGAGCCAACTACCGCTTTGGATGTGACAGTTCAGAAAAATATTCTGGAGCTGATACGTGGTTTGCAGCAAAAGCATGGCATGAGCGTGATTTTTATCACGCATGATCTGGGCGTGGTGGCCGAAATCGCCGAAAAGGTGGTGGTGCTGTACAAGGGTCAGATTGTGGAGGCCGGACCGATACAGGAGATTTTCAGATATCCTCAACATCCTTATACGCAAGGTCTTTTGGCTTGCCGTCCGCCTTTGGATGTGCGCTTGAAAAAATTATCCACTGTGGATGATTATATGCACTGTGCGGAAGAGCATAAGGCGGTGTCGAAGGAGCTTGTCTCTCCGGAGGAAAGACAAGCTTTTCATCAGCAGTTATATGCTGAGAAACCGTTAATCAGCATTGAACATTTGTTCAAGACCTATCCTATCCGTAAACGGAAACTATTTGAGAAGCAGGAGTATGTTCATGCGGCGCAAGACATTAATTTGGAAGTATATGAAGGAGAGACCTTGGGCTTGGTGGGAGAGTCGGGTTGCGGCAAAACCACCTTGGGCAGATCTATGATCCGGCTGATTGAACCCACTTCTGGAATTGTAACCTATAGGGGAGAGAACCTGCTAAATTTGTCGGGTCGGGAAATGATGAAACGCCGCAAAGACCTTCAGATTATTCTCCAAGATCCATATTCATCTTTGAATCAAAGAATTACTATTGGTTCGGCTATTTTGGAGCCAATGCAGGTGCATCGTTTATATGACAATGACAAAGAACGGAAAAAACGTGCAATAGAGTTGCTGGAGAGAGTGGGTCTCGACGAATCGCATTTTTATCGCTATCCGCATGAATTCTCCGGTGGCCAGCGGCAGCGTATTAGCATAGCCCGTGCTTTGGCGGTGAATCCACGCTTCATCATCTGCGATGAGTCGGTTTCCGCATTGGATGTGTCGGTGCAGGCCCAGGTGCTGAACTTGCTCAATGAATTGAAACAGGAATATCATCTGACCTATATCTTCATTTCCCACGACCTGTCGGTGGTGAAGTTCATGTCCGACAGAATGGCGGTGATGCAGAATGGCAGTATCGTGGAACTTAATGACGCGGACGAGGTGTATTCCCATCCGCAGACAGAATATACTAAAAAATTAATCGGGGCTATCCCAAAAGGAATCAACTAATAATTCCCCTTATCGGAGGGTTGACGAATGAGTGAGAAAACTGATCCCCCTTCTTGGAGAAGGGGTGCCCGAAGGGCGGGGTAGTGATGTAAATTAAAGAAAAATACATGTAAATTATGAAGGCAAAAGATGTTATTTTATTGATTTTAAGATTGTTGATAGGCGGTTTGTTCATTACAACAGCCATTATGAAACTGATTACGATAGATGAGTTTGAAGCTTATATATACAGCTTCAATATTTTCAGTTTCCTGTTCTCAACAGTGGTGGCCCGTCTGGTAATTATGGCCGAGATGTTGTTAGGTATTTGCTTGATGGCCAAACTGTTGTATAAGTATGCATGGCGGCTCACTATGCTAATGCTGGTGGGATTCACACTTTTCCTGATTTATGTGGCTATTTTCAGAAATGATACCAATTGTCATTGTTTTGGTGATATCGTTCAGTTGAATCCCGCACATTCCATCATCAAAAATGTGGTAACCATGATTTTGATGCTTTTCATCCGGAAAGAGGAGGATTATCAGTTTAAAGGAAAGAAATGGGCGATTGCGGCCGCTTGTCTGGTATCATTTGTGGTGCCCTTCTGTGTGTTCCCAATGGATGCTGTTTATAACAAATTTGTCTCGCCAGTCGATGAGATTAATGTCTCTGCGTTTGAGAAGGTCACATCAGATAGTACGATGACCGCTTTTGATATTCATGACGGTAATTACGTGGTGGCAGTTTATGCTTCTGGCTGTAAATACTGTAAGATGAGTGCAAAGAGGATGTCTCTTATGATGGAACAAAATGCTATTGATTCAACTAGATTTCAGATGTTGATATGGGGAGATACTGCTAATATCCAGCAATTTAGGAAAGAAACCAATTGCGAAAAATTCTTATGGCATCATATTAGTCCAATAGCGGCCATAGATGTGGTTTATGGAAAATTCCCTACTTTCATTTTTACCCATGATGGACAAGTTGAGAAGGGTCTTGACTATCGTGGCTTGAATGAGCAAGAATTGGTTGAATTTCTGAGTAAATAAAAACAATAACTTCTTACCTGCAGGTCTGGCTGTCGGTGGTGTAGTTAGAACAGTCGTCGTTATATGCAATTTCAAGTTCCTGTGCCTGATTGTTGCTGGAGATAGCGCAGGTGCATGATTTGCTGCAAGCGCAACATGTCATTGCCGCTGCACAAATAAAAAACAATATCTTTTTCATAATCTATAGTAGTAATTAGTTTTGAATTCTGAACTTTGAATTTCCCTTCTTTCAGAAGGAGTGTCCCAAGGGCAGGTATATAACTGTTACCGGTCTCGTATCACCTGTATCGTGCCGTGATAATTCACTGTTTTTAATTTCCCTTTATAATAAAAGGTGAAGAAATAGGTTCCATCATTGAGCTTGGCGGCGTCAAAAACTTGTTCACCCGTAATGATGTCATTGCCCCGCTCACCGCTCATATCCATGAAAGTGTCATAGTTCAAGGCATGATAAATTTGCTTGCCCCAGCGGTCATAGATGGTTAGTTCATTATTCCGGTATTTGTCAGGGTCAAATGGATTCATGTAGGTGTTGAGATTACCAATAGCGAACACATCGTTCACTCCGTCACCATTGGGAGTAATGATATTTGGGAAGACAAGATCGGCTTCAAGCGTCACCGTGTGAGCAATGCTGCTGCTACATCCGTCAGAAGAAGACATGGTCAGGGAAACAACATAGTCACCCCAGCTACTATAATTATGCTCTATGCTGTAGCCGGAAGAGTCGCTGTTGCCATCTCCAAATTCCCAAATGATATGCATATTGTTGTCAAAAGAAAGCGTATCACCCATAACGCGGAACATGATGACGCCATCGGTCTCAGACCATAATGAAACTTCTGGAATAATCTCAAATTCGGCGACGGGTTGGTAGTTGACGTGGATAAAATCGGTTTTCAGCAGCGAGTCTTGGCAACCCTCGGGAGTGGTAAGCGTGAGTTGTACGCTGAAAACACCTCCTTGTTCGAAGGTGAAATTAGGATTTTGTTGCGTTGAGGTAAAGACGACTTGTCCGTATTCATCCCAGCATGTCCAATAATATTGCATGCTCTCTTCCATTACTGTGCTATTGTTGGTAAAAGAGACAAACAAAGGTGCGCAGCCGCTGGTATCGTTAGCTGAAAAGCCGGCTGTCGGTTTTGGGGCAACCATAATCAGTACGGTATCTGTGCCACTGCATACGAGCCCCTCTTCAGAAGTATTGAAAACGTTAAGGGAATACTCGCCTGCGGAGGTGAGATAAATGTCGGAAGTGTGCTCGCCAGTATTCCATAAAAAAGTGGAACTACTGTCCTGCCAGTTCGAACTCAATAAGTATAGGTCGCCAAAGCAGATGTATCGGTCTTCTCCTAAATCGGGTTGCGGACTCTGGGTGATGTCGATATTCATCACCGTGTCATAAAGACAGCCAAATTCGTCAATGACATTTACAGTATAAGGAACATTGCCGCTTTGGTTGGGAACGATATAGATTCCATTAGCTCCAGGGCCACTGATGAAAATGGTGTCAACTTCTACATCGTATGACCAGTTTTGTGGCAATAAAGAGGGGTCCAAAGCCATCTCCCATTCGTGCAGATAGCCGTTGTCGTTAGTCCATACATCCTCAATTTCAATGTACCAACTTCCGTTAAGCGGACAACCCACCATGCCGGCAAAGCTTTGCAAGGGATGATATACTTGTGTCATATTGGCCACATCGGTAGAGTCGATTTTGTAGGAGGTGGTGCCGTCATCCCAATAGGGATTATAGGAAGAATGAACATTTCCAGGTTCGTAGCAATAGCTGTTAGGGGTATTGGCATATTGATAACCCAGAGTGCTGTTGTTCGACCATACGTAGTTCCATGCAATGCCCATGGGGTTTTGGGAAGCGTTGCAACTTACCACTTCCTGTAGTCGATTGGCTACTCCAAGGTTGGTTCTGAAATAGTGGGTAACACCGCCCCAACCGTCATACTGGTAGTCGGGAACTATTTTGCAACGACTGCCATTGGGACAAACCAAAGAGATACGGATGTCTTCAATGGCTGAATGTTCAATCTTCAAACGCACATATAAAATGTCGTTGGCACTGGTGATGGTCGCATTGGGCGCAAAAGCCGTAAAATTGACGTATGAGCGGTAGTAGTAGCCGTATGGTGGACAACTTATACCATCGGGAAGAAAAACCGTATCCACCACTGCTAATGAGGTGATTTGCTCACTCCCCACGGGAGTTAATTGGAGAGAAGACAAATTGTCATAACCCACCGACAGTTGCAATTCGTCTCCTGTACATGCTGGCGGCTGGGACGTGATTCCTTTGATGGGGTTTTTTGAGGTGCGTACACGGAAGGTGATAGGTACCAAAGACGGGCAATGACTCACGTCCACGGCACTGATGGCTACGTCATACCCACGTCCCGGAGTAAAATAGTAGTCAATGGTATTGCCGCCCGTAATTTCAAATTGCTCTAAGTCAAAATCCCAGTTGAAGCGAGTGGTGGCATCCGACTGGTGGTAGCTGAAATCATTGTCGGGATAATCGCAGTGAACCACCAGATGGACGGTGTCGTATGGACATACATCCAAATAATAATAGCTGTCTTCGGGGTCCAAATGGGGAATATGAGTGGATTGTAACGAATCCAAATGTAGGTTTACACGTTGGCACGGGGCAATGCAACTGGTGTGTAGCACAAAGCCTTCCCCCACAAGGGATGTATCAGTTTTGAACCTGATGGTAACAGCTCCTGTGGCGTTCTGTATGCTGGCGGCGTAACGATATGTAACAGTCGGATTGTAATTGCCGTTGTTGAGCTTGTGCAGTAATATTCCGTTAGTGTCAATGCCATCGTAAAAGTAGAGGGTGTCGCTTTCATGTATGTCCATGTTTTGGACTTCAACCATGACACAGCCGTTATTGGGGTCGTTGGATGTGATGGTCAGAGTCTGGTCGAGATTTGAAGAGTAATCTCCGTTGATTCCGCCATTGTCATATATGAGAAGGTCACAGTTGGATATGACAGGACTGCTCCCAATATTGATAGTCCCTTGCGCAGATGCATAGGTCAATATGGAAATGAAGATGGTAAAAATAAAGAGTACTTTTTTCATCTTATCATAGTCTTTTTTTGTTTGAAATATCCATCATGCAAAGATACAAAATATTTGTAATGGCTTGAATTCCTCTCCCCCAAAAACATGTTGGGTCTTTATTACTTTAAAAAAAAGGGTGTTTTGATAAACACCCCCTTTTTATTTTCTTCATTATGTTACTACCGGTCTCTGATAATTTGCAGGGTGCCATGGTAGTTTACAGTTTTGAATTTTCCTTTGTAATAGAAAGTATAGAAATAGGTTCCATCAGTGACTTTGGTGGCATCAAACACTTGGTCTCCGACAATAATATCATTACCTCTTTCACCAGTCATATCTATGAAAGTGTCGTAATTGAGGGCATGATACACTTGTTTACCCCAGCGGTCATAGATGGTCAGTTCGTTACTTCTGTACTTGTCGGGGTCATATTCATCCATGGAGGTGTTGAGGTTGCCGATGGCGAACACATCATTTACTCCGTCACCATTGGGGGTGATGACATTGGGGAATACGAGGTCGGCTTCGAGGGTTACCGTATGGGTGATACTGCTGTTACAGCCCTCAGGCGTAAACATGGAAAGTGTTACGTCATAGTCTCCCCAGCTGGAATAGGTATGTTCAAGAGCATAACTGGAGGAGTCAACACTGCCATCACCGAAGTCCCACATAAAGCTCATGTCTTCTCCGAAACTCAGGGTGTCGCCTTGTACGCTGAAGAAGATAGAACCATCGGTTTCAGACCACAAGGAAACTTCTGGCAAAGCGTCGAATTCTGCTGTGGGCTGGTAGTTGATAGTGAGGTAATTGTCTTTGGTGAGGGAATCAGTACAACCTTCTACGGTGGTTACAATTAATTTGACCGTATAAACTCCCGGATTGTCAAACTGTAAATCGGGATATGCTTTGTCCGAAGTTTGTACGATATTGTTATATTCATCATAAATGATCCATCGGAAATTCATGCCCATAGTATCATTGGCAATGCTGGTATTGTTAAAATGGATGGATAAGGGTGCACAACCAGAAGTGTCGGAAGCTGTGAAAGCGGGTTTGGGTTTAGGTGAAACATAAATATTGACCGTGTCGCTACCCACGCAAGTAAGTCCATCCGCATTAGTATAGGATACACGAACTGAGTAATCACCAGCGGAGGTTAAGAAGATAGAGGGAGTATGTTCACCAGTGTTCCAATAAACTGTGCTCTGGGGATCGTCATAGTGGGAATCCAACTCATAGAGGGTACCGTGGCAGATAGCAATGTCAGGACCAAGGTCGGGATGGGGTCTTTCAACTACTTCAATATTTAATAAAGTATCATAAACACAGCCGAATTCATCCATTACATGGGCAGTGTAGTTGATAAATCCACTGCTGTCGGGGATAATGTAGGCTCCGTTTGCACCAGGACCAGTTACCCACATGGTGTCGGGGTGAACGGAGTAAGACCAGTCTTGCGGCAGCAAAGAGGGATCCAGTGCCATTTCCCATTCAGTGAGCCATCCGTTATCGACATTCCATCCGTCAATAACCTTGATGGACCATGTGCCGTTCATCGGACAGCCGATAAGTTGGGAGAAAGATTGGTCTGGATGATATACTTGGGTCATATTGATAGTGTTGGTGGAATCAACTTTGTTATTATGGATATTGACGGATTCATATACGTAGCCTTGTCCACTGGCATATTGGTAACCATATTGGGGGTTGGTGTTGTTAGACCAACAATAATTCCATGGGGTTCCCATTACATTGCCTGATGCATTGGGATTACAGTCATCATCGCTTTGTTCCCCATCATGTGCATCTCCGAAATAGGCACCGGTAGACACGCCTGAGGAAACTTGCCATCCCCAGGGTGTGGGAATCTGGTTGGCGCAGTTGGCGGAACCGCTGGTTCCGTATTTATTCATGATCTTTACACTTTGTCCATTAGGACAGGTCAGTGCAATGTAAATATCGCCAATGTATGAATGTTCCAGTTTCACACGCACATACAGAATGTCATCGGCACTCTGTATGGTAGCTGATGGGGCAAATGCTGTGAAAGTGACAGAAGATGTATAAGCACAACCATTACCGCAATCCAATCCGTCGGGAAGGAAGATGGTGTCTGTTACTTTCAGGGTGGTCAGCTGTTCACTGAATACAGAGTCCACCTGGATGACGGAAAGATTAGAATAGGTTGAGGAAATCGTGATTTCGTCTCCCGTACACATCGCTGGCAGTTGTGACACTTTACGAATAGGATTTTGCGAGGTCCTGATTCTGAAAATAGTAGGCATATAGTTGATACATCCAGCACTGTCCTCATTGGAAATGGCAATATCATAGCCGCGGCCAGTCTCAAAATAGTAATCCAGTGTCGTCATACCTACACCTTCCAAGGTTTCAATTCCCAAATCCCAAGAGAATGTTGTGTTGTCGTCGCTCTGATGATAGCTGAAGTCATTGTCCTGATAAACTCCGTGAACCACCATGTGCAGGGTGTCTTTTTCACATAAATCCACATAATAGAAGCCGTCTTCAGCCAAGTGCGGATAATGGGAGGACAGCACGGAGTCGATCTCTAAGCTAACACGTTGGCAGGGCGCCACACAACCTGTGTGGATAACATAACCAGAACCAACAGAATCCGCATCTGAAACAAATCTCAGGGTAATGGCACCTGACGGATTGTTTACCGTGGCGGTAAAGGCGACATTGGTGGCGGTAACACCATACATGACATCGTTGTTTATGGCCCCAATCAACAGAGAGTCATCAGGGGTAAGACCATCGTAGATGTACAGGGTATCACTGGGATGGATGTCAAAATCCAAGGTGATGACAAATATCTGTACGCAAGCTGCGTTGGGATTATTGGAGTGGATAGTCAACAAGTCATTACGGTTGGGACCATAATCTCCTTGGAGACCACCATGGTCGTAAATAACGAAATCGCAACCTGTGACATCGGTGGTGGTGCCGCCCATGGTAACCACGGTCTGTGCAGAAATTGTACCGATAAGCCCACATACGATAAGGGCTAATAGGGTGATAATTCTTTTCATTGTTCTATGTTTTTATTGTTATTTCCTTGATTAAAATCCGTATTCAGACAACAAAGCTCGTTTCTGTTCTTCAAACCGTTGTTTGGAGGTCACGATGATGTAGGCCCCGGTATTGCCCAAGGGGTAGATGGTGTTCAAAATCGCATGTTGCTCCAAGTCGAAATCATATCTGTTGATGGCTCCGCTGTTGATAATTTCTTGGTAATTACAGCTTTTACCATCTTTTACATGGTTTTTCAAATCATCTTTCATAATGAAAGTGCCTTCTACCTCTGACATTTTCAAGGCAATAAAGCAATAGTAGTTCAAATTAATGTGCTCAATCAGTAATTGCTTCGGATTATTGGCCTTTAAATCGTTGACTTTGTCAGCACCCAATATCTCTGTGAGACGCGGATCAACTTTGATTTCTTTCTTTGTTTGCTGTGAATAGGCTCCAAATAGAAGAAATAAAGCCATTGCAAATAAAATCAGTTTTTTCATATCTGTCTAATTTTTAATATGTTATCAAATTTATATGTTTTGTTTTTGTTTTCCTTTCATTATCAATGACGCTTTAAAACGTCAAAACGTTACACTTATATGTAATTTTTTTTTACAAACGGCAAATTTACACAAAAATCTTGACATACAAAGTATATATATAACTTTTTTTGCAAGACAGGTCATGCACCGTCTCTAAATATCAATGGACCCGTCTCTGGATGTCAATGTGCTCTGCCGCTTTTGGAAAAAAACTATATAGGGACCTTCACATGGGGCAAAAAAAAACGTGTCAAACAGGTATTTGACACGTTAAAAAATGTGGTGCTGACGGGAATTGAACCAGTGACACACGGATTTTCAGTCCGTTGCTCTACCAACTGAGCTACAGCACCAGCTGTTTTTGGAGTTGCAAAAATACAAAAAAAATCAATCTATACTATAATTTTCAGAAAAATTTTTCGAAATCAATATAAATAACTGATATTCAGTAATTTAAATTTTATTGATTGAATCAAGACAAGGCGATTTTCTCTCTTTTATTCGTCTAAATGTGAGTCAAAATGGAAGTTAATCGTTCAATTTTTTGCCGTAAGCCAAATCTCCGGCATCACCCAAACCAGGTACGATAAAAGAATTGGCAGTCAGTTCGTCATCCACGGCCCCCACCCAAATGGTGCATTTACGGGGTGAGAGATTTTTCTGCAAATACTCAATGCCCTGGGCGGAAGCGATGGCGCATACAATGTGCGTGTGCCTGGGGTTGCCGTTATTGAGGAGTTCTTCATAGGCTAAAATCATGGATTGCCCTGTCGCCAACATCGAGTCGGCGATAATCAATGTACGGTCCTCCAAATTGGGAGCCGACATGTAATCTACTTGGATTTCGAAGGAGCCGTCGCGGTAATGTTTCCGGAAAGCCGAGATAAAGGCGTTTTCAGAGTCGTCAAAGTAGTTGAGTAATCCTTGATGGAAGGGGAGTCCAGCCCGCAAAATCGTGGCTAAAACGGGTTTCTCCTTGAGCAAATTCATATTGGCTATGCCAAGCGGAGTAGGGACTTCACGCTTTTCGTAGTCCATCTGCTTGCTGATTTCGTAAGCGAAAATCTCGCCTAAACGTTCCAGATTTCTTCTGAATCGCATACTGTCCTGTTGAGCGTTCTCGCTTCTAATTTCCGCAATGAAATGGTTGAAAATGGAATTTTCTAATCCTAAGTTTCTGAGGGGTTTCATAATGTTGAATTGTTTAGAGTTTATGGTTTAATGTTTTTGAGCTATGAGCTGTGAGCTGTGGGGTATGAGCTTAGAGTATAGAGTTGAATTGTTTAGAGTTTAGTGTTTAATGGTTATTGGGAGTCTTGTGTTTCGTGCTCAAGGGGAGTCTCGCTACGCTCGAGGGGAGTTTAAATGTTCTCAACACGCAATCCTTAGTTCTCAATTCTTAGTTCTTAATTCTTAATTCTTAATTCTTAGCTCACAGCCCATCGCCCATCGCTCATTGCTCATCGCTCATCGCTCATCGCTCATTGCCCATCGCATCGCCCACAGCTTTTAATCCTTAACTTCTAACTTTCAGTTTTCAATTTTCAGTTTTCAACTTTTTATCGCCTTATACAATCTGATCAGCCCTCCCAAGTAAAAATCCCGGGTGAAGTGCAGCATGTTGAAAGTGTAAGGAATTCCACCGAAGCCTTTGTACAGCCTGGCCACATTCTCGTTCATCGAGCCGTTGAAGTCCAAAATGTGTTGCTGTTCCGCATGACGGCGGACGTATTCGTTCATCAGGAAAAACATGGCTTTCTTGTCGGCCTGTGCATTGTCCCGTCCTGAAAACCAGAACCAGCTTTTGTCAAAGTCTTTCAGGAACAGCGCACCGGCAATCATTTTTCCTTCGCTTATCACGCCAACTGTGTCCAAAATACCCTGATTATTGGCATGGTGAGCCATTTTCATCAGGGTATAATAGTCTCTTTTTTTGTAATGCACCGCTTTACGTTTGCCCCTGTTTTGCTGAAAAAGCCGGATAATCTCCTTGATGGAGGCGTTTTCAATGTATTGAAGTCCCTGTTTCTGTGCGGATTTGATATTACGGATGGTGTTCTGCGAGTATTGATGTGAAATGGTTTCATAGGGGCGGTTCAGTCCCATGCGATGTGAAATCATTGTAACAGTCTTTGTGTCAACAAGTTCGCAGGGATTGTTTTCGTTGAGAAAAAGGTCAATCTGCTTGTATTTGCGCGGAATGGCATTGATGAATTCTTTGACGAGTCCGGGACTGATTTCTTTTCTTGAGAAAATTCCCATCCGGTTGTAAAAGAAGGGGGTGAAGATGTACTTGATGGACAGTTTCGAGCGCACCGGCAAAGGCATTATGCTTTGATAATCATCCTCCACCAGGGCGCACCAGTTGGGGCAGCCGATGGAAAGAAAATCAAAATCGACAAAAATAGTGGGATTCAATGCCTCAGTGGCAGTCTTATTCCACTTATCTTTGTCGATTTCCGAATGCTCCAAAAAGCGTATCATCTGCTTAATTCATCAGAATTTCCAGGATTTTGATGGCACAATCGCTGATGACAGAGCCCGGGCCGAAAATGGCGGCGGCACCGGCTTTGTACAGGAAGTCGTAGTCCTGTGGCGGGATAACGCCACCCACGACCACGATGATGTCCTCGCGGCCCAGTTTTTTCAGTTCTTCAATCACTTGGGGAACCAAGGTCTTGTGACCCGCAGCCAATGAGGAAACGCCCAATACGTGAACGTCGTTCTCAACAGCCTGTTTGGCAGCTTCTTCCGGAGTCTGGAACAAGGGTCCCATGTCCACGTCGAAGCCGATATCGGCATAACCGGTGGAAACCACTTTGGCGCCACGGTCGTGACCGTCCTGGCCCATTTTGGCAACCATGATACGCGGGCGACGGCCTTCCTTCTTGGCAAATTCGTCGGCCATCTCGCAAGCTTTCTTGAAGCTGTTGTTTTCTTTTTGTTCTGAACTGTACACGCCTGTAATTAAATTGATTTTTGCTTTATATCTTCCGAAAACTTTTTCCATGGCGTAGGAAATCTCACCCAAAGAAGCGCGCTTTTTGGCGGCATCCACTGATAATTCCAGCAGATTTCCCTCGCCGGTCTCGGCGCAGCGGGTAATGGCTTCCAAGCATGCCTGAACCTCGTCGTTGTTACGTTCGGCTCTCAGCTTGGCCAGACGCTTGATCTGGGCTTCACGCACAGCGGTGTTGTCCACTTCCAAAGTCTCAATCGGGTCTTCCTTGTCCAAACGGTATTTGTTGACACCCACGATAGATTCGATGCCTGAGTCGATTTTGGCCTGCTTTCTGGCAGCGGCTTCCTCGATTCTCATCTTCGGAATACCGGTTTCAATGGCTTTGGCCATGCCACCCAGGGCTTCCACTTCCTGGATATGACCCCAGGCACGGTGTGCCAGTGCGTGGGTGAGGGTTTCCACATAATAGGAACCAGCCCACGGGTCAACCACACGGCAAACGTTGGTCTCTTCCTGGATATAAATCTGGGTGTTACGGGCAATACGTGCGGAGAAGTCGGTAGGCAATGCGATAGCTTCATCCAAAGCGTTGGTGTGTAGTGACTGGGTGTGTCCTAATGCGGCGCCCATGGCTTCAATGCAAGTACGGGCCACGTTGTTGAACGGATCCTGCTCGGTGAGGCTCCATCCTGAAGTCTGTGTGTGCGTACGCAAAGCCAATGATTTGGCATTCTTCGGGTTGAAGGTCTTGACGATCTTAGCCCACAGCATACGGGCGGCACGCATCTTGGCAATTTCCATGAAGTGGTTCATGCCTGAGCACCAGAAAAATGACAGACGCGGTGCGAAAGCGTCAACGTCCAAGCCGGCTTTGACACCGGTACGCAGGTAATCCCAGCCGTCGGCTAAGGTGTATGCCATTTCAATGTCGGAAGTGGCACCTGCTTCCTGCATGTGATAGCCTGAAATTGAGATGCTGTTGAATTTCGGCATATTTTGTGAGGTGAACTCAAAAATATCGGCGATAATGCGCATCGAATGTTCAGGCGGATAAATATAGGTGTTACGAACCATGAATTCTTTCAAAATGTCGTTCTGGATGGTACCTTGCAATTCTTCGTATTTGGCACCTTGCTCCAAAGCGGCGACGATGTAGAAAGCCAAAACTGGCAAAACAGCACCGTTCATGGTCATGGAAACAGACATTTTGTTCAAAGGAATCTGGTCGAACAGAACTTTCATGTCTTCGACAGAGCAGATGCTCACACCAGCCTTACCCACGTCGCCCATAACACGCTCGTGGTCGGCGTCGTAGCCACGGTGGGTGGCCAAGTCGAAGGCCACAGACAGACCTTTCTGGCCAGCGGCGATGTTACGGCGATAGAAAGCGTTACTTTCTTCAGCGGTGGAGAATCCGGCGTATTGACGGATCGTCCATGGACGCATTACATACATGGTGGAGTAAGGTCCACGGAGGTAGGGGGCGATGCCGGCGGCATAGTTGAGGTGCTCCATGCCTTCCAAATCCTCTTTCCCATATACTGGCTTGACGGGAATCTGTTCCGTGGTCAGCCAGCTGGTGTCGATGTTGTTTTCTTTGGCCCATTCGGCAAAACTCTGCTCGTTTTGCTTCTTTTGTTTGAAGTTTACATTACTGAAATCAGGACGCATAATCAGTTTTTTTAACTATAAGTTTGAAACTGCAAAAGTAACAATTTTTTTGATACAAGCATAGAATTTTTATATTTCCTTCAAACCCAACTCTTTCAAAAATAGATTGAGCTTACCGCGTGACTCCTCAATTTTTGCATCCGTTTCATGCAGTTGCTTGGTAACGACTTCAAGGTCAATCTGTTCTTCTTCCTTCGACAGGTTGACATAGCGTGTGATATTGAGGTTGTAGTCGTTTTCCTTGATTTCCGCCAATGAAACCAAGCGAGAGAAACGCGGTTCCTCTTTGCGGAATTGATAAGTTTCCACAATCTTATCCACATTCTTGACTCGAAGGTAGTTCTGGCGTTTGCCTTTCTCGTAATGCTCCTCTCCGCTAGCATTGATGAACAGAATCTTGTCGTTCTTGCGACACTTCTTCAGCACAAGGATGCATACCGGAATGCCGGTGGAATAGAACAAGTTGGCGGGCAGACCGATGACAGCGTCAATGTTGTCGTCTTCAAGCAGTTTCTTGCGGATGACTTCTTCCTTGCCGCCACGGAACAACACGCCGTGAGGCAAAATGATGGCCATCGTGCCGTTGTCGCTCAAGAAGTGGAAACCATGCAACAAGAAAGCAAAATCGGCGGCGGACTTGGGTGCCACACCATAGCGATTGAAACGGAAATCTTTGGCGGTTTCTTCCGTCGGATCCCAGCGCAGACTGAAAGGCGGATTGGCAACCACTGCGTCAAACTGCATCTTCTTGGCGGGATTCTGCTCGTTGAGAATGTCCCAATCATTGGCAAGCGAATCACCGTGGTGGATTTCAAATTCTGTGTCCTTCACACCATGCAGCAGCATGTTCATTCGGGCAAGGTTGTAGGTAGTGATGTTTTTCTCTTGACCGTAAATCTTGCCGATAGCATGGTCTTTCATTTCTCGGCGCACATTCAGCAGCAACGAGCCCGAACCGCAAGCAAAGTCGAGCACTTTATCAATGCGTTTCTTTTTGCCCGTTGTGGGGTCTTGACAGTCGAGGGTGACGATACGAGAAAGGATAGTTGAAATCATTTGCGGTGTGTAGAACTCACCTGCTTTTTGCCCCGAACCTGCCGCAAACTGACCTATCAAGTACTCGTAGGCATCGCCCAAGGCATCAGAATCCGAAGGAATTTCAGCAAGGCCGTCGGCGATGGTCTTGATGACCTTGCACAAAAGTGCGTTGCGTTCGGTATAGTTCTTACCCAATTTCTCCGAATTCAGGTTGATTTCGGAGAACAAACCCTTAAACGAACTTTCAAACGACTCGTTTTCAATGTATTTAAAGCCTTCTTGCAAAGTGGTAAGCAAATCATCGCTTTGCGTGCGGGCAAGTTCCACAATGTTGTCCCAAAGATATTGAGGCTCTATTACATAATGGATTTTGCGCCGCATTTGTCGCTCAAACAACAGCGTATCGTTGGGATGTCCTTTATACCATACTTGCAAGGCTGTATAATCCGAGCCCAATTCTTTTTGTGCTGATGTTATATAGTTGTCTGATAGGTACTTCCAAAAAAGGAACGACAGCATATAATCGCGAAAATCATCCGCCATCATTGCACCGCGCAGGTTGTTCGCTATACCCCAAAGGGTCTTGCCGAGTTCTTGTTGTATGTTTTGTGTCATATTTATTCAAAAAAAATTTCCGGTAATTCAAATTTATATTGTTCGACAAATGTCTTAAAAATACGAACGAACAAATCCGCATTTTCTTTTAACATTCCTTTGGGGGCAAATATCGAGTATTTCCCATGACTCATTATTTGTACAGCACGTACAAACAATTCTTTGTCTGGGAAATCTTTTAAACAATATGAAAAATCCTCATGCCCGAAGAAGATAGATGTTTTTTCGAAAATGGCACGAAGCATATTGAAATGATATGTCTTAAGAATGGATGATTGTTCCAATTTTGAATCCCCTTTCTCAATCTCTTCGTATTGTTTGACAACTTGGTTCAATTCACAAAGCTGCTCAATATGATGAAAGAAAGGCGAATCGTCTGTCGATTGCAACTTGTATGTTTCTTTCTTGGTCTTATACAGGAAATATGAGTTGGACGATGATTTTTTCAACTCGTTATAGACAATGTTGAAAAACAGAGAATGATGAGAAGAAATCACGTATTTCCTGTGACCTCCAGTATCATTGTGCTTCTCGAAATCATCTTTAATCATATTTGACAAGTCGGATGCCAGTGTGATAGCATTGTTTTCGTCCAATGATGAAATAGGGTCGTCAATGTAAATGTATTTCACCCAACTATATTCCTCTTTACCTTCAATGACTAAATCGCATATTGACATGAAAACAGAAAAGACAAAAATATTCTCTTCTCCTCTCGATATTTTAATATTTTCTTGAATTATTCTTTCAGGTTCATCATTATGCGGATTGTATTTGGGATTGGGAATCTCTCGACTAAAAGACACTTTCCAAGCATCATAATCTATCTTAAAATTAAACTCAGCAAATCTTTCAAGATGACCGTGTATTCTTTCTTCCAAAGCCAAACCTTTAAAACCACTGAAAAAGTTAGACTGCTCATTGATTTTCAAATATCTGATTTGATCGTGTTCCAAATCATTGTTCCATACAAACAGGTCTTCTGTGAAAGCATTATAATACAATGTATCCGCTTTGCCTTTATTCTTTTTCTTCCCTTTGTCTTTAAAAGCCATCGACAAACGTGTTTTTCCTGTCCTGTTGAATGCATACAACAACACGACTTTTGATCCTGACTCTTTGGACAAATCATCGCGTAATCTTGTTACAACATTATTCAAAGTTTTATACTCGTATATCTTTGGTTTGTTTTTCATTTTGTTTGTCATTTAATTATTGGAAACATTTTTTGCATCATTCCTATTTTGTATCTTTCCAATTCAGAAATCTTATTGGAAAGCGCATCGATTATTTCATCTATAGCTTTCAAGAAAGATACTATTCTCTTTTGCTCCGAAATAGACGGAAACAATATTTTAATTTTCGAGAAATTCTCATAAAACAAATAACTCCTAATTCCTCCTTCCACATTGTTTTCCACACTTTGGTTAAAAGATGAAGTGTCGAAGAAATACATTAAAAACGAATCATCAACATCTTCAGTTGTTTTAAAGCACACATACAATGACACTATATCCTATAGAACCTACATTTATTCTGGCTGGATTATATGCAAAAGTATTGCTTGTAACTATTTTGTATAACGAAGTATCGTATCCTCTGCTAATACTGTCAAGACCATCAAACTGCTCGGATTGAAGAATAATACCGTCTTTATTGCTAATTGAATAAATGGGAAGGTTCCGATTGCTTTTGTTTCTACGATTTACATCTTTTGTAACCTCTCCCAATCTTTTTTCTACCCATTGCCCTTCCTTCTCAAATTCCTTGAAGCGTAGTTCAGGTAGTTTTTTGCCTTTGGCGGGGAAAAGATTCTGCATCAGGCCTTTCTTGTATGTTTTCAAAAGTTCTAGTTTTTCCTTTGTTGCTGAAATATATGCATCCATCGAAAAAAGACATGATGAAATTTTTTGTTGTTCAGCAATATTATGCGAAAAACAGAGCTCCTTTTCTTTTAATTCAGAAAAATGTCTTTTATATTCCCTCGAAACTACAGGATTATTTAGTAAAGACTGAAAAAGGAAAGACTCAACAAGTTTATTCGAATCTTTAGACTTGATAATCTTTATTCCATCCGCACCCTGAATAAACGGGAAACTAACAAATTTCAAAACACAGGTGTGATCCCCAAAAACAATCAAATCTTCATTATTATGATTCATCAAAGCATCCTCGTCATCTGAATAACCACAAATGAAATTTTGTGATTGGTCTATTATTGGATATTTCCCTGTTTTTTCATATTCACTTGAAGTTAATTTCTTTGGTGGTGTTAGTGTATTGATAACATCACCAACTTTTGCTTCTTCCCATTCCCCATCATTTACAAAATCGGGGAAGCGGAGGATAGGTATGTTTTTCTTTTCTCCAGTTTCCATATCACTGTTGTTTTTGCTTAAAGCCATCTTTAAGTATATTCAAAAACACCTCATTGTTTGCTTTTGCGTCCTTAATAAATGCATCGATGGAAAGCACATACGTACCGATTGGATATTTGGTCGGGTCATCAAGTGATAGTTGTAGCTTATTCTCTTTATAATACAAACTGTCTTTGGAAAACAAAGGCGTGTATTCATCATTGATTAGCGACAACTTGAACTCATCATTGAATTCAACGATGGCATAAAACCACATCCGTTGGATCTTATTTGGATAGTATTTCAACAACTTAATAGCACGTTGCTTCAGTTGGCTGATGGCTTCTTCTGTTTTTGCAAGTTTAATCCCTCTTTTCTTGAGTTCAATAACAACGACATCAACAGACTTGTCTTGAGAGTTCTGAGGATCATTTGAAAACATCACGACTATATCAGGGCGATCATTGTCAGTTTCCGCTGGCGTTTGTGTTATTTCTTCAATCACCTGCTTCATCGTCTTATCTGACATCGCCGTTGTGTATGTCATATACTTGTTGTCAAGTAGCCAAAGATTATTGTTATAAATACAATCTAAATCACCTTCTTTGAACACGTTTTTTTGAGGAAGAATAATGTTATGGATGTCTGCTTCAGGATTGTCTTTTGTTATAGCTTCAACTTTTTGGATTATCTTTTCCCTATATAAAATGTATTGGGCTAAAGTTCTTGAAGACACATCCAGAGCTTTATCATACCTATCACCTTCTAATGATTGTGCTTCCAAAATGTCCTTTTGGTCTCGCATAAAACGTTTCTGAGCTTCCTCAATAGATTGAGAACGTTCTATAATACCCACTTCTTCTTTCTTAAAATAGCCTAAAAGATGAGGATAAGTCTTATTCAATGATTCTCTTGTTTTCTGGTTTTGTTCTTTAATTGAAGGAATCTCCCTTTCAATAATCTCTGCAACTTTTTCCCTAAACAAAGCTTTAATTGTCTTTAGATCCGCCTCTTTCAATGTAAGCGTTTGTCTTGCCGCATCAACTTTGCCATCAAAAAACGACGAACGTAAAATAAAGACTATCGAATATCCCAACTTAGGCAAATTCTCAGGCGCTATAATGTCCTCCAACACTTGAGTCCTGTTATCAACACACAGTGCGGTCATTAAAAACGTTTCCGAATACGGATCCGATTTCTTTACTGAATAATCCAATTGGGTATTCTCATACATTTTCACAACATCAGCATTAATAGGTGTTGTTTGCATGTCTGGAATATCATTGCTCGAAATCTCTTTCTCATAAGAACCAACAAAGTGTTTCTTGCTCTTATGAGGTATATCTATTTTGAAAGTAATCTTGATTTCTTTTCCAGCTTTTTTCAGCAAATACAACCTAGGGTAAAACTCCAGCAGAATCTGCCGTTTTAAATACTCTGGGGTTATGACAGAATTACTACTTAACCTTTGCAATGAACAATTCTTAAAGGCCAGCGTCGTTTCTTGTTTCCTCGTCTCGTCAACTGACAACTTCATGTCAGTTTTTTCCTTATCAAATTCATCGTTAAAAGTAAAAGTACGATGCTTCCCGCCAAAATAGCTCGAGACTTCGATTTTGTCGAAATAACTTAGATACACCAATCGGCCAACACCTTTGTGAGTATCTTCTTCAACTTTCAACAACTCACAAAACTTATCGTAACGCGCATCCGTAAAACCTTCTCCATTATCAACAATCTCTATTTGCAACGTTTCTTGTTTTTCAAAAGAATCAATGAAAACATTGACTTTAATCTCTGTAGCATTTGCATCAAGAGAATTGGCAATGGCTTCCTTAAACACCTGTTCTAAAGAAGGGTTTTGGAAGAACAATTTTACCGCTTGTTTTGTGTTTACTCTCATTCTATTATGTTTTTATCTTTTTCTATTCCTCATACGCCTTCAATCCCGAAATCTCCTGTCCCGGCACCAAACGTTTCAGCAACGGCACAAGGTCGTTCATCAATTCGGTCTCCTTGCGGGTACGGTCGCGCCAACCCAAATCAAGGGGCTCAAGTAAGCCGTTCAACTTCTCGCCGTCGAAAATCTTGCGTTCCACAATGTCGTTCACAAAAGCCTGCAACGAGGCCACACTCAAACCATGTTTTTCGGCAATGACCATCAGTTCCTTGGCATATTTCTCCGTCTTGAAAACTTCATAACTTTCCTTGATTTCCTGTTCTGTGCGACCATTCACGCCATCAAGGCTGTCAATGTAGGCAATAATGTCCTCGCGATCATCAAGCAGGTTGGCACTTGAACGAATCAGGTTGACCAATTCCTCTTTGGTCATCTTCCACTTGGCCGGCTGACCCATGCACTTGGAAATCAATTCCATGATATAGTCGTAGTCAATCATGGCCGAGGCAAACAGGACAAACTCAAAATCAAGTTCCTCCACTTCGTTCGGAATAGCCGCTCCCGACTTTTCCCTTCGGGTTTTCAGTTCACGAGCAATGTCGAGATAGGCTCCACGGAAGGCCCGCAAGTCATCATCAGTGAAACCATACGATGCTTGCGGCTCTGCCACAAAACTCGGAGCGTTTTCCTCTTCAACTTCCACAAGGTCAGTATATTGGTCGAGTTGTGTCTTGAGTCGCTGCACTTCTTTGAAGCAAACGATGAAACCAGCCTTGGCATCGTCACCTTTCAGATTGAACACATCCTCCGCCTTAAAATCAAGATGATGAAGTGCCATGAAATTGCGCAAACCATTCACCGCATCAAGGTATTTCTTCCTGATAACCGAAGCAGGTTCCACCAACCAGATCTGTCGAGCTTCTTCCTTCTTCTCGCCCGAGAACAAGGCAATGGCGGTATCCACGGCCTCTTGTTGACCACGAAAGTCCAATATGTTTCCGTAAGGCTTGCTGTCGTTTAAGATACGGTTGGTGCGCGAAAAGGCCTGCACCAAACCGTGGTATTTCAAGTTTTTATCGACATACAGCGTATTCAGATACTTGGAATCGAAACCCGTCAGCAGCATATCCACCACAATCGTAATATCGATTTTGTTCTTGTGAGCATAGTCCTTATTACTGTATTGCTGGTTCTTGATGCGCTGCTGCACATCCTGATAGTAGGCATCAAACTCTGTCACAGAATGGTTGGTGCCGAACTGCTTGTTGTAATCGTCAATGATGGTCGTCAATGCAGCCTTTTTCTTGTCGGGTTCCAGCTCGTTGTCTTTTTGTTCCTGTGGCAAGTCCTCTTGAATCTGCTGGATATCACGATTACCCTCAGCGGGCGGAGAAAACACGCAAGCAATGTTCAAAGGCTCGTATGTATTATCCATTTCCAACTTTTGTGCTTGCATCTCCTTGAACAGATGATAATACTCGATAGCCTCATTGATGGAACCCGTAGCAAGGATGGCATTGAAACGCCCGTCGGCGGTGGCTGCACGATGCTTGCCCAAAATGGTACGCACAACAGCTGATTTCTTCACTGTCTCGCCCGCCATATCCGACTTTTCAGGTTTGAAGTAATCCACATGGAAACGCAGCACATTCCTGTCCTCAATAGCATTGGTAATGGTGTAGGCGTGCAGTTCCTTTTGGAAGACATCTTTCGTGGTCTTGTATTGGGCCTCCTCGCCTGTGATTTGGGTATAGGTGGCATTTGCCTCAAAGATGGGTGTTCCCGTAAAACCAAACAACTGCGCTTTCGGGAAAAACTCCTTGATGACTTTGTGGTTGTCGCCGAATTGTGAACGGTGGCACTCATCAAAGATAAACACCACCCGTTTGTCTCTCAACGGCATAAGCCTTTCCTGATAGTTGCGGCGATTTTGCGGATCGAGGGCAATACCCAATTTTTGAATGGTGGTCACAATTATCTTGTCGGCATAGTCTTCAGAAAGCATACGGCGAACAAGCGCATCTGTGTTGGTGTTTTCCTCCACACAACCCTCTTGGAACTTGTTGAATTCCTCGCGAGTTTGCTTGTCGAGGTCTTTGCGGTCCACCACAAAGAGGCATTTCTCAATTTCAGGATTGTCCTTCAATAACGTTGAAGCTTTGAATGAAGTAAGTGTCTTACCGCTACCCGTGGTATGCCAAATGTAGCCGTTTCCTCGGTTCTCGTTGATGCAACTGACAATCGCCTTCACCGCATAAATCTGATAGGGGCGCATCATCAGCACCTTCCGTTCACAAGCCACCAAAACCATATAGCGGCTAATCATTTCACCCAAACGGCACTTTTGCAAGAAAGCATCCGAAAAAGCCTCCAAACCTGTTATCTTTTGGTTTTTCTCATCAGCCCATTGATATACAGGCAGATATTTTTCCTCAGCATTGAAGTTGAAATGCTCCTTGTTATTGTTGGCGAAATAATATGTGTTGTGCTGGTTGCTGACAATAAACATCTGCATGAAGCATAGCAGCGAATTAGTATAACCATTGCCGACATCGTTTTTGTAGTCCACAATTTGCTGCATGGCGCGGCGCGGACTAACATCCAAAGTCTTCAATTCAATCTGCACCACAGGCAAACCGTTGATAAGCAGTATCACATCATAGCGTTGGAAACTGTTTCGTGTGTTCATGCGCAACTGATGAATCACCTCATAATCATTCTTGCACCAGTCCTTGATGTTCACTAGCATATATTGCAACGGCGTCCCATCCTCACGCATGAAAGTATTGCGCTCACGCAGCCGCTTCGAAGCATTGAACACATCCGAATCCGTGATTTCCTCCAACAAACGGGCGAACTCGTTATCGGTCAAATGACAACGATTCAAGGCTTGGAACTTCTCACGAAAATTCCGCTCAAGTGAGTCCCTATCGTGAATGTCCTCACGATAGACATATTTCAGATTCTCGCTTAAATAACGGATAAACTGGTCTTCTATTTGTTTTTCAAGCGCCATAACTAGATGTTGAAACATTCATTTGCAAAGATAGTCTTTTTTTATCTATTTCTTATCTTTCTCCCAAATTTTTTACTAATAAAAATCAAAGCAAAAAAACCGGCCAATAATTTGACCGGTTAATTGAATGCTGGGTTAATGGGTATTTGGTATTAAGAAAATGTCTATTTGAACATCTCTTCAATTCTGTTAGCATATCTTTCCTGTACAAAACGTCTCTTCACCTTCAACGTCGGGGTGAGAATCTCGTTTTTGATAGTCCACTCGTCGGGTACCAGGATAAATTTCTTGATTTGTTCGAAATCGCCGAAATTTTTGTTGTAACTTTGCACTTCACGATTGTAACGTTTGAGGATTTCGGGATTGTGCACCATGTCGTCGGGGGTGGTGAACTTCATCTCGTGGCGGCTACACCAGCCTTTCAGGAACTCAAAATCCGGGGCAATGACCGCTGCGGCGAATTTTTGGTTCTCACCAACCACCATCATATTGGCGATGAACGGTGATTCACAGAATTTTTCCTCCAAGGCTTCGGGATTGATGTATTTGCCGAAAGAAGTCTTGAACAAACTCTTGATTCGTCCAGTGATGAAAATCTGGCCTTTTTCGTTGCGACGGCCCATGTCGCCGGTGTGGTACCAGCCGTCTTTGTCGATGACCTCGTCAGTGAGTTCAGGGTTCTTGTAGTAGCCCATCATCACGTTGTGACCGCGGCACAGCAACTCGCCATTGTCGGCGAACTTGATTTCCACGCCAGGCAGCGGGAAGCCCACAGTGCCCACTTCACGTCCGTCACGGTCACGGCAGCTCACGGCAATTACAGGAGAAGTCTCTGTGCTTCCGTAACCTTCAAAAACGGGCATGCCGATGGCGGAAAAGAAGGAGGCTAAATGTGGCTGGATGCTGGCGGCACCTGATACCACAATGTCGAAATTGCCACCGATTTTTTCACGTATCTTCTTGTAAACCAGTTTGTCGGCAATTTTAAGCTTGAAGTTATACCAGGCGGAACGTTCGTAGTCTTGAATCTTGTATTGCTTGGCTAACTCAACAGCCCATACGAAGATTTTCTGGGCCATCGGTTTCATGTTGAATTTGGAATTCCAGATTTTGTCGTAGAATTTTTCCAATACACGCGGTACCGCCGACATCATGGTGGGATTCACCTCCTTGATGTTCTCGGCAATGGTGCCTAAATTCTGTGCATAGTACACCGACATGCCTAAATATTGGTATAAAAACACCAGCATTCGCTCGTAAGCATGGCAGATGGGTAGGAAACTGAAGGCTTTGTTGGACCATTTGGCCGGGGTTTGTCTCAGATTCAACAGCTGGTGGACAATATTCCTGTGCGACAGCATCACACCCTTGGGATGTCCCGTGGTGCCGGAGGTGTACATGATGGTGGAGCAGTCCTCCTCTTTCACGGCGTCGCTGCGTCGCTTCAACTCTTCGGGGTTGGCGTTCTCACGACCCATCTCAATGAGCTGGTCCAGATAAGGGAAACGGTCGCGGTTGATGAAAGTATAAACTTTCTCCAGTTTCGGAGTGTCGCCCATGATGTTGCTGATCTTGTTCATCACTTCCACGCCTTCCACAAAAACCACCTTCATGTCGGAGTGGCCGACAATATATTTGTAGTCGGCTTCGCTGATGGTCGGGTATACCGGAACAGTGATGGCTCCAATCTGCATGATTCCCATGTCCAGCATGTTCCATTCAGGGCGGTTGTTGGCGATAATGCCGACTTTGTCACCGGGTTCCACTCCCAGCTTCATCAGCGCATAGCTGATATTGTCGGTCATTTCTTTGTATTTTGCAGGTGAAAAAGTCACCCATTTCTGATCTCTTTTACAGCCTAAAGCTACGGTCTGTTTGGGATATTTTTCCTCATAACGATTCAAAATATCGAAAAGTCTGCTGATTTCTTTCATGTTTATTGTTTATGTTGATAATTTTATAGTCAAATGCCGCCAATAAAAAATGCAAAAGAAAGAAAAAAAATGATAGACCCCGGATTTATGGTATGTTTGCGGGTTAAATGTGGCGAAATTTCCAAATGAGGGGTGAAATTTCCAAATGAGGGGTGAAATTTCCATACTGTGGGGCGAAATTTAAAAATACGGGGTGAAATAATTTTTTTGTATCTTTGCAACCCTTTAAAATATATTGTATAATGAACCAGAAAATACCGGAATACTTGGCAAAATTCCGCATCAACATCCAGATGCTGCTTTTCGTTTTGGTATTTTCCATTGCGTTTGTTTCCATTTATACCCCCTTCGGCCTTACCAGTTGGTACCAGTCCAATGATGATGTGATGAAAATGGTCTATGCTTCCATCACCGTTCTGGGCTGTGTGTCCATTTTGGTGCTGAGTCGTTTGATCTTGTGGGCAGTATGCCGTCGCGATCGTATCTCTATCTTGCAATATGTGTTGTGGATTGCGTCGGAAATCATATTTATTGTCTTCGTTTATTCAGTTTTCAATAAATTCGCACTCCAGGATACGCGTCCTTTTGAGGATATTTTCAAAAGAGCGCTTGTTTTCGTGCCTTCTATCCTTTTTATTCCGTATTTAGTGTCTTATTTATATTATTCTCTGAAAGAAAAGAATAATAAATTGAACAGTTTGCTCGATAAAAAGGAGTTTTGGGATAATAAACCTTATACTCATGTGGATGAGGTCTTCAATTTCTGCGATGAAAAGGGAAGATTGAAGTTGTCCATCTTGCTGGCGAATGTGTATTACCTGGCGTCAGCAGATAATTATGTTAATATATATTATATGGATAATGGACATCTCTTCCATTATATGCTTCGTGGTAATCTGAAGGATTTGGAAGAACAGTTGAAAAACAAGGGCTTCTGTCGTAGTCATCGTTCGTATATTGTTAATATGCAGAAGATTAAAATGATTAGCAAGGAGAAAGACGGCCTGTTTATCAATTTCGACAACGAGGAGGTGGAACCGCTGCCGGTGTCTAAAACCTACTCCGAACAGATTGTGGACAAATTTGCCACTTCCGAATAGCTTTTCTTACGTTGCTTATGAAAGAAAGGGCTCCCCGCAACCAAACTTTAACCCTGACAGAGCAGGAGAGAATTTCTCTCCGGTCACGTCTATTGTCCGCCCATCAGGTCAAGAATGATACTGATTTGATTAACAGAACGATACAGGGGGATACTCTGTTGCTGTTGTCGCAGCTGCCGTCACAAATGGCTGACTTGATTATTGTGGATCCGCCCTATAATTTGTCTAAAAATTTCAATGGATTCCAGTTTAAAGCAAGCACGGGAAGCCAGTATCTGGAATACTTGCGTTCGTGGTTTCCTCAGTTGTGCAAGTTGCTGAAACCCACCGGTTCATTGTATTTATGCGGTGATTGGAAATCCACTTCGGCCTTGCAGCAGGTGATGGAAGAGAATCTGACGGTGATGAACCGCATCACCTGGCAGCGCGAGAAGGGCAGGGGGGCTTCCAAGAATTGGAAGAACGGCATGGAAGATATCTGGTTCGGAGTTCAGGATAAAAATGATTATTATTTTGATTTAGAGTCGGTTAAACAGAAAAAAAAAGTGCTGGCCCCTTATCGCGAGGGGGGAGTACCGAAAGATTGGGAACAAGGGGAAGATGGTAAATTCCGCCTCACTTGCCCGTCGAATTTCTGGGATGATATCACAGTCCCCTATTGGTCGATGCCGGAAAATACTGACCATCCCACACAGAAACCCGAAAAACTCATCGCCAAGTTGATTCTGGCTTCTTGCCCTCCCGACGGTCTGGTCTTCGATCCGTTTTTGGGTTCGGGAACTACCTCGGTGGTGGCCAAGAAGTTAGGTCGTAAATACCTTGGCATCGAAATGAATGAGGAGTATTGTCTCTGGGCTGAAAAACGATTGCTTTTGGCAGGGGAGAACCAACGTATCCAGGGGTATGAGAATGGAGTCTTCAAAGAGCGAAATATGCACTGAAATTTTTTTGAATTTTCAGACATTTTTATGCATAAAAATGACGATTATTTTCACAAATTTCTTAATTCTCTAATAATCAAAGGATAAAAATATTAACGTCATTTTGTTCATAATAAATATGAATTTTAACATTCTAATCCCTGCAACTTTTTTATTTTAGCAAAGAGTTTTAGAGAGATTTTTTGTAAAGCTAATTTTCATTCTTTCAATGAGTTATTGAATTTTCATTGATGGGCGTTGTGCAGTTTTATGAAAAAGAGGTGAAGACGACATACATTATTGGAAAAAATACAAGTATTTCTATGGATAAAGATTTATCACTATTTGATGAGCTGAAAATTTCGGAAACCTTAGAGAAGGTGGACGTTCAGAAAAAAGACAATCAGCAGGCCCTGATTGAGAGCCGTGAGAGCGGCTTGGAGAAAATGCAGTTCGATGATCTGGAAGAGCTGGTCATGGGCAGCCTGCAAGAAGAGGAGAAAACAGTGGAGCAGATGGAGAAGAAGCCGATGCGGGTTTATGAGAAAGATGAGATATTCCAGGATGTGGTGAAATATTTCAACGGGGATGAATTGGCTGCTGGTGTATGGATTGACAAATACGCCCTTAAAAACGATGAGGGCAAGCTGATGGAGAAAAGTCCTGAAGATATGCACCGTCGTATGGCACGTGAGTTTGCCCGTATCGAGAGAAAATATGCCAACCCGATGAGTGAAGAACTGATTTTCTCGCTTTTTGATCATTTCAAATACGTCATTCCTCAGGGTAGCCCAATGGCCGGTATCGGTAACAATTTCCAGATTTCGTCTTTATCCAATTGCTTTGTTATCGGTAACGACGCCCGTTCCGACTCGTATGGTGGTATTATGAAAATGGATGAGGAACAAGTGCAGTTGATGAAACGTCGTGGCGGCGTGGGTCACGATTTGTCCCATATTCGTCCCACAGGTAGCAAGGTGCAGAACTGCGCTATCTCCTCTACCGGTGTGGTACCTTTCATGGAGAGATACTCCAACTCCACCCGCGAGGTGGCCCAGGATGGACGCCGTGGTGCCTTGATGTTGTCCATCTCTATCAAACATCCCGATGCCGAGCGCTTCATAGATGCCAAAATGACAGAGGGTAGAATTACCGGCGCAAACGTGTCTGTGCGTATCGACGATGAGTTCATGGAATGCGTGAGAACAGGCAAACCTTACGTGCAACAGTATCCTATCGATTCCCCCAATCCGAAATTCAAACAGGAAATCGATGCGGCCAAGTTGTGGCAGAAAATTACCCATAACGCATGGAAATCCGCAGAACCAGGAGTGCTGTTCTGGGATACCATCCACAAAGAAGCTATTCCCGACTGCTATGCTGATGAAGGCTTCCTGACCGTCTCCACCAATCCCTGCGGCGAAATTCCGTTGTGTCCTTACGACAGCTGCCGTCTGATTGCTATGAACCTGTACAGCTATGTGGATAATCCATTCACCGAACAGGCCAGCTTCAACATGCCGCTGTTTCGCCAGCATGTACAGTACGCTCAGCGTCTGATGGATGATATCATCGACTTGGAATTGGAAAAAATCGAAAAGATCATTGCCAAAATCAAGAGTGACCCCGAAACCGACGATATCAAACGTGTGGAACTGGAGTTGTGGAACAAAATCAAAAAGCAGTCCCTGAAGGGTCGCCGTACCGGTCTGGGTATCACTGCCGAAGGCGATATGCTGGCAGCTCTGAACATCCAGTATGGTTCCGATCATGGCAACGCTTTCTCAACAGAGGTCCACAAACAATTGGCATTGGCCGCTTATCGTTCTTCTGTTACCATGGCCCGCGAAAGAGGTGCTTTCCCGGTGTATAGCTGCATCAAGGAAAGCCGCAATCCGTTCGTGCTGCGTCTGAAAGCCGCCGACGAAAAGTTATATGAAGACATGATCCGTTACGGCCGTAGAAATATCGCGTTGCTGACCATCGCGCCTACTGGAAGCGTGAGTATTTGTACTCAAACCACTTCCGGTATCGAACCGGTCTTCAATGTGGTGTATATGCGAAGAAGAAAGGTGAATCCTAACGATATGAACCGCAGAAAAACCGTGCGTGATACCGTGGGCGATCTTTTCGAGGAATACATGGTCTTCCATCCGAAATTCATTGACTGGGCCGCGGTTCAGGGTATCAGCAAGGAGGAACTGGAAGCGATGGATAGAGATGCTATCCTGGCTTTGGTGGAAAAGTCTCCTTATTACAAGTCCACCGCTGCCGACACTGATTATTTGAAAAAAGTGGAATTGCAGGGTATGGTGCAGAAATGGGTAGATCACTCCATTTCCGTTACCGTGAATTTGCCTGCCGACACTACCGAGGAAACGGTGGCAGGCCTGTATGTTAAAGCTTGGGAAGTGGGTTGCAAGGGCATGACCGTTTATCGTGAGGGTTCTCGCGATGGTGTGCTGAACACCATCACCAAGAAAGAAGAGGAGAAGCCTGCCGAACAGCCGAAGAATTACAAACGACCCACCTCTTTGCCTGCCGAAGTGGTGAGATTCAAAAATAATTGCGAGGACTGGATAGCTTTCGTGGGTCTGCGCGATGGTCGCCCGTATGAGATTTTCACGGGTAAGACCGAGAGCGACCGCTTTGTTATTCCGAAATGGGTGGAATCAGGTTTCATCATCAAAAACCGTCATGAGGATGGTACGAAAACATACGATTTCCAATACTACGACAAAGACGGTTATGAAGTGCTGATGAAAGGCTTGTCCCGTACCTTTAATCCTGAATTCTGGAATTATGCCAAGATGATTTCCGCTTTGCTGAGACACGAAATCCCGATGGAAAGCATCATCAACATTATTTCCGGTCTGAATTTCCGCGAGGAGTCCATCAACTCATGGAAGAATGGTGTGATTCGCGCCCTGAAGAAATTCCTCCGCGATGGCACGAAAGCCAAAGGCGCTGTCTGCCCGAAATGCGGTCAGGAAAATACCATGGAGTACAAGGAGGGCTGTCTGTGCTGCTCCAACTGTGGCTACTCCAAATGTGGTTCGTAATCATTTTTTTAATGGGGTTAATAAATTGAAAAAGGGTGGTCGGTAACGAACTGCCCTTTTTTGTATGAAAGTCGGCGAATATTTTGTAATTTTGTAGCCGAATTATGGTAGAACAGTTTCGACAACATATTGAACAATTAGTACCCCTTGCACAGGAGAAAAAATATTTGCTGGCGGTAAGTGGCGGCGCAGATTCCTCGGTGATGGCATGGCTTTTCCGTCATTGCGGATTTGACTTTGCCATTGCGCATTGCAATTTTCACTTGCGGGGCGAACAGTCGGACAAAGATATGCTGCTGGTTCGCGACATGGCTGAGAATTATGGAGTGCGGTATTTTGAGCAGGAATTCGACACGCTGGACTACCAGAAACAGCATGGCTTGTCGCTTGAGATGGCTGCCCGTGAGCTGCGATATCAGTGGTTCGCGAAAATTTCTGGCGATTTCGATTACGTGGTGACCGCCCATAATGCCAATGACAATGCCGAGACTTTTCTCCTGAATATGACCCGGGGAACGGGTCTGAAGGGATTGACGGCTATTCCGGAAAAAACCACCACACTACTTCGCCCGTTATTGCATTTCTCTTCGGCTCAAATCAGGCGTTTTGCCGCCGAAAAGGGTATAGCATATAGAAATGACGCCTCCAACGATTCCGAGGCCTTCCAGCGCAATAAAATCAGGCATTCTGTGCTGCCTAAATTGGAGGAGTTGAATCCGGAACTGATTTCCACCTTTTCACGCAATATAGATTTGTTGAAACGCCAATATCGTTTTTACCAGCAGCGGATGGATGAGCTTAAATCCACAATGCTTGCTGAAGAGGGTGAGGTGGTGCGCATTTCGATAGACGAACTGTCTAAGTGTGAAGATCCGGCGCTGGTTTTATTCGAAGTTTTGAAGGATTATGGCTTTAACGCTCCTGAGGTGATGCAAATTCTGGATTCGTTGGAAAAATCTGCCGGAAAACGTTTCTATTCGTCTCATTATCAGGTAGTAAAAGATAGAAAATCTCTTCTTGTCAGTCCTTTGTCGATTGCTCAACAGGGAGAGAAAAAGATTGAAACGATAGAGGATTTGAAAGCTCTGGGCTTCACGGTGGAGAAGTTTCCGATCAGCGTTGCTCCCGCTTTTACCTCCGATTCTGATGTTTTGTATGTGGATGCGAAAAAGCTGGTCTTTCCGCTGACTTTGCGCCACTGGCACGAGGGAGACCGTTTCTGTCCCTTTGGTATGCAGGGTAGCAAGAAATTGAGCGATTTTTTTATCGATCAAAAAGTCAATTTATTAGAAAAACAGCATGTACCTGTCTTGTGTTCTGCCGATAAAATCGTTTGGCTGGTAGGGCTCCGCGGTGATAACAGATTCAAGATAGATCATCAAACCGATAATTATTATAAAATTCAATATTATGGATCCTTTTAACGAAAACAAGCGCACTCGCTCACCATGGTTGGTAGTACTGGCAGTACTGACTTTCATTTTCTCAGGTTTCTCCTTCCTGGGTTATTTCATGCTTTCCTTTACTTCAGGAATGTTGCCGTCGGTAATTGAGATGTATGAGAACATGGGAATGCCGAATGAAATGATTGAGGCCATGCAAAAAATGGCGGAAGTGCCTTCATGGCAGTATCTTTTACTGTCTTTAGGTTACGCTTTGGCCGTGGTGGGTGCCGCTTTGATGCTGAAAATCAATAAAGTCGGTTTTCATTTGTATGTTATCGCCCAAATCTGGCTGTTTGTGATGAGCAATCTGGTGATAAAAGGGGCTTTGACCATGAATTGGATGAGTATTTTTACCACGATACTGGTTATCGCTTGTTATTGGTTGCTGATGCGAGAGGCTTTGATGCTTCAGCAAAATAGTAATAAGTTCTCTGATTATGAGGAGCTTAATGACGAAGATGACGAAGATGAATAGAGAGGATTTTAAGATTTTAGACCAGAAAATTTACGGTCGCCAGTTGGTTTATCTTGACAATGCCGCCACCACGCAGAAACCGCAGGTGGTGATCGACACGTTGAAGGCGTATTATGAGACCATCAACAGCAATATTCACCGTGGAGTGCATTATCTGAGCCAGCGGGCTACCGATGAGTTTGAGGCTGCCCGCGAGGCAGTGCGCCGCTTTATCAACGCCCGCCATGCCTATGAGATTATTTTCACTCGTGGAGCCACGGATTCCATGAATCTGGTGGCGGCTTCCTTTGGGCGAACTTTTCTGCACGAAGGTGATGAGATTGTTGTAAGTGAGATGGAGCACCATGCCAATATTGTGCCTTGGCAGTTTTTATGCGAGGACCGTGGCTGTGTGCTGAAAGTGCTTCCTTTCAACGAAAAAGGCGAGTTATGTATAGAGCAGCTTGACCAGCTGATTACGCCCAAAACCAAGATGCTGGCGGTGACACACGTGTCTAATTCTCTGGGAACGGTCAACCCGGTAAAGGAAATTGTTGAAATAGCTCACAAAAAGGGTGTTCCTGTGCTGCTGGACGGAGCTCAGGCAGTTTCCCATTGCAAAGTGGATGTCCAGGCCTTGGATTGCGATTTTTACTGTTTTTCGGGACATAAAATGTATGCGCCTATGGGTATCGGAGTGATGTATGGCAAGGAGGAATGGCTAAATAAGATGAAACCCTACCAGGGTGGGGGAGAGATGATCAAGCAGGTGACCTTTGCCAAAACCACTTATAATGATTTGCCGTTCAAGTTTGAGGCGGGCACTCCCAGTGTGGGCGATGCCATGGGATTGAAGGCAGCGATAGAATATATGGAGACTATTGGTATGGAGAATATTGCCGCCTACGAGAAGGAATTGCTGGACTATGCGGAAGAGCGTTTGTCAAGTATTGAAGGTCTTCGTATTTATGGTCAGGCAGCGCGGAAAGCGGCTATCGTTTCTTTCAATATCGATAAAATCCATCCTTCTGATATCGGGGCTATTATTGATAAATTGGGGGTGGCTGTTCGTACAGGACATCACTGCACTCAGCCCATTATGGATCATTTCGGAATTCCCGGAACCGTCAGGGCATCCTTTGCTATATACAACGACAAAAAAGAAATAGACGACCTCTACGAGGCCGTCTATAGGGCAAAAAACATGTTGTTGTAAAAAATATAGAGATGCAATTTTTTTGCATCTCTATATTAGGGGATAATTTATTCTTGAATTTTGAATTCTGAATTATATGTAGAGACTTTTCATGAAACGTCTCTACTTTTTTTGATATTAATTTTTCGAGAATTTCTTATACACCACTTCGTTGTCCACTGTGGTCATACGTATCAGATACATGGCGTTTTCCAATTGGCTGACAGGCAGTGTCAAGGAGTTGGCACCATTGGTATTATAGCTATAGACCACCTTGCCTAACATATCGATGATTTCCACTTTGGTGATAAAATGATCCACAGATTCGATATTGATTTGGTCGTGAGCAGGGTTCGGGTAAATAGTGAACTCATTCTCGGCAATAACTGAAATACCGGAGGCTGCTCCTTCTTGTTTCACAGTAATTTGGAAAGTGGAGCCGTCGGATTTAGTAATCAGCATGGTACCACGGCGGGAAATAGTATTTGTGTTAGCTTGGCAGGAGACAGTAATAACACTATTACCTGTACCGGATTCTGTACTGGTTGTAAACCAGCTGTGATCATTCAAATAAGACAATGTCCATGGTCCGTTACTATAAACCAAGAAATTGAAACCACTGGTGGTATTGGCATTGAAGATGTGGGCAGCTGGTATAGTGTATAAACCACTGGTAAAATCAAGATAGTTGCAAGTACTTTGAGAGAGAGGAATAGGATCTAACCAAGGTTGTAATTTTTTGTCATTGGTAGAACCTGCTGAAGACCAATGGTATGACACTTTACCATACAGTTCACGGCCATAATAGTTAGTACAAGAAGAACTTCCTCCAGTAAGAGTGCCAATTACCAAACCTTCGGTATTGAACAAGGGAGAACCGGATGAACCACCCTCAGTTACACTTCTTCCGTGTGCGGTTTGTGCCCATGCCACATTCCAGTATGCATTGGTTGCACCACCAGAGAATTGATCGGAGGTCAATCGAGTGTTATACGTGGAAATTTTCTTCACATCACCTGCGGGATGATGGATAGATACACCGGAAGTGGGGGCATTGTTGGAGGAATAAGAAGTTTTGTTCCAACCATTCATCACTAAACCATCTTGTTTAAGATTGGTCCATGTCTTGCCATTAATTTTTAACAGCAGAAAGTCCGAACCTCCTGTGATAGGACTGTTGGCAATTTTTGTACATCCGTTATAGGTTATTTTGCCAGGCTCAGAATTGCATGTGCAATAGGGGCATTCATAGTTGAAAAAGAATTGGAAATAGTTCCAGTAGTTGGTAGGTGAGGTTGGGCAACCATCAGCACAGTGGTTAGCAGTTAAAAAGTAGGGGATTCCATCGCCCATAGTGTTGTTAATCAGGGTACCTGAACACCAGCCGCTAACAATAGAACCATCTTCCATGCCATAACATAACATGCGAGCAACACCTCTTTGCTGAACTCTCCAGTTGTCACCTTCCGAACAGTTGATGTTGATCATACAGCTTTGGGAAGCACCATAACCCGTATCACCGTCTTTGCTGCCTTGAACCCTGTGATCAGGAAGACCTTCGGAACGGAAAAAGTAGTTATAGCCGGCAATGGAAATGTTGGGAGCATCTGATGAATTGAGCTGGTGTCGGGGTGAAATATATTCCAAAATCACATCGCCATTGACGAACAAATTACTGCTGTATTCCTCGCCAGAGGGATTATCCTCATGGGTATAAGGACCATATATTAAGGATTTATCGCTATTGTATGCGAAAAATTGCGAACCTTCCGGTAACATGAAATGGTCGAATAATACGCAGCATCCCAATGCGTTTTCATTGTGTAATTTGAGACGCCAAATGTCATATCCGTCGTCGGTGTGTTCCCAAATACCCGAATTTTCGGTGCTAAGTTGCAAAGGAACAACAATGGCAACTTTAAAGAGTGTTCCATTATTGAAAGAAGCATCGTTTTTGGCTTGAAACGCCTTCAGGTCAGGAGTGGCCACATCGTATTGTGGTACGTTGTTTTCAGATAATTGTGCCACTACACTCTGTGGTAGAATTCCGCTGTTTATTTGTGCAGATACACTTTGGAATAATGTTAAACACAAGATTAACAGAGCGATAGATAGTAACTTTTTCATAAGCATAAAAATTACAATTGTTGTTGTTTCATTTTGAGGGTGCAAATTTATCACTTTTTTTTTGATTTTTGGAGGCTTGGACCGAAATATTAAAAATTTTTTGTATTTTTGCCGCGGTTTTGAAGGTGGCGATTGTCCACCCGTGATTGCGTCAAGCAATGGCAAAACTATCCCCAAGCATTTTTTTAATCAATCGAAAATAGCAGTTACTTTTCTACTTGTATGGAATCTACTGAAAATAAATCAAAAAGGAAACGGATTTCTGTCCCTGGCAAAGGTCCTGTCGCTACTTCAAATGTAAAGAAAATAACATCCGGAATGGTTGTTGTAAATGATAAAAAAAATTCGGACACGGATAATCAACCATTGGCCGAAGTCATTGTTGAGGAACCCCAGATGCAAGAAGTGTCAGTCGGTGTGCCGGAAATTGATGATCAAACCAACTTGAGTGCGGAACAGCTGATTCAGTCGGAAAGTGGAAACAAAAAAGAGGTGAAGAAACCTAAAAAGGGAAGAAAGAAAAGTTCGAAACAGCTGGATTTGACACTTGATGATAATGTTGAAATGTCAGTGGTGGAATCATTATCTCAAGAAAACTCCCGGAAGAGAAAAAAATCCAAGAATATTGACAAGACGAATATCAAGGCGTTGAATGATATTATGCTGGACGATGATTCGTTTGAGGATAAGAATCTTGAATCGGCAGAATTAGTGGATTTGGTGTTGACAAAAGAAAATGAATCGGCTGAAGAAGAGACAACAGAAAAGGAAGAGGAAAAACATGCTCCGGCAACAGCCGAAAAAACAACGGTGTACGATGAGCAATGGGGTATGGTGGAAAATGCCAGTTATGACGGCTCCGTAACGGCGGAAGGAGTGCTGGAAATCAATGCTGACAATTCCTGCGGTTTTCTGCGCTCTTCAGATTACAATTATTTATCTTCTCCTGACGATATTTATGTGTCTCCTTCTCAGATTAAATTATTTGGTCTGAAAAATGGGGATACCATCAAAGGGGCTATTCGTCCGCCGAAAGATGGAGAGAAATTCTTTCCTTTGACAAAAATTGAAAAAATCAATGGCCGTAATCCTGAAGAAATTCGTGACCGTGTGCCGTTTGATTATCTCACTCCGATGTTCCCGGATAAAAAGATCCGTTTGACAGGTCATCAGGGAGAGACGTTGAGCACACGTGTCATCGATTTGTTTGCCCCCATCGGTAAGGGTCAGCGTGGTCTGATTGTGGCCCAGCCGAAAACTGGTAAAACAGTGTTACTGAAGGAGATAGCTAATGCTATTGCCGCCAACCATCCTGAAATATATTTGATTATCCTCCTGATTGATGAGCGTCCGGAAGAGGTAACTGACATGCAGCGCAGTGTAAATGCCGAGGTGATTTCCTCTACCTTTGACGAACCGGCAGAACGCCATGTGCGTATTGCCAATATGGTGCTTGAAAAAGCGAAACGCATGGTGGAATGCGGTCACGATGTGTGTATTTTATTGGACTCTATCACTCGTTTGGCCAGAGCGTTTAACACCATGGCGCCAGCGTCAGGCAAGGTGCTTTCGGGTGGTGTGGAGGCCAATGCCTTGCAGAAACCCAAACGCTTCTTTGGTGCCGCCCGTAACATCGAAAATGGTGGTTCACTGACGATTATCTCCACCGCTTTGATTGAAACAGGTTCCCGTATGGATGAGGTAATCTTTGAGGAATTCAAGGGTACGGGTAATATGGAGTTGCAGCTGGATAGAAAATTGTCCAACAAACGAATTTACCCGGCTGTGGATATCGTGGCTTCGAGTACCCGTCGCGACGACTTGCTGCAACCGCAGGAGGTTTTACAAAAGGTTTGGATTCTGAGAAATCATCTGGCCGATATGACCACTTTGGAGGCCATGACGTTCTTGAAAGAAAGAATGGAACATACCCGTAGCAACGAGGAGTTCCTCGTGTCAATGAATAGCTAATAGCTTGATTAATAAGTTATTGTATTGGCATTTAGCCAAAAGAATATAAAAAAGACTATCGGGTCAGTTGGCGGAAGAGTTCCTCCATTTCCAAATTGGTGGCACGTTCTTCCTGACGCTTGAATCCCATCTTCTCTGTCATCTTTCTGATGTCATCAATCATGGCGTCGGCAACGATTTTGCCTTTGTTGATGATGATGTCCACTTCCTGCATGATGTGGGTGGACAGCAGCACAGTTTTGGTTTTGCCGCATTTTCTGATGAGTTCACGGATTTCTAACAATTGGTTGGGATCAAGACCGGTGGTGGGCTCATCCAAAATCAACACTTCCGGGTCATGGATGAGAGCTTGGGCAATGCCTACACGCTGTTTGTAACCACGCGACAGAGCTCCGATTTTCTTGTGCATTTCCGGAGCGAGGCCTGTCAGCTGGATGATGTGCTCCACTTTTGCCTTTTTGTCTTTCAGCTGGTGGATTCCTGCGATAAACTCCAGAAATTCACGCACATACATGTCGTAATACAAGGGGTTGGCTTCGGACAGGTAGCCCACTTTTTTGCGCAGTTCCAACGAGTCGTTCCAGATGTCCAGTCCGCAAACCTCCACATCGCCTTTGGTAGGGGGAATGAAAGAGGTGATGATTTTCATCATGGTGGATTTGCCGGCTCCGTTGGGACCTAAGAAGCCCACAATCTCTCCTTTTTTGATTTCAAAACTCACATCGTCTAAGGCATACTGGGTGCCGAAAACCTTTGAAACATGATGAACTGCGATGGACATGACCTGAATGTATTGCTATTATTTTTCTTTGAAGAATTAAAAAGCAAAAATACAAATTTATTGGCAAATTAGCAAATTAGTTAATTGCAATTACTCTCCGCTCCGGTAGAACTCCAACAACTGCACTTTATAGATATAGTCGTATTGTGCTTGCACTAAGTCTGAAGATGCTTTCAGGTAATTGTTCTTGGCTTCGTTGAATTCTGTTAATGTGACTTTGCCGTTCTCATAGCGGGCTTTTTCCAAAAGGAAGGCTTCTTCGGAACTTTCCGCAGCTGTCTTGCTGCTTTTATATTTGTCGCGTGCGCTCACAGCTCCGTAATAGGCCTGCTGAATCTCTTTATACAGCGTTTTTTTCACATTGTCCAGCTTCAATTGCTGGTTGCTGAGTTGCAGTTTGGCGCTACGAACATTGTTGCGGGTCACCAATTTGTCGAAGATGGGGATGTATAGCGAGAAACCCAGGTAAGGACTGAAGTTATCCTTGAGTTGCTGCCCGAATGATTTGTTTTGGTGGCCCAGCAACGCATAATAGTTGGTGCCGATACCACCATTCATCGACAAAGTGGGAATATAGCCGCTTTTGGCCAAGGCAATGTTGGTTTTGGCGTAGTCATAGCGGATCTCCTCAGCCTTGACTTCTGGTCTGACTCCGACTGCTTGGGCATATACTTGCTCGGGGCTGGGCAATTCTTTGACCGAAAAGTGCGAGATGTCCAAAGGAGCGATGGAAAAGCCGTCGGGACTGCTCAATTCCAACAGCTGCGAAAGTTCCAGCAAGTCCAGCTTCAGCTGATTGGCAGCTTGCGTGTAGGTGAGCTGGCTTTGGGCCAGTGTGGACTTTTGGGCGGCGACCTCCGCAGACCCCGCTTTCCCTGCCTTTTCCATGGCTTGGAGTCGGTTCAATTGCATGGAGTCGATGCTGATTTGCTCCGCTGCCACCTTGCTGATTTCCATGTCGTACAGGATTTGCGTAAAGGCTTGCATCACCGAGATGCGGATGTTGTCTTTGGCTTTTTCGTAGTCGGCGGTGGCGGCTTGCAGGTTGAGTTTGCCCATCGTGATGTTGTTCTTCACTCTCAAGCCTGTGAACAAGTCCAAACTGCCCCCAATGCTGAAAGAGGTGTTGGCAGTGCTGTTCATGGTGTAGGTGTTGTCCTCCGAAAGACCACGACCAAAGTTAAATCCTTGGTTTCCACTGGCTTGCAATTCTGGCCATACGCTGTTACGGGCAGTGTTCAGCTCGATGGAACGCTGTTGGCAGGTGTTTTGGCTTTGTTTGATGCTGATGTTATGCTCCAAGGCATATTGGATGCAATCGTCCAGCGTCCAAGGACCTTTGTTTGTGGTGTTGTCCTGCCCATGTACAAAAAGCAGACCACAACTCATCAGAAAACAGAACAGTATTTTTTTCATGGCTTATTATTTATCGAAGATGATTTGTGAACCTCTGACCTTATCGCCTTCTTTCAACCCATTGGTAATCTGAATGTTGATGCCATCGCTCAAACCCGTGGTGACAGCCTGTCGGGTAAAGTTGCCGTCCTTTTTGACATAGACAAAGGTTGAATCGCCTTCAAATTCGAGGGCACTTTCGGGGATGGCTAATACATCGGGGGCCTGTTCAAGAATGATTTTGGCGTTGGCACTGTAACCGGAACGTATTTTGTGCTCTTTCTGCGGCAATACGGCGGCTTTGATCTCAAATTTGTTGGTGCCGTTGCTCTCGGTCGCTTTGGGTGCGATGTATTCCAAAGTGGCTTCAAAACTCAGGTTTTGCAAGGCCCCGATGGTGATAATCAGCGGCATGCCCTCCTGGAGTGTGCCCACTTCGGTTTCGTCTACACTGCCCGTGAAAATCAGGTCGTTCATGTTGGCGATGGTGGCCACGGTGGTACCATCGTTAAGGGTATTGGCCTGGATGACAGAGTTACCCACCTTGACAGGAATATCCAGAATCAATCCCGAAATGGTGGAGCGCACCAGGGTGGAGCTGGAAGTGGCGTTGGAGGAGGACACACCATCGCGGATAATCTCCAAAGCGTCTTGGGCTGCCGATTTCTCCTCGCGAGCTTGGTTCAGCAGTTGTGTGGTTTGCTCAAAGGATTCCTGGCTGATCAGCTTCTGGTCGTAAAGGGCCTTTTCCCGCTTGTAATTGCTCAAAGCCTGTTCGTAGTTGATTTCCGCCAGTCGCACACGGCTTTGGGCTGCACTCAGCGAGTTCATGTCGGGAATCACCTTCAGTTTGGCAATCACCTCGTTTTCTTTCACTTCCTGTCCCGCTTCCTTGTATAGTTCGGCAATGATGCCGTTGATTTGCGGCTTGATGGCCACCTCATTGCGGGGACTGATTTTGCCAGTAATCAAAGCCTCCCGCTGAATATCCATCTTCGCGTTATACTGAATTTCTTTTTTTCTGGATTTCTGAAACAGAAAAACGAAAGTGCCGATAAAAATCAGGCCAATCAGCGTGAAAATGATAATTTTGAGTCCTTTTTTCATTGTGTTTTTATTATTTGTATTTTACATTTACGTCACTACCCCGGCCTTCGGCCACCCCTTCTAATAGAAGGGGAATTTGTTTCTTCATGTCTTCCCGTCTCCCCGAATGCACGCAGTGCATGTCTCCCCGCCTCCACGTCTTAACGTCTCTACATCTATTCATCTCTCATCGCATCCACAGGTTTTATATGCATGGCTCGGTAGGCCGGGGCAATGCCCGCTAATATGCCGAGTATGGTAAGCAGGAAAAAGGCTGATATCGCCGTGCCAAAATTAATCTGGAAGGCGGTTTCATGGTGAGCGATTACTTCAAGCGCATTCAGCATGAATACCGAGAACACGATGGCCGACAGGCCCGCTATCAAAGTGAGTACGATGCCTTCCATGACAATCTGGAACAGAATGTCGAAAGGTGTGGCTCCAATGGCCCTGCGGATGCCGATTTCGATGGTGCGCTCTTTCACCACCACCATCATGATGTTGCTCACCCCAATGGCGCCGGCCAGCAAGGTGCCGATACCAACTAACCAAATCAGGAAATTCACTCCTTTGAAAAGGTTATCAATTATCTTGAAAATTGGTTCCATGTTGAGCATAAAAAGCGCCTCGTCATCGTCAGGTGCAATGGTATGCTTGCGGTAGACAGCTTGGCGGATGCGGGGTTCCATGTCGCTCATCTTCACACCGTCTCGTCCCACCATGCAAATCATTCCGACCGCATCTCCCGTGTTAAGAATGTCACGTAAAACTGTAATGGGCACGGTAACACTTTCTTCGCTTCGGCCATTGATGTTGATGTTGGAGCTGCTGTAATTCACTCCAATTACTTGATAATAAACAGAGTTCACACTGATGAACTGTCCGCAGGGGTCACCGCCTTCCGGAAACAGCGACTGGTAAATCTGTTTGCCGATGACACATACCTTCCGGTGCTGTTGTATATCCACATTGTTGAGGTAACGTCCATATTTCAGTATCGGGGTTTCTACATACTGATAGTCGGCCTCCGCTCCCAGCATGTTGCTGTTGACCGTATAGCCTTCGTTGACAGCGACCACACCCCATTGCGACAGTTGCGGGGTGATGATGGCTAATTCGGGAAATAGATGTTTCAACCGTTCTACGTCATTGAACTCCAATTGCCAGTAACGTCCTTCCTCAAAACCCTTGTACGGCTTGCCTGTCTGGCCCGCCCCCATAATGATGGTGTTGGTGGCGAAGCCCGAGAAATTTTTGGAAAGCAACTGCTTCAGTCCGTTTCCGCCTCCGATGAGGAACAACAGCATGAACAAGCCCCAGAAAATGCCGAAGCCGGTGAGGAAACTCCGCCGTTTGTTCCGCATCAGCGAGTCAGAGATTTCTTTGTAGCTGTCCAAGTCGAATTTCATTACTGTTGAATTGTTGAGTTGTTTATTTTGCTGTGGGCTGTGAGCTATGGGGTGTGAGCTCATCGCTCATCGCACACAGCTTCTCATTCATTTCTAAGTGCTTCTATCGGTCGTATGCGAGCCGCTTTCATGGCGGGGGAGAGTCCGGCGATGGTGCCGGCGATAATCAGTACAAGTGTTACTCCGAAAGCCACATCCAAGCCTACCGTCGGGTCAACAAACACGCTGACTTTCTCTCCGAACATCTCTAACGAGGATTTTCCTACCGTGACGTCCATGATTTCACAGGCCACCAAGCCGAGAATCATGCCAATGTAACCAAACAAGGCTGTGATGGTAACACTTTCGGCTACAATGAGTTTCATGATAGATGTCGGTGTAGCACCAATGGCTTTGCGGATGCCGAACTCGTGTGTTCTTTCTTTCACTGTTATCAGCATGATATTTGATACCCCTACAATACCGCCTAATAGTGTTAAAATGCCGATAATCCATAGGGCTTTGCGCAGAATGCTCGTGCCTTTGTCCATTTGCAAGTTCTGGGTGAAGCGGTTCCATATCCATATTGCACCGTCGTCGTCAGGGGCGGCACGGTGCGACTGGTTGAGCACCGCTCTGTATTGCTGCTCAAACTCCTCGTTTTCCTGCTCGGTATTCAAGCCATGGAAGGTAAAGACGATGTGGTCTTCGTAATTGTAGTTGTTGGTGAGCATCTGCATGGTGGTGAACGGAACATAGACATCGTTGTTGCGCATGTTTTCCTGCGCTTTGTAGATGCCCACAATCTGATACATTGAGTTTCCTATTTTCAGCTGTTTGCCGATAAAATAAGCATAGTCTGTGCCGCCGTTCAGCAGTTGCTTGGCGTGAGTGCTGGCAATGACCGCTGTTTTTCTCCGTAGCTGCATGTCTATATCGTTGATAAATCGGCCCTCTTGAATTGTGATTTTATCCATTTCGGCGATTTTGGGATAACTGCCCGAGAGGCTGATGGAGACACTTTTATTTTTCCATACCAGTGGATAAGGCCCTTGTATAAGATTGGCGGTCACTTCGTCAATATGATTGGCAAACAGCGGACTTTCAGTTAACTGAATATCCTTGTCGTTCAACCTGATATCCCGGCCTTGTTCTAGTCCATCGTAAGGTTGGGTGGTATAGCCGCCAAAAATCATCATGGTGTTGGAGGCGAAATCGCGCCCGTTGTGCATGAAAGCGTTCATCAGGCCGTTGCCGGCACCCAAAAGTACAATCAGCATGAAGATACCCCACGCCACTGCGAAACCGGTGAGGGCTGTCCGCAGTTTGTTGCGTTTCAGTGATTCCCATATTTCGATAAACAGGTCTTTCATGCGTAGTGTATCTTATGGTATTAAAGTGCTTTATTTCATAATAGTGTCGCTGCCGAAAACGGAAGCGTGGTGTTCAGTATTGATGGTGGTTTCGCCAATGATGCCGTCCTTGATATGGATGATTTTGTCGGTGCAGTTGGCCACTCCGCTTTCGTGGGTCACCACAATGATGGTGACTTTCTCCTCACGGTTGAGTTGGGTCAGCAGCTCCATCACTTCCACAGAGGTTTTGGAGTCGAGGGCACCGGTAGGCTCGTCGGCCAGCAAAATACTAGGGGGCAATGGCTACACGCTGCTTCTGTCCGCCCGACATCTCGTTGGGATAATGCGATGCCCAATCAGCCAAACCGAAACGCTCAAGATAGTGCATGGCCAAGTCGTGACGTTCTTTGCGGCTTACCCCTTGGTAAAACAGCGGCAATTCCACATTCTCGATGGCTGTTTTAAAATTGATGAGGTTGAACGATTGGAACACAAAGCCTATCATCTGGTTGCGGTAATGCGCAGCCTCTTTCTCGCTCAGGTTTTTGATCAGTTTACCGTCAATATGGTATTCTCCCTCGTCGTAATTGTCCAGGATGCCGAGAATATTCAGCAGGGTGGATTTCCCCGAGCCGGAAGCGCCCATGATGGAGACAAACTCGCCTTTGTCGATGCTGAGGTCGATGCCTTTCAGCACATGCAGCGGCTGTCCGTTGTCGTAGGTTTTGTGAATGCCTTGTAATTCGATCAGCATAACAGTTTGATTATTCTGATATTTTTAACGTTATTCCTGGACGCTTATTGTATCAACAGGGACATGTTGTTCGGAGGAGTGTTTCTTGTTGCTTTTACTGGAGATACGAACAGTTGTACCGGAGCCGGGATCCGATTGGATGAATACATCGTAGTCTTTATCATCGCTCAAATCATTAAGTATTGGTTGAACAATGCTGTCAATTTGTTCTGAACTGTATTCCTCAGGATAATTGGAGTAATATTCGTAGGAATAAGTATTTGTACCCCATTTGCCATCAAAATTCCTGGCGGTCTTTTCAAGACGATCTCCTAAATCACCTTGTTTGCCTTCTTCTATTCCGAAACCGATGATGCCAAACAAGCTGAGCATCCAAATGGCAAGCAAGGTCCAGCCCACCCATTTGTGTTTGCGCTCGCCGTTTCTGAAGGCGCGAACGCAGAGAACGATAATACCTATGAGAGGGCAAAGACAGAACACCCCGAAACTGACCAAAAGGGCAATATCGATGAAACTGCCGAATTCTCCAGGTGTATGGGTGAGCAGGCCTACAAAAATGGCGATGGCAATGCCAAGCACACAGACAGCCAAAGTTATGGCGATGGCGATACCGATGAATATCAGGATGGCTTTGATGATATTCCAAAAAGTGCTGCTTCTTTTAGGGTTTACTGGTGTCTGGCTGAAGTTGTCAATGTTTTCCAAACTCGGCTCTATTCCTTGCATTTCAAGCAACTCGGCTTTGGTGATTGCTTCGGGCATGGCAATGAGGAAAATCAAGTAAATGAGGATGCCCCAGCCAAGACTTGCGAAAGCCAGCACTACAAAGAGAATACGCAGCACCACCGGGTCGAGGTCGAAATAGGCAGCCAAACCGGAAGCCACACCACCGATGATTTTGTCAGTGCTGTTGCGGTAAAGTTTGCGGTATTCTTTTCTTGAGCGACTGCTGAAGTTTCTTTTTTCTTCAGTGTTTTTTTCTTTTGAAGAATTATCCTCTGAAGAGTTGTCGCTTTCATCGTCAAACTGGTCGGGATGTCCGATGACATCAATCACTTCGTTGACATCGTCAGCGTTGATGACGTTGCGGTCTTTCATTTTGAAAGTGAACAGTTCCGCCATACGGCTTTCAATGTCGCGGAGAATCTCCTCTTTTTCGTCTTCGGGGAAACGTTTGGATATTTCGATGAAATATTGGTTTAACATTTCATAGGCATCATCATCAATATTGAAGTTCATGCCTCCTAAACTGATTGTGCTTGTCCTTTTCATGATTATATGTTTTTATTTTTGATTAATTCAACTACATTTTTGATTTCTTCCCAACCTTCTTCCAGTTCGGCCAGGAATTGTCGGCCGTCGTCGGTCAGTTCATAATATTTTCGTGGCGGTCCTTGTAGTGATTCCTGCCATTGGTATGCAAGGATACCACTGCTTTTCAATCGTGACAGCAAAGGGTAGAGGGTACCTTCCACCACGATGAGTTGCGCTTCTTTCAGCTCGGTGATGATGTCGGAGACATACATGGGCTTTTTGGCGATGATGAGCAGGATACAGTATTCGAGATATCCTTTTCTCATCTGTGATTTCACATTTTCAGCGTTGATTGCCATAACTTTTCATTTTTAAATCCGCTGCAAAAGTAGATAAAATTTTAGTACCTTGTATCGCAAGGTATTTATTATTAACTTTTTTTAACATTTCGTGATTTTATATACGAAATGAGTCTGCCGAAATACGACAGTTCTTTAGACAACTATTTTTCAGATATCTTACATGCTGGAGCGAAGAAATTCCAACTTTTTCCCCTTGTTTTCTTCGTGGAACACTCCATTTTCATAGACCAGATGGCCATTGACAAAGGTGTGGGTCACGTGTGAGTGCACTTCGGTGCCGTGATAGGGAGTCCAGCCGCATTTATAGCGCATTTCTTCGTTGCAAATGGTCTGGGTGGTATCAAGGTCCAAGATGGCCAAATCGGCATGGTAGCCTTCGCGAATAAAGCCTCTGCGGTCAATTTGGTAGAGCAGGGCAGGGTGGTGGCACATCAGCTTCACAATTTGCGGCAGAGAGATATTGTTTTTTCGATACAGCAGAAGCAGAATATTCAGACTGTTCTGGATAGAGGGGAAGCCTGATTTGGAGCTGAAATAATCGCCCGTGAATTTCTCTTCCCGCAGATGCGGTGCATGGTCGGTGCCAATGGTGTCGATCAAGCCTGTTGTCAAGGCTTCCTGCAATGCCTGCTGGTCGGCTGCTGTTTTGATGGCGGGATTACACTTGATGGCAAAGCCTTTGTCCACATAGTTTTGGTCGTTGAAAAACAGGTAATGAGGACAGGTCTCGGCTGTTATCTTCTTGTCATGGAGTGGAACATCATTGCGGAAAAGGGAAAGCTCTTTGGCTGTAGAGATGTGCATGATATGCAGTCGCGCGCCAGCCTTTTCGGCCAGTTCCACAGCTTTTGCTGACGACTGGTAGCAGGCTTCCGCTGAGCGCACCAGAGGATGGATGGTGGCATCAGCTTTGATTTCACCTCTTTCTGCCATTTCCTTGTAGTGCGATGTATTTCGTTTGATGATGCTCTCTTCCTCGCAGTGGGCGGCAATGAGGCAGGGGGCTTCTTTGAACAAGCGCTCCAAGCTTGCCTCCTGGTCCACCAACATATTGCCGGTGCTGGAGCCCATAAATAATTTGACACCACAAACCTCTTTGGGATTAATTTTGACGATTTCAGCGAGGTTGTCGTTGGTGGCACCGATATAGAAGGAATAGTTGGCCAGAGATTTCTCAGCGGCCAAGTCAAATTTTTGCTGAAGTGCTTCTTGGGTCACCGTTTGCGGCACGGTGTTGGGCATGTCCATGAAGGAAGTCACGCCTCCCGCCACAGCAGCCCGGCTTTCACTGTACATGTCTGCTTTCTGCGTCAGTCCGGGTTCCCGGAAATGCACATGTTCGTCAATAATGCCGGGAATCAAATATTTGCCTGTAGCGTCAATGACAATGGCATTACCCGCATCAAAAACCTCCCCTTTGCGCACAATCTTGGCGATTTTTCCGTCAGCGATATATACGTTGGCTTCAAAGCATTCGCCTTCATTGACAAGGGTACCGTTTTTGATGTAGTAGTTCATGGGGTGCTAATAGATTCTTTTGCTTGTTTAATGATTGGCAAAATTACGGAAAATTTCTTTTAGTCACTTTTTTCTTGATAAAAAAGTCACGGCTATTGCATGAAATTTTTCGCATTGGCTAAAACGAGTCCTTTCCGCGGTGAGCTGATTTAGTGCTTCAGCGTAGGAGTATAGCGCACTGCGGAGGAGAGACATAGGTTCCGCATCCCCCCAGATTACACTATTGTATTGCACCCCAAAAGTTGGACACTAAATTTTGTTTATATTGTGTTCACTGATAAAATTTATCCGGTATTGGACAGGATTCATTCCTAATCTGAGT